>NZ_CP108430.1:6784285-7092500 GCF_041435335.1 Streptomyces sp. NBC_01283
GGCGCACCCGTCCCTTCCGGCGCAGGGTGACCGCACCGAGATCCGTCCCACGGAGGGGTGCCATGCAGCCGTCAGACACGTCCGGCCCAAGCCGCAGAGCCGTAGTCGCCACGGGCGCGCTGGCCGGGGTCGGCGCCGCCGTCGGCCTCGGGGGCGCGGCAGCCGCGTCGGCGCGGCCCGCGGCGGCGGGCGAAGCCGTCCTTCGCTCCGCCGACCTCGAGGTGCGCGTCGCCACCGACTTCCCCCGCGTCGTCTCGTACACGGACCGCGCATCCAAAGCGGTCCTGCACGCACAGCCGGAAGCCGTCACCACGCTGCTGGTGGACGACGTCCCGCACACCCCGACGGTGACCGTCACCCACCAGGGGAGTGACCGCGTCGCATACGTCCTGGCGCTCGGCGGCGGCACCTCCCTCACCGTCGAGATCGCCCTCAAGGGGCGCCAGGTGCACTGGCGCGTGACGGAGATCGACGACACCGATGCCCTGCGCGTCGGCACGCTGCGCATCCCCGGGCTCACCCTCCTCGCCGTACGCAGCGACCAGCCGGGCGCCACCCTCCTCGCCGCCAAGGTCCAGCTCGACAAGGCCAAGAGCGGCGACACGGAGGTGAAGCCGACCCCGGACACCGCGGCGGAAGCGGCCACCGGATGCGCCTACGCCGTCGTCGCGCACGACACGCTGGGCGGCGCCGTCGAGACCAACACCGTCTACGACAAGCCCACCACCGAGGCCGGGACCACCTGGGACAACGGCAGGCTCCGGCGGGAGACCGTCAGGAAGAGCGGCTACGTGGAGGCCCGCCTCGCCCCCGGCCAGTGGACGCACCGCGCGGCCACCGCCGCCGTCGGCGACACCGAACCACTGCCGTACGCCACCGTCGTCATCACCGGCGACCGCAACGGCGACGGCAAGGTCGACTGGCAGGACGCCGCCATCGCGTTCCGCGACATCATGGTGAAGCCGCTCGGCGCGGACGAGCAGCATCTGCGCGTCGTCCCGCACATCCCGTTCAACTTCGCCTCGCAGGCCACGAATCCGTTCCTCGCGACCCTCGACAACGTCAAGCGGATCCACCTCGCCACGGACGGCCTGCGGCAGTACACGCTGCTCAAGGGCTACCAGTCCGAGGGCCACGACTCCGCCCACCCCGACTACGCGGGCAACTACAACACGCGCGCGGGCGGCCTCGACGACCTCAACACCCTGGTCAGGGAAGGCAAGAAGTGGAACAGCGACTTCAGCGTGCATGTGAATGCCACGGAGTCCTATCCCGTCGCGAACGCCTTCTCCGAGAAGCTCGTCGACAAGGGCAATGAGCAGTGGGACTGGCTGGATCAGAGCTATCGCATCGATCAGCGGCGCGACCTGGTCTCGGGTGACATCGCCCAGCGGTTCGGTGATCTGCGGGACGAGGCCGACGGCGCGCTCAACGCCCTCTACATCGACGTGTTCCGCGAGTCCGGATGGACCTCCGACCGGTTGCAGCGCACCCTGCGCGAGCAGGGCTGGATCGTCACCAGCGAGTGGGGGCACGGCTTCGAGCGCTCGTCCGTCTGGTCGCACTGGGCGACGGAAACGGATTACGGTCCCGATACCTCGCGGGGCATCAATTCCCGGCTCATCCGCTTCGTCCGGAATCACCAGAAGGATGTTTTCGCCGACAAATGGCCGACCCTTCTGGGTATTGCCCGCATGGGCAATTTCGAGGGCTGGGTCGGCAAGACGGACTGGTCGTATTTCTACGATCTGATCTGGACCGACTCACTGCCCGCCAAGTATCTCCAGGCCTATCCCATCAAGTCCTGGGGCGAGCACGAGATCAGTTTCTTCGGGGAGAGCGCGACGACGGTCTCCGACACGGGCGGCACCCGCCGGATCGTGACCGACGGCCGTGTCGTCTACGACGGGGGCAGCTATCTGCTTCCCTGGGAGCCGCGCAAGGCCACCGACCCCGCCAAGCTCTACCACTACAACCCCCAGGGCGGTAAGGGGAGTTGGCGGCTGCCCCGCGGCTGGTCCGGGCTCTCCACGGTCGCGCTGTACCGGCTCACCGACCAGGGCCGGGTCTTCGTCGCCGATGTCCCGGTGCGCGGCGGCAAGGTCACCCTCGACGCCAAGGCCAAGCAGCCCTACGTCCTCTACCGCCGACGCGCCGCCGCGCTGCCCGACCCCGGCTGGGGGCAGGCCACCCCACTGCACGACCCCGGCTTCAACTCCGGTTCGCTGCGCGGCTGGAAGGTCTCCGGGCCCGCCTCCGTCGAGCTCAGCAAACTCGGCGACCACGAGCTCGTCATCGCCCCGGGCGGCAAGGCCGCCGTCGGGCAGCGGCTGCGCCGCCTGAAGGCGGGGGCGTACGTCGCCTCCGTACAGGTCGAGGTCGGGGAGAAGGCCGGCGACGAGCGCAGGGCCGCCCTGGAGGTGCGCACCGCCGACGGTGTCACCGCCGCCAATTGGACGCAGACCTCCACGGCGGGCAACTACGTGGCGGCCGACCGCAAGCACGGCACCCGCTTCCAGCGGATGTTCGTGCCCTTCACCGTCCCCGACGGCGGCGGACCGGTCGAGCTGACACTGCGGGCCGACGCGGGCGACGCGCGCGTGCGCTTCGACAACGTACGCGTCGTCCCCGCCACCCGTGGCAGCTCACTCGCGGAGGGCAAGCTCGCCGCCGAGGACTTCGAGCACGTTCCGCAGGGCTGGGGGCCGTTCGTGAAGGGCGACGCGGGGGATGTCACCGACCCGCGCACGCACATCGCGCAACGCCACGCCCCCTACACGCAGCGCGGCTGGAACGGCAAGGCCATCGACGACGTCATCGACGGCTCCCAGTCCCTCAAGTCCCGCGGCGAGAACGCCGGGCTCGTCTACCGCACCGTCCCGCACACCGTCCGTTTCGAGGCGGGCAAGCGCTACCGCGTCTCCTTCCGCTACGAGAACGAGAAGGCGGGGCAGTACGCGTGGATCACCGCCGTCGACGAGCCCGCGGCGCGCGAGACCGACCGCAAGGAGCTGCCCGTCGCGACCCAACCCACCGTCCTGACCTATGAGTTCACCGCACCCGCCAAGGGCGAGGCGTGGGTCGGGTTGCGCAAGAGCGGGGACGACGGCACCGCGGAGTTCACCCTCGACGCCTTCGAGGTACGGGAGATCTGAGGCGCCCTCCAAGACGCCATGAAGAAGCCGGAGAGGCCCTCCGCGGCCTCTCCGGCTCAACCAGTCCCCTACGGCCCCTACGGCATGCGCGGGACCGGGGAGAGCGAGAGCTCCCCGGCACCCGCCCCCTCCATCTCGAGCACCCACACCTCGTTCACGCCCTCCCGCAGCACCGGCCCGGGAACGAACAGCGAACCCTGCGGGCCCACCGACCAGTAGCGGCCCACATTGAAGCCGTTCACCCAGACGAACCCCCGCCTCCAGGAAGGGAGTTCGACGACCGCGTCCCCCGGCCGCCCCGCCACCTCCACCGTGCCCCGGTACAGGCCGGGCAGACCCGCAGCCGCATCTGTGGACGCCGGAACGCCCCGCACGGCCGACGGCACGTCGAACGCGTCGAGCCGCAGCCCCCTGGCCGCCACCCCGTGCAGATACTGCCGCTCGTGCAGCACCCCGCCGGTGATGCCCTTCGTCTCCCCGGTCCGCGGCCCGTAGTTGACCCTCCCCAGGGACTCCACCCAGAGCTCCACGCGCGCGTGCCCCGCGACGGGCTCGGGGAGCGCCGGCTCCGCCTCGCTGAGGACACCGGCCCGCACCCCGTCCACGTACACCACGGCCAGGTCCCGCAGCCCCCGCACCCGCAGTGGATACGGCCGCCGCGGGCCCGGCACCGTCACCGTGTACTGGACCAGGCCGCGGTCGACATCGAGCTCCTCGAAGGTGGGCGGCACGGCGTACTCCGCCAGAGGACCGCCGAGCGACTCCATGACCGCGGACAACGGCGCCCACTCCGTGAGGGCGACCCGAGCGGACTCCCCGAGCGCAGGCAGCGGCGCGGGCGGCTCCGGCAGCGGGCCGTCCGCGTACGCGGCGAGCACCTCGCGGAAGAGCCAGAACTTCTCCGTGGGACGCCCGGCCTCGTCGATGGGCGCGTCATAGTCGTACGAGGTGACGTCCGGCTCCAGGACACCGTCATGGAGCGCGCCACCGCCCCGGTTCGCCCCCGCCCACCCGGCGAAGTTCGTGCCACCGTGCGCCATGTAGAGGTTCACCGACGCCCCGCACTCCAGGATCTCGCGCAACGCGTCCGCGGCGTCGGCGGCCCCCCGCGTGACATGCTCCGCGCCCCAGTGGTCGAACCAGCCGCACCAGAACTCCATGCACATCAACGGCCCCTTGGAACGGTGCCTGCGCAGCGTCTCGAAGCCCGCACGGGCCTGCGAGCCGAAGTTGGCCGTCGCCAGGATGCCGGGAACGGACCCACCCGTCAGCATGTGGTCCTCGGGGCCGTCGGACGTGAACAGCGGCACGGTGACGCCCTCGGCGCGCAGCAGATCGGCGAGATGACGGAGGTAGACCTGGTCCGAGCCGTAGCTGCCGTACTCGTTCTCCACCTGCACCATGACCACCGGGCCGCCCCGGTCGTGCTGGCGCGGGACGACCTCCCCCAGGAGGCGGCCGAACCAGCGGTCCACATGCCCCAGATACTCCGCGTCACGGGTCCGCGCCCGCGGACCCACCGCACCCGTCAGCCAGTGCGGAAGCCCGCCGTTCTCCCACTCGGCGCAGATGTACGGGCCCGGCCGGACGATCGCCCACAGGCCCGCTTCGTGCGCCGCGTCCAGGAAGCGACCGAGCGCCCCCACGTCCCTGAACTCCCCGGGGCGCGGCTCGTGCAGGTTCCACGGAACGTACGTCTCCACGCAGTTGAGCCCCATCGCCCGCAGCATCGCGAGGCGGTGGCCCCACTGCGCCTCGTGCACCCGGAAGTAGTGCAGCGCACCGGACAGCAGCCGTACGGGCCGCCCGTCCAGTTCGAAATCGTCCTCGCCCACCCTGAAGCCGTTCATCGTGTCCCTCTCGCTCACGTACTGCTCCGCCACGATCACCTCTGGCGGGCGGCAGGGTCCATGGACAAAGATCTAGGCGGGTTGGACGCAGCGAGCGGGCCGCGGCCCGGATGAAAGGGGCATCAGCGGATGTACCACACGTGGATGCGGTATTTCACGCCGAGCCCGGCCCACCACCGCCTCGGCCTCGCCTGCCTCGGCGTCGGCCTGCAGCACGGCCTCCTGCCGACCGTGGGCCCGCGCACCCTCGACCACCACGTCGCGGTCGTCGTGAGCGCGGGCGGCGGCTGGTTCCAGGGCCCCGACGGCCGGCGCACGACGGTGACGGCGCCCGCGCTGATCTGGCTCACCCCCGGAGTGCGCCACCACTACGGGCCCGACCCGGAGAGCGGCTGGGACGAGTGCTTCGTCGACTTCACCGGGCCCGCCACGGCGACGTACACCGAACTCGGCTACATAGAACCCAGCCGGCCCGTGGTGCCGCTCTCCGACGCCACCGGGGCGCGGGCCGCCGTCGGGCGCATCGCGCGCGCCGCACGCCGCGGCAACCCGCTCCTGGAGGTCGAGACGGGCGCCGCCGTCCACGAACTCCTCGTCGCGCTGCGCAGGGCCCGCGCCGACATCGCCCCCGACGGCGACCCCGTCCTCCAGGCACTGGCCCGCGATGCCTTCCAGCCACTTTCCGTCGCCGAGCACGCGGCACGGCACGGCATGACACCCGCGGAGCTGCGCACGGCGGTGCGCAGGGGCGCGGGCTGCAGCCCCAAGGACTACCTCCTCGGCATCCGCCTGGGCCGCGCCAAGGAACTCCTCGCCGCCACGGAACTGCCGGTCGCGGCCGTCGCGCGCCGCGTCGGCTACGACGACCCCGCGTACTTCTCGCGGCTGTTCACACGCCGCGTGGGCACGGCACCCGTCCGCTTCCGCGAGCAGCAGGGGCGTGCCGTCCCGGGCGGCTGGTCGCAGCAGATCCCCGACCCGGACCACCCGCCGATTTTGCGCTCTTCCGCCGTCGGCGGCGAAGGACCGGCAACGTAGGCTCGTCGACCATGACCACCAGCCACACAAGTGACGCGAACGGCGCCGGGGCCACAGACGCCACGGACGCAGCCGTGGCCGCCGAGCTGTCCCGCCTGCGCGACAGCATCGACAACATCGACGCCGCCGTCGTCCACATGCTCGCCGAGCGCTTCAAGTGCACCCAGCAGGTCGGCCACCTCAAGGCCAACCACCACCTGCCGCCCGCCGACCCGGCCCGCGAGGCCCGCCAGATCGCGCGCCTGCGCGAGCTCGCGGAGAACGCGAAGCTCGATCCGGCGTTCGCCGAGAAGCTCCTGAACTTCATCATCGCGGAGGTCATCCGCCACCACGAGACGATCGCCAAGTCGTCGTGACGCGGGCCCGCGGCATCGCTCAGGGCTGAGCCCCGATGTCCGGGCACCCCGCATGACCGGCGCGGGGATCAGGCAGCATGGACCCATGTCCGTCCTGACGCGCGACGAAGCGCAGACCCGAGCCCGGCTCATCGAGGTCCAGCGGTACACGGTCGAGCTCGACCTGACCCGCGGGACCGAGACCTTCGACTCCCGTACCGTCATCCGGTTCACGGCGCTCGGGGAGCCCGCGGCCACGGTCGACACCTTCGTCGAGGTCAAGCCCGCCGAGCTGCGCTCCGTCACCCTGGACGGGCAGGCGATCGACCCGGCGCGCCTCGACGGGAACCGGCTCGCGCTCACCGGGCTCACCGCGGGCGAACACGAACTGCGCGTCGACGCGGCCATGCGCTACTCGCACACCGGCGAGGGCATGCACCGCTTCACCGACCCCACGGACGGCGAGACGTACACGTACACGCAGCTGTTCATGGAGGACGTACAGCGCGTCTTCGCCGCCTTCGACCAGCCCGACCTGAAGTCCGTATTCGAGCTGACCGTCACCGCCCCCGAAGGCTGGACCGTCCTCGCGAACGGCGTCACCGAGCACGTCGGCGGCGGCACCTGGCGCGCCGCCGCCACCCCGCTGATCTCCACGTACCTCGTCGCCGTCGCCGCGGGCCCCTGGCACTCGGTGCACACCGAACACCGCGGCCTGCCCTTCGGCATCCACTGCCGCCGTTCACTCGCGCCCTTCCTGGACGCCGACGCCGACGAGATCCTCGACGTGACGCGCGCCTGCTACGACCGCTACCACGAGAAGTTCGAGGAGCCCTACCCCTTCGACTCGTACGACCAGGCGTTCGTCCCGGAGTTCAACGCGGGCGCGATGGAGAACCCCGGGCTCGTCACCTTCCGCGACGAGTTCATCTACCGCTCCGCCGTCACCGAGACCGAGCGGCAGACCCGCGCCATGGTCATCGCGCACGAGATGGCCCACATGTGGTTCGGCGACCTCGTCACCCTGCGATGGTGGGACGACATCTGGCTGAACGAGTCCTTCGCCGAGTACATGGGCTTCCAGACCACGGCCGAGGCCACCCGCTTCACGGACACCTGGACGGACTTCGGCGTCGCCCGCAAGTCCTGGGGATACGACGCCGACCAGCGCCCCTCCACCCACCCCGTCGCGCCCGACCCGGACGCCGTGCCCGACACCGCCTCCGCGATGCTCAACTTCGACGGCATCTCGTACGCCAAGGGCGCGTCCGCCCTGCGCCAGCTCGTCGCCTGGCTCGGCGAGAAGGACTTCCTCGCCGGCATCAACACTCACATCGCCCGGCACAAGTTCTCCAACGCCACCCTCGCCGACTTCATCGAGTCCCTCGCCCACGCCACCGACCGCGACGTGCACGCCTGGGCCGACCAGTGGCTGCGCACCACCGGCGTCGACACCCTCACCCCGGCCGTCACGCACGACGCCCGCGAATGGACCCTGGCCGTCGACCGCGACGGCAGCCGCCCCCACCGCATCGCCGTAGGCGTGTACGACCGCGACCTCACCGACACCCAGGGCCTGGTCCTGCGCGAGCGCTACGAGAGCGACGTCCCGCACACCGGGACCGACACACCCCGCGACGGCGGCCGCCCCGCCCTGATCGTCCCGAACGACCAGGACCTCACGTACGCCAAGATCCGCCTCGACGAGGTCTCCATGGAGACGGCCCTGCGCAGCCTCTCCCGCGTCCCCGACGCCCTCACCCGCGCCGTCCTGTGGAACAGCCTGCGCGACATGGTCCGCGACGGCGAACTCGACGGCATGACCTACCTGGAGACGGCCCGCGCGCATCTGCCCGACGAGACCGACCTCGCCCTCGTCCAGGGCGTCCTCGCCTTCGCCACCACCCACATCGCGGGCCGCTTCCTGACCCCGGAGCGGCGGGCCGTCGCCCTCACCACCCTCACCGAACTGTGCCGCGACCTGATCCGGCGCACGGAGGACGGCTCACACCCGGGCCTGCGGCTCACCGCCGTGCGCGGCTTCATCGACGTGGCGACGCGCCCCGACCCGCTCCAGGAGTGGCTCTCCGAGGGCACCGTCCCCGGCGGCCCCGAGCTCGACCCCGAGCTGCGCTGGCGCGCCCTGACCCGCCTCGCCGTCCTGGGCACCGCCGACGAGTCCGCGATCGCCGCCGAGCTGGAGCGCGACCCCAGCGCCACCGGCCAGGAGGGCGCGGCCCGCTGCCGTGCCGCGTTGCCCGACCCGGAGGCCAAACGCCGCGCGTGGGAGGCGATGTTCGCCTCCGACGACCTCTCCAACTACCTCCTCACCGCCACCGCCCAGGGCTTCTGGCAGCCCGAACAGGCCGATCTCGTACGGGAGTACATCCCCCGCTACTACGAGGACGCGGTCGCCGTCGCCGCCCGGCGCGGCCCCGCCATCGCCGACGTCGCAGGACGGTGGGCCTTCCCGGCATCCGCGGTGGACGCCGAGACGCTCCGCCTGGGCGAGGAGTGCCTCCGCGGCGCCGACCTCATCCCCGCCCTGCGCCGCAAGCTGGCCGACCAACTGGATGACCTGGCACGGGCGTTGCGGGTGAGGGAGGCGACGGGGGTCTAACGTCCCGCCGGTTAGGGGGACTAGGTCCGGGGACCCATGCGGACCTGGTCCCAGCCGACGATCGCGCGGGCCCGCGGGCCCGCCTAGGCTCGAAGATCCGTCACGAGATCCTCAGGAGCCCGCAGTGATCGTCATCACCGGTGCCACCGGAAACGTGGGCCGCGCCCTCGCCGCCCAGCTCACCGCCGTGGAGGCCCCCGTCCGCGCGCTGACCCGCGATCCGCTGCGGGCACGCCTGCCCACCGGCGCCGAGGCGGCGCGCTTCGACCCCGCCGCCGAACCCGCGGACCTCGCCCCGCTGTTCGACGGCGCGTCCGCGCTGTTCCTGCACGCGGCGGCCGTCGGCGAGCACGGCGACGCGGTCCTCGCGGCGGCCCGCGAGGGCGGCGTCCGGCACGTCGTCATGCTGTCGTCGGGAATCATCGCAAAGGGCGCCGACGAGACCAACCCCATCTACGTCATGCACGCGGACCTGGAGGAGCGGGTGCGCCGCAGCGGTCTCGCCCCGACCTTCCTGCGGCCCAACGCCTTCGCCACCAACTCCTTCCAGTGGGCGGAGCAGATCCGCGCGGGCGACACCGTGCGCGGCCCCTTCGCGGGAGCCCTGACCGCGCCGATCCACGAGGCCGACATCGCCGCCGTCGCCGCCCGCGCCCTGCTGGACGACGGGCACCGCGGTCTCGCCCATCGCCTCACGGGGCCCGCCGCGGTGTCGACCGAGGAGCAGATACACGCCATCGGGCAGGCACTCGGGCGCGACCTGCAATTCGTCGAGGTGCCGCCGGAGGACGTGACCGCGGACATGTTCCCGCACGTCCCCGCGGGGATGCTGCCGGCCATCCTGGCGGCCTTCGCCGCCACCGTCGGTGTCGCGCCGGAGATCACCTCCACGGTGGAGACGGTGACGGGCACACCGGCGCGGACCTTCACCGAGTGGGCAGGGGACCACGCGGACGACTTCCGGGCCTGAGCCACCGGCGAGTCATGAGGGGCGCTTAGCACCCCTGCCCGTGCCGACACGCTTTCTCCGCGCGGCAGTACCACTTTCGGGTTCGGATCGTTGTGCTCCCCGGGCGTGCCGTCAATTCGGCAGACAGGCTGGTTGTCCCCGCCCGAGCGCACCCGAAGGACGTCGCCCATGAGCACTCCGCCGCCCCTCGCCGGAGGAGCCCAAGGCCCTGACGCGCTGCGGCCGTTGCTCACCGCCGCCCTCGACGCCCTGCGCACCGGGGCGACCGCCCGCGGGGGACCGCTCCCTGCGGGCGGTCCCACCGCGGTGGCCGCCCGGGTGCGCGAAGCCACCGGCGAGATCCTGCCCGACCGGGGCACGGGCGCCGAAGCGGCCCTGCGCACGCTCGTCCACGCGCTCGCCGAGGGGGCCGCCGACCCCGCGGACGCCCTGTGCGCCGCCCATCTGCACTGCCCGCCGCTCGCCCTGGCCGTCGCCGCCGACCTGGCCGCCTCCGCGCTCAACCCCTCGATGGACTCCTGGGACCAGGCGCCCGCCGCCTCGGAGATCGAGGCCCTGGTCACCCGCGCGCTGGCCGCCGAGGCCTACGGAACCGGCAACGGAACCGGCAGGGGAGACGCCCTCGTCACCACCGGCGGCACCGAAGCCAACCAGCTCGCCCTGCTCCTGGCCCGCGAGCGCACCGCCGCGCACGGCCCCGTCCAGCTCGTCGTCGGCGAGAACGCCCACCACTCGCTCGGCCGCGCCGCCTGGCTCCTCGGCATGCCGGACCCCGTCACCGTGCCCGCGCCCGCCGGCGCCCTCGACCCCGCCGCGCTCGACGAAGCGCTCTCCCAACTCACCGGGCCGCCCGGCTCGTTCCTCGTCGCCGCCACCGCGGGCACCACCGACGCCGGACTCATCGACCCCCTAGACCAGATCGCCGACCTCTGCGCGGAGCACGGCGCCCGACTGCACGTCGACGCCGCATACGGCGGTCCGCTCCTCTTCAGCGGCGTACGAAGAGGGCTGCTGCACGGCATGGAGCGCGCCGACAGCATCACCTTCGACCTGCACAAGCTGGGCTGGCAGCCCGTCGCCGCCGGACTGCTCCTGGTCCGCGACCCGCACGACCTAGCGGCGCTCGGCCACCACGCCGACTACCTCAACGCGGACGACGACACCGAAGCGGGCCTCCCCGACCTCCTCGGGCGTTCCCTGCGCACCACGCGCCGACCCGACGTCCTGAAGATCGCCGTCACCCTCAAGGCCCTCGGGCGGACGGGCATCGGCGCACTCGTCGACCAGGTCTGCGACCAGGCAAAGGAGTTCGCGGCCCTCATCGCCACACACCCCGGCTTCGAGCTGTATGACCGGCCCGCCCTCAGCACGGTCCTGTTCCGTCCCCTCGGCGCCGACGACGACCACATCGCGTACGTCAGGCGCGAACTGCTCGGCCAGGGCCGCGCCGTCCTCGGGCGGGCCACGATCGACGGACGCCGCTGGCTCAAGGCCACCCTGCTCAACCCGCACACCCGGCCCGGCGACCTCGCCGAGATCCTGAAGCTCGTGGAAGGAACCACCCCCCGATGACCGGCCAGAACGACAAGCCCGCCCCGCCGCTCACCACCCCCGAGGACCCCCGGGACCTGGTCGGCATCGGCATCGGCCCGTTCAACCTCTCCCTCGCCGCCCTCGCCCAGCCCCTGGCCGGACTCGACGCCGCCTTCTACGAACAGCGGCCCGCCTTCCACTGGCACCCCGGGCTCCTCATCGACGGCGCCAGTCTCCAAGTGCCGTTCCTCGCCGACCTGGTGACCCTCGCCGACCCGGCGAACCCCTGGTCGTTCCTCAGCTACCTCAAGACCCGTGAGCGGCTCTTCCCCTTCTACTTCGCCGAGCGGTTCCACATCCAGCGCGCCGAGTACGACGCGTACTGCCGCTGGGTCAGCGAGAACCTGACCTCGCTGCACTTCGGGCACCAGATCGACGCGGTGCGCTGGAACCCCGAACGCGACCTCTTCGAGGTCGACTTCACGCAGCTCGACGCCGAAGGGGAGGCCGAGGCGCTCGGCCGTACGTACACGAAGAACATCGCCGTCGGCGTCGGCACCGCGCCCCACATCCCCGAACCGCTCAAGCCCCTCGCGGACGCCCCCACCGTCCCCGTGATCCACTCCGCGGACTATCTCCTGCACCGCGACCGGCTGCTCGCCGCCGAGCACATCACCGTCATCGGCTCCGGCCAGTCCGGCGCCGAAGTCTTCCTCGACCTGCTCAAGCACCGCCCGGTGGGCGCCGAGAAGATCCACTGGCTGGCCCGCACCGAGGCCTTCGCGCCCATGGAGTACTCCAAGCTCGGCCTGGAGCACTTCACCCCCGACTACACCCGCTACTTCCACTCCCTGCCCGAAGCCGTGCGTGACGGACTCGTCCCCCACCAGTGGCAGCTCCACAAGGGCATCGACGCCGACACCATCGCCGCCATCCACGACGAGCTCTACCAGCGCACCCTGCACGGCGGCTGGCCCGACGCCGTCCTCACCCCCGGCGTCTCCGTGCGCACCGCGGGCCGCGTCGCCACCACCCGCGTGGAACTCCACCTGGAACACCTCCAGCAGGGCACCCGCTCCCGCCTCACCACCGACGCCGTCGTGCTCGCCACCGGCTACCGCGAACGCCCCCTCGACCAGCTCCTCGCGGGCCTCGACCCCTACATGCGCCGGGACTCCTCGGAGCGCCCCCGGGTCGACGAGCGGTACCGCCTCGTCCTCGACCCCTCCGTCACCGGCACCGGCAGCAACGTCTACGTACAGAACGCCGAACGCCACACCCATGGCGTCGGCGCCCCCGACCTCGGCCTCGCCGCCTGGCGCAGCGCCACCATCCTCAACGCCCTGACGGGGGATTCCCCTTACCCCCTCCCGCAGCGCACCGCGTTCACCAGCTTCGGCCTCCAGGCGCCGGAGGGCCGCACCTCCGCCGTCGGCCGCATCGGCGAGCAGCGCGGGAATCTCGTACGCCTCAAGGGATGACCCGCAGGGCCGGTCTCAGGGCCGACCTCATGGCCGGAGGAGTTCCAGCTCCCCGATGGGCGCGATCACTTGCCGTGTCCTCGGGCACGACCAGACCGCGAGCCCCTTCACCACCCCGGCCCGCAGCGGATGCGAGTCGGGGTGCACGGGGCACTCCGGCCACACCGCGGGCTTCAGCCGGGCGCACAGCTCCTCGACCGCCCAGTCCTGCACCTGGTCCGCGACGTCCGCGACCTGCTCCGCCGCGCTGTCGTGCGCCGCGACCGAGACGCCCTGCCCCGACCCGTCGGACGCGTACACCATGACCACGTCCTCGCCCAGGCCCAGGAAATCCGTCTCCTCGCGCACCGTGGCCCGCACGGCGCACGTGGCCGCGAGATCCCGGAGCACAGGGTCGAGTGCTGTCCCAAGTGCGTCATCCATGACCGGAATTGTCCGCCCCCAAGCGCCGTCGCGCCGCTGAATATTCCTGCGCGAAAAACGGCCGACGGCGAAATACCGGAGCCGTCGGACCTGTTCGGACGAGCATGATCACCGACTCCACGCCCTCCTGGACCGCAGCCTTCCGCTCCGCCGTCGTCAGCTCCCACGAGCGCATCGACCTCTTCGAACTCCGCGCCTTCTCCGGCCAGACCCTCCGCCAGATCATCCGGCTCGACGGCGGCGGCAGCGCCCTCCGCATCCGCCTCAGCAACCGCTACGGCAAGGAACCCCTCCACATCGGCGGCGCCCGCCTCGCCAGACGCACCGAAGGCAGCGGCATCGAGTCCGGAAGCGATGTGCCCCTGCGCGTCGGGGGCGCCGAGGACTTCACCGTCGCGGTCGGCGAGGAGGTCGTCAGCGACGCCATCGAGGGCGCCGTGGCCGCCGGTGACGAACTGGCCCTCAGCCTCTGGCTGCCCGAGGACACCGGCCTGTCCACCTACTCGGCGGTCCCGCTGCGCACCGGCTACGCCGTGCCCGGCAACGCGCTCTCCGCACCCACCTTCGACGGCGCCGAAGGCCTGGAGGAGCTCGCGACCCGCCACTTCATCAGCGGCGCCGACGTCCTCGCTCCCGCGGGCACGCCCGTCATCGTCGCCTTCGGAGACTCCTGGTTCGAGGGCACGGGCACCACGCCCGACACCGACCACCGCTTCCCCGACCTGCTCAACGACCGGCTGCGGGCGGCCGGGAGCGAGGGCTGGGTGGTGAACCAGGGCCTGTCCGCCAACCGGCTGCTCACCGACGAGATCGGCGAACACGCCCTGGCCCGCCTGGAGCGCGACGCCCTGGACGTGCCCGGCGTCACCCACGTCCTGGTCCACTTCGGCCTGAACGACCTCGGCATCCCGGGCCAGGAGGCCTACCCCGACCCCGCGCCCGTCCCCTCGGCCGCCGAGCTCATCACCGGCCTCACCGCCCTCGCGGACCGCCTGCACGCGGCGGGCCTCACCGCGATCGTGACCACCGTCGGCCCGTACAAGGACACGATCTTCGACGGATACTCCACCCCCGAGGGCGTGGCCGTCGCCCGCGAGGTCAACGACTGGATCCGGGGCGCCGAAAGCCCCTACGACGCCTACGCCGACCTCGCCGCCGCCGTCGCGGACCCGGCCGACCCCGACCGGATCCACGACGACTACGACAGCGGCGACGGCCTGCACGTCAACGACGCCGGCGCACAGGCCCTCGCCGACGCCGTCGACCTCACGACCCTCAAGGGCCGCCAGCTTCTGAACGCCTAGAAGACCGGCGTGCCGTCCCGGGTCAGCTTCCAGTCCACCGACGCGAACTGGCCCGGGTCGACCGTCCCCTTCGCCCGCACCCACTGGATGATCGTGTTCCGGATCTCGTCCGAGTTCGCCCACAGCTGCTTGGCGCCCGGCACATGCGGGAAGTTCCCGCCACCGCTCGCACGGTAGTTGTTCACCGCGAGCACGAACTCGGCCTTCGGATCGAGCTCCTTGCCCTCGAAGCTCAGCTTCGCGATGCGCGAGCCCACCGGCTTGGCGATGTCGATCTCGTACGTCACGCCGTACAGCGCGTCGTAGTTGTAGTCCGGCGTGTTGCCGGCGTTCGTCAGCTTCGCCGGGTCCACCGGGGCGCCGGCCGCCGTCTGCACGTAGTAGCGCGCCGAGAACTCCAGATAGTCCTTGAGCTGCGCGCCCGTGATGAGCCGCGCCTCCAGGGTGTTCTCGAACGGGTAGAGCCCCGCCGCGTCCTTGATCGTCACCTCGCCCGCCGGGATCCCCGCCGTCCGCGAGAAGCACGAGGCCTGCGAGAGCACGGGCAGCGCCGCGTACTGGCCGCCCTTGAGCGCCTCCTTGACCGTCTCCGCCTGGACGTGGCTGATCAGGTCGATGATCGCGACGTCCTTGTACGGGCCCTCGGCCGTGCTCATCGCCTGCGTCGAGGTGCCGATGACCTGGTTGACGTACGCGACGACCTTCTTGTGCTCGTCGGAAAGGAGGCGGGTGACCTTCTTGTCCTCCGCCGCCGTGTTCGAGTTGAGGACCTTCGCGCCGACCTTCTCCACCGTCCAGCAGCCCTTCGACCACACCAGATCGAAGTCGAAGAGCGTCAGACGCTGGCCCCACTTCAGCGGCTCGGACAGGACGACCTTCTTGCCGGTCTTCTTGTTCTCCACGAAGTACTCGGGGATCTCCGTGTGCGCGTGCCCCACCAGGATCGCGTCGATACCGGGCACCTGCTCGGCCACCAGACCCGCCGCGTTCTCGATGTACGGGAGCTGGTCACCGTACGAGGACGTGCCGCTGGAGCCGGAGTGCGCCGAGACGATCACGACGTCGGCGCCCATGGAGCGCAGCTTCGGCACCCACTTCGCCGCCTGCTCCTCCAGGCCCGGGAACGTCATCTTGCCCTGCACGTTCGCCTTGTCCCAGATCGCGATGCCGGGGTTCGTCAGACCGAGGACCGCCACCTTCACGTCACGGCCGTGCGGGGTGCGCAGACGCTTCATGAAGTACGGCGGGAAAGCGGGCTTCTGCGTCTTCGCGTCCAGGGCATTGGCGCCGAGCAGCGGGAAATCGCACTGCTCCTCGAACTTCCGCAGCACGGGAATGCCGTAATTGAACTCGTGGTTTCCCAGCGCCGCCGCGTCGTAACCGATGCTGTTCATCGCCTGCGCCATCGGATGGACCGGGCCGTGCTCGGCCGTGATCGGGTCGATTTTCGCGTAGTAATACGAGAGCTGAGTGCCCTGAATGGTGTCGCCCGCGTCGATGAGGAGCGTGTTGCGGCGGCCTCTCTCCTCGCGGATCTCGTTCACGAGCGTGGAGATCTTCGCCAGGCCCACATCGTTGTGGTCCTTGTCGTCGAACTCCTTGTCCGTGAAGTAGTCCCAGTTGAAGACATTGCCGTGCAGGTCCGTCGTGCCCATGACGGTGAACGAATACCGCTTCTTCCGCCGGGCGGGCTTCCCGGAGGCCTGCGCCGACACGGAGGGCGCGGCGGCCACGCCGCCCGCGAGCGCCACCCCCGTGGCGGCGGCGGACTTGCCCAGGAACTTCCGGCGGTTCAGCGGCATTTCGTACTCCCCTTTGGACCCTGTGGGCCTGTGATCGACCGATGTAACGCGCGTAGATTCTGACCCCGACCACACCACCGGCAACAGACCCCGCAGGTTTCGATCCGATGACTGTCCGGTGCCGCCCCCCAGTGCGAGAGTGGCCGCATGGACGAGACCACCCCCACCCCGGCCCCCTACGGCACCCCCGGCGCCCCCCGCCTGGCAGTGAAAGGCGAAGCCCACCTCGAGGTCGACCCCGAGATCGCCCGCATCGGCATCACCGTCAGCGCCCGCGGCACCGACCGACGCGACGCCCTGAACGACCTGACGCGCCGCAACGCCACCGTCATCGACCTCGTGAAGACCTACGGCGAATCCGTCGAGACCCTGGAGACCGGCGCCTTCTCCATCAGCCCCGAACTCACCAAACACGGCCGCGGCGAACGCATCCGCGCCTACCACGGCCGGGTCCACATCACCGCCGAACTCACCGACTTCACCGCACTCGGAGAGCTCACCACACGCCTCGCCGACCTCGAACTCACCCGCGTCGACGGCCCCTACTGGGCCCTGCGCCCCGACTCGCCCACCCGCCGCGACGCCCGCCAGCAGGCCGTCAGGGAAGCGGTACAACGCGGCAGGGAGTACGCGGAGGCGCTGGGGACCACACTCGCCGCCCTCGTCGAGCTCGCCGACATCGGCGCCGAGAACGCCCAGCCCTTGGGCTACGGCGCCCCGGCACCCGCCATGCGCACCGTCGCGTACGGAGGCGCGCCCGACATGGGCCAGGAAACCGCCGCCCTCGACCTCGAACCCCAGCGGCAGCACGTCTACGCACAAGTCAACGCGCGCTTCACCATGACACCGCCGAGGCTGTAGTCACGGGGGCTCGCAAGAGTTGTGGACACCGCGGGGCGCCCCGTGAATCGCTCATCAGAGCAGCGCCCCGCACAATTCAACACTTGTCAATAACCTTTCACGCAGAGGTTGTTGAGTAGTCATGCTCAGCCAATTCTCTACCGGCCGGTAAGGCCTAGGCTCGAAACATGCGCCGAGCAAAAATCGTCTGCACCCTGGGCCCCGCCACCGACTCGTACGACCAGATCAAGGCACTGGTCGAAGCCGGAATGGACGTAGCCCGCTTCAACCTCAGCCACGGCACGTACGCCGAGCACGAGGAGCGCTACCAGCGCGTACGGAAGGCCTCCGACGAGACGGGCCGCAGCGTCGGCATCCTCGCCGACCTTCAAGGCCCGAAGATCCGCCTCGGCCGCTTCAGCGAAGGACCCGTACTCCTCGAACGGGGCGACGAGTTCACCATCACCGTCGAAGAGGGCGTCGAGGGCGACCGCCAGACCTGCGGCACGACCTACGACGGCCTCGCCGACGACGTCACCCCCGGCGAGCGCATCCTCGTCGACGACGGCAAAGTGACCCTGGAGGTCACCGCGGTCGACGGGCCCCGCGTCACCACCACCGTGGTCGAGGGCGGCATGGTCTCCGACCACAAGGGACTCAACCTCCCCGGCGTCGCCGTCTCCGTCCCCGCCCTCTCCGACAAGGACGAGGCAGACCTGCGCTGGGCCCTGCGTTCAGGATTCGACGTCATCGCCCTCTCCTTCGTCCGCAGCGGACGCGACATCGAGGCCGTGCACCGCATCATGGACGAGGAAGGCCGCCGCCTCCCCGTCATCGCCAAAGTGGAGAAGCCACAGGCCGTCGAGGCCATCGACGACATCGTCGCCGCCTTCGACGCGATCATGGTCGCCCGCGGCGACCTCGGCGTCGAGATGCCCCTCGAACAGGTGCCGATCGTCCAGAAACGCGCCATCAAGCTCGCCAAACGGAACGCGAAGCCCGTCATCGTCGCGACCCAGATGCTCGACTCGATGATCGACAACTCCCGCCCCACCCGCGCCGAAGCCTCCGACGTCGCGAACGCCGTCATCGACGGCACCGACGCCGTGATGCTCTCCGGCGAGACCAGCGTCGGCAAGTACCCCATCGAGACGGTCCGCACGATGGGCCGCATCGTCGAGGCAGCCGAGGAAGACATCCTCGCCAAGGGCCTCCCGCCGCTCACCGAGCGGAACAAGCCCCGCACACAGGGCGGCGCCGTGGCCCGCGCAGCGGCCGAGATGGGCGACTTCCTCGGCGCCAAATTCCTCGTCGCCTTCACCCAGTCCGGCGACACCGTCCGCCGCCTCTCCCGCTACCGCTCACCCATCCCGCTGCTCGCCTTCACCCCGGACCGGTCCACCCGCTCCCAGCTCAACCTCACCTGGGGCGTGGAGACCTTCCTCGGCCCGCACGTCGAGTCCACCGACGCCATGGTCCGCCAGGTCGACGAGCTCCTCCTCAAATACGGGCGCTGCGAGAAGGGCGACGTGGTGGTCATCACCGCGGGCTCCCCGCCCGGAGTCGCGGGCTCCACCAACCTCGTACGCATCCACCACATCGGCGAGGACGACAGCCCCAAGTAAGTCGATGGTGTACGGGAGTCGAGGGGCCGCTTCGGGGGGAGCGGCCCCTCGCTTTTGTGCGAGCGAGTCTAGGGCGTCACGATCGCGAAATTCGGGTCCGGCTTGTCCACCACGCCGAGCAGCTCGGCGAGGAGTTTCGCGTCCCCCTCGACCTTGATGTCACCGAGCCCCTTGCCGCCCAGCATCGCGAGCAGCTGAGGCTTGGTCATCGTCAGGGTGACGCCCGCGTCCGGGTCCTTCTTCGTGTCGCTGCGGTAGGTCAACACGCCGTTCCGCAACGTCAGATGCCAGGTCTTGCCCAGGGCCGGAAGGCTCCAGTCCATGCGCAGCTTCAGGTCCCACGCCTTCGGACCGTTCACGCGGACAGCCACCGAGTCGATCAATTGGTCCACGGAGAGTGCCATCAGCATGTCCGCACTCGCCACGGAGGTGGGGGAGTCCTGCACGCCTTCGCGCAGCTCCTGGGCGCCCGTCAGATAGAAGTTGCGCCACACGGCGTTCTCCGAGGCTTGCCCCAACATGACGTAGAGCTTGGCGAGTTCGGACTTGGCGGCCTTATGCCCGGGGTCCGCGAACACGACGTGATTGAGCAGCGTCACCGCGAACCGCAGATCACCGCTGCCCGCGAACGCCTTGGCCTTCGCGACCGTCGCCGTACGGCCCCCCATGGCCTTCACATACCGCTTGGCCTCCTCGACCGGCGGATGCTCCCACAGATGCGCGGGATTACCGTCGAACCAGCCCATGTACCGCTGATAAATGCCCTTCACGTTATGGCTCAGCGACCCGTAGTACCCACGGTTCGCCCATACGCCGGCCAGCGCGGGCGGCAACTCGATCTCCTCGGCGATCTCCCGCCCCGTCATCCCCGCATTGATCATCCGCAACGTCTGGTCATGCATGTACGCGTACAGATCCCGCTGCTGCTCAAGCAACTCCACGATCGTCTCCCCGCCCCACGTCGGCCAGTGATGCGAGGCAAAGGCGACATCCACCCGCCCGTCGAAGAGGACCACCGACTCGTTCAGGTAGTGCGCCCACTGCCGGGCGTCCCGCACCTGCGCGCCGCGCAGCGTGATGATGTTGTGCATCGTGTGGGTCGCGTTCTCCGCCATACAGACGGCACGCAACTCCGGCAGCACGAAATTCATCTCGGCGGGGGCCTCGGTCCCCGGCGTCATCTGGAACTCGAACCTCACCCCGTCGACCGTCTCGACCTGACCCGTCTCGGTGATGTCCTTGGTCGGCGGAATCAACCCGATCGACCCCAGGGACACGGTCTGCCCGAGCCCACAACCAATCTGCCCCACAGGCGACTTGGGCAGCAGCGCGCCGTACATGTACCCCGAGCGCCGCTGCATCGCCGTACCGGCGTAGACGTTCTCGGAGACGGCGTGCTCCATGAACCCGTCGGGCGCGAGGATCGGTACGCCGTCCTCGGCCCCGTCCGGTAGCACGCCGCGGCAGCCGCCGAAGTGATCGACGTGCGGATGGGTGTAGACGAGCCCGGTGACCTTCTTGTCGCCACGGTGCGCGCGGTACAGCTTGAGCGCGGCGGCCGCGGTCTCCGCGGAAATCAGCGGATCGATGACGACGACACCGGTGTCGCCCTCGATGATCGTCATGTTCGACAGATCAAGCCCACGCACCTGATAGACACGCTCAGTGACCTTGTAGAGCCCCTGCTTCGACACGAGCTGCGACTGCCGCCACAGACTCTTGTGCGCGGACCTGGGTGCGTCCTTCTTGAGGAAGTCATACGCGTCGGCGTCCCAGACGACCTGCCCCTTGGCATTCTTCACGACCCCAGGGGCGAGGGCGGCGATGAACCCCTTGTCGGCATCGGCGAAGTCGTCCCCGCCCTTGCTGGTGCCGTCGCGGTCGACTGCGGAAGCGGTGTGCGGGTTCATGGCCACGGCTGCCGCGGCAGCACCCGCGGCAGCGGCGACGAAGCTGCGCCGGTTCAAGGGAGTCATGCGGCCGAAGATCGCAGCGGGGTATGGGGCGGGGCAAGGGTTCGCCGCGGATTTGGGGCAGCTCCCAGGGAGGGCGGGGGAGGGGAGTGACGCGTCATATTGCGCGGGCGGGGTGGGGTTAGTACTCCGGTCAGTACTTGGGGCCTACGTGGGTGTCCATGAGGGCTACTGAGGCTTTGCGGGCGACGGAGATGTTGCGGTGGTTCGCCGCCTTCCATTCGACGCTGACCCTGTCCAGGGTGTCGGTGAAGAGCTGGATGATGTCGCCTGACAGATTGGTGAAGAAGTACCGGGGATACTCGTAGCGCTTGCGCTCACCGGCGACGATGCGGGTGGTCCAGTTGGTGATCCGGCAGCCGTCGGAGTGGATGAGGCCGCGGATGAACTCCCAGGGGTGGGCGTCGACGATCTCCTGCTGCCACAGTTCGAGGGCGATGACGCGCTCGTGCTTCTTGCCGGGTCCGTGTTGGGGGAAGAGACAGGGCCAGTGCTTGCTCCAGCAGGTGACGTACTGGCAGCCCTCGCTCTGGACGCGGCAGACCTGGTTGTCCGGACGTACTGACTGGATGGCGCTGGCGCAGGCTTCGATGAGACCGGGCCACGCGTCGGCGCACGCGATCCGCAGGGAGTGGACACCTCGCCTCTGGAAGCTGATGCAGCCGTCGCCGAGGTAGAGGCCGAGCAAGTAGGAGTAGGCGGCCGAGTCTTCGGGCTTTCTGGGAACGTCGCAGCACCTCGGACACGGAGCCGCCCGATTCATCCAGTCGAGCGGTTCGACGCGGGTCTGCCAGGAGCGGATCGCAGCGCGCGATATGCCGGTTTCCTTGCTGACGGAGTTCAGGCTGCGGCCTTGCCCGACCAGCACCAGGGCTCGCTTTCGCATGCCGATGTCGTACATATGGCTGAGCGTCGCTGGATCTTGCTGACCCTGTGGGGATTCGTAGGTGCGTTCACTGCGACGAGTGAAGATCGCCAACCTACTAGGGAGCCTTCGATTCGAAGGTAAAGTGCCCCGGGTGGGATTCGAACCCACGCTGGATGGTGTTTGAGACCACTGCCTCTACCGCTGGGCTACCGGGGCATCCTTCAGAACGAAGGTCGGCGGTGACCCGCCGTGTCTCAAACATACAGGAGCTAGGTAGGCTCAAGGCAAGCAGTAGCCTGCCCCGCACCTAGGAGCCCCCGTGACTTCCCCCGAGTCGCCCCAGCCCGTAGCCGATGACGACGACAAGTCGCACGTGCCTCCGCTGACGACCCGTGTCGTCATCGCCGAGGACGAGGCTCTCATCCGGCTCGACCTCAAGGAGATGCTCGAGGAGGAGGGTTACACCGTCGTCGGCGAGGCCGGTGACGGCGAGAAGGCCGTCGAGCTGGCCCGCGAGCACAAGCCGGACCTGGTGATCCTTGACGTGAAGATGCCCGTCATGGACGGCATCTCGGCGGCCGAGAAGATCGCTGAGGAGTCCATTGCCCCGGTGCTGATGCTGACCGCGTTCTCGCAGCGTGACCTGGTCGAGCGGGCCAGGGACGCGGGCGCGATGGCGTACCTCGTGAAGCCCTTCAGCAAGACCGACGTGGTGCCGGCGATCGAGATGGCCGTCTCGCGTTTCGCGGAGCTGAAGACGCTGGAGAGTGAGGTCGCGGACCTCACGCTGCGGCTGGAGACGCGGAAGCTGGTGGACCGTGCGAAGTCGATTCTGCAGACGGAGTACGGCCTGACGGAGCCCGCCGCGTTCCGGTGGATCCAGAAGACGTCGATGGACCGGCGTCTGTCGATGCAGCAGGTAGCGGAGGCGGTCATCGAGGACGCCGACGAGAAGAAGGCGGCGAAGGGGCAGTAGCTCCAGGTCCCGAGCGTAGACGTACGAGAAGGCCCGCACCCCGGCTTGGGGGTGCGGGCCTTCTCGTATACCGGGACGGAGTCCTAGTCCTCGCCGAGGTACGCCTTGCGCACGGACTCGTCGTGCAGCAGGTCGTTCCCCGTGCCGGAGAGGACGATCTTGCCGACTTCCATGACATGACCGTGGTCGGCGAGCGAGAGCGCCGCCTGGGCGTTCTGTTCGACGAGCAGAATCGTGGTGCCCTGGGATTTCAGCTCGGCGATGGTCGCCATGATCTTCTGCATCATGATCGGCGAAAGGCCCATGGAGGGTTCGTCGAGCATGAGCAGTTTCGGCTGGGACATGAGGGCGCGCCCCATGGCGAGCATTTGCTGCTCGCCGCCGGAGAGTGTGCCTGCCGCCTGCTTTCTGCGTTCCCCGAGAATGGGGAAGAGCTCGTAGGCGCGCGCGATGTCCTTTTCGATGGCGGCCTTGTCGCTGCGCAGGTATGCGCCGAGGCGCAGATTGTTCTCGATCGTCATGCGCGGGAAGATGTGGCGGCCCTCGGGGGAGTGTGCGAGGCCGAGGGCGACAATCTGGTCGGCGCGGTATTTCCGCAGTGCTTTCCCGTTGAATTTGATGGAGCCGCCGACTGGCTTGAGCAGTCCGGAGAGCGTGCGCAGTGTGGTGGTCTTGCCTGCGCCGTTCGTGCCGATCAGCGTGACGACCTCGCCGGCCTCGACCTTGAAGGAGATGCCCTTGACGGCTTCGATCTTGCCGTAGGCGACCTTGAGGTCCTCGACTTCGAGCAGTGCGGTCATCGGCTGGTCTCCTCGTCGCCCGTCGCGTCGGCTTCCGTGCTGCCGGGGGCACCTTCGAAGGGTTCGCCCAGGTAGGCGGCGATGACGCGGTCGTCCTGTTGGACGGTTTCACTGTCGCCCTCGACGAGTTTCTCGCCTTGGACGAGTACGGCCACGCGGTCGCACAGGTTGAAGATGAAGCGCATGTCGTGCTCGATGACGAGGACGGCGATGCCCATGTCCCGGATGGCGAGGACGAGTTCCTCGGTGGCGCGGGTCTCCTGCGGGTTCATGCCGGCGGTGGGCTCGTCCAGGAGGAGCAGGCCGGGCTCGCTCGCGAGTGCCCTGGCGATCTCCAGCTTGCGCTGTTCGCCGTAGGGGAGGTTGCGGGAGAGGTGTTCCGCCTTCTCGGCGAGGCCGACGAACTCCAGGAGTTCCAGGGCGCGGGCTTTGGACTTGGCCTCGGCCTTGTGGAAGCCGGGGCCGCGCAGGAGGGCGGACCAGAGGCCTTCCTTGGTCCGTGTGTGGCGGCCGACGAGGACGTTCTCGAGGACCGTCATGTTGGCGAAGAGGCGGATGTTCTGGAAGGTGCGGGCCACGCCGGCCGCGGTGACCTTGAAGGATTTGCTGGGCAGGACCTTGCCCTTGTACCGGACCTCTCCCTCGGTGGGGATGTAGAGGCCGGTGAGGCAGTTGAAGAAGGTGGTCTTGCCCGCGCCGTTGGGGCCGATGAGGCCGACGATCTCGCCGCTGTTGACGGTGAGGTCGACGGAGCGTACGGCGGTGAGGCCGCCGAACCGCATCGTGACGCCCTTGGCGTCCAGGACGGTCTCCCCGGCGGGTGTCGCGGCGGGGCTGTCCTTGCTGGTGGTGGTGTCGGTGGTCATGGCTCAGGCCCCTGTCTTGCTGAGGACTGTGGGTGGCGGCGTGTCGCCTGGGGCCAGTTCGGCCTCGTGGAATTCGAGCTGGCGGCGGCGGTTGGGGATGAGGCCTTCGGGGCGGAAGCGCATGAGCAGTACGAGTGCGAGGCCGAAGGCGAAGAGCTGGTAGTCGCCGAGGAACGACAGCTTGCTCGGGATGAGGTAGAGCAGTGCCGCGCCGACCAGGGGTCCGCTGATGGTGCCCATGCCGCCGAGGACGACGGCGGCGAGCAGGAAGGCGGAGTTGGGCGGGACGGTGTTGGCGAATTGGTACTGCTCGGGTGTGACCGTGTACGTCACGTGTGCCTGCACGGTGCCTGCGAGTCCGGCGAGCGAGGCGCCGAGCGCGAAGGCGATGAGCTTCACGCGGAAGCCGTTGATGCCCATGGCTAGCGCGGCGGTCTCGTCCTCGCGGATGGCGACCCAGGCGCGCCCGATGCGGGAGTCCTCGCTGCGCTTGAAGACGAGCACGACGACGAGGGTGATGAGCAGCATCAGGAAGAAGTAGTTCGCGAAGCGCCCGATGGTGAAGCCGGCGATGGTGTGCTCGACGCCGAGGTCGAAGCCGAGGATCTTCAGGTTCGGGATCGAGGAGATGCCGTTGGAGCCGTTGGTGATGTCCGGGCCCGAGGTGCCGTCGGAGTTCATGGCGACGAGCCGGAAGATCTCTCCGAAGCCGAGGGTGACGATGGCGAGGTAGTCGCCGCGCAGTCGCAGGGTCGGTGCGCCGATGAGCACGCCGAAGACCAGTGATGCGCCGGCGCCGACGAGGATCGCGCCCCAGAACGGCAGGTGGACGTCGAAGGGCGAGGACGGTGAGCCGGAGACCATGGATGCCGCGTAGGCGCCGACGCCGAGGAAGGCGACGTATCCGAGGTCGAGGAGGCCGGCGAGGCCGACGACGATGTTCAGGCCGAGTGCGACGGTGGCGAAGATGAGGATGTAGACGCCGATGGTGGCGTATTGGTCGTCGCTCTGGGTGAACGGGAAGGCCGCGGCGGCGAGGAAGGCGCCGGTGAGTGTGACGTGTCGGTGCCGTGCGGTGTACGTGGAGACCTGTGCGACGAGGCCCGCCTTGGACAGTGCGGCGAAGCTGAACGCGACGGTGACCAGGAAGCCGATGAAGAGTTCGTCGTACTCGGTGCCGATGCCGTAGGTGAAGACCAGCAGGCCCACGGCGAGCGCGGCGACGATGACCAGGATCTCGACGTAGTTGGGGAGCTTGCGCGCGGTGTGCGGGGCTTCGGCGGCGAAGGCGCCCTTGAAGATGGTCATGCCGTTGCGCATGCGGTGCTTGAACTGCTCGCTGCCGCTGTCCTCGCTGTCGACCGCGTAGGTGTGCGGTCGTTTGAAGGGCAGGGCGAGGGCGCCGACGAAGGCGCCGAGGGTGGCGATGGCGGCGACCCAGCCGCCGGGTTCCAGGTTGGCGAGTCCGCCGAGCTGGTAGCTGATCGAGATGATCGTGTACCAGGTGGTGGCGAAGGCGGCGAGTGCCGCGTATTTCAGGGCGGCGTCGGCTCCGGCGGGGGCGAGCGCCCGTACACCCTTGATGCCGTAGGAGGCGAGGCCGAAGACCGTGGTGAGGATGCCGGCGATCAGGACGAGCACCTGGAGGCCGCCGGGGTAGCCGTAGACGGTGAGGTCGCCGGGGAACGCGGCGGTCCAGGTCCATGCCATGAACGTGGAGACGATGGTGAGGATGCCGCCGCCGGTGGCCAGTGCGCGGGCGGGGCCCTCGGGGATGGCGATGAGGCCGGTGGTGGTGTGGTTCTGCTTGGGGGTGGGCGCGTCGGCCGCGGTGGTCTGTGTGGTCATGGTTGTCACGCCCTGTCCGCGACGCGCTCGCCAAGGAGACCTTGTGGCCTGACGAGGAGTACGACGATGAGGAGTACGAAGGCCCAGACGTCGGCCCAGGACTGCCCGCCGAGCTGGCTCATGCCGGGGATGTCGTTCATGTAGGCGGTGGCCATGGCTTCGGCGATGCCGAGGACGAGGCCGCCGATCATGGCGCCGTAGATGTTGCCGATGCCTCCGAGTACGGCGGCGGTGAAGGCCTTGAGGCCCCAGAGGAAGCCCATGCGGAACTGGACTTCTCCGTAGCGGAATCCGTAGGCGACGGCGGCGATGCCGGCGAAGGCGGCGCCGATGGCGAAGGCCACGACGATGACGCGGTCGGTGTTGACGCCCATGAGCTTGGCGGTGTCGGGGTCCTGTGCGGTGGCCTGCATGCCGCGTCCGACGCGGGTTTTCATCACGAACCAGCCGAGGGCGAACATGCAGATCGGGGCGGTGATCAGCAGGAAGATGTCGCCGGGCTGGATGGTGATGGACCCGAGGTGGATGGAGTCGCCGGGCATCTCGGGGAAGGTGCGGGACGATTTCGCGTTGGGGTACCAGGCCCAGACGGCCTGCTGCAGCGCGAGCGAGAGGCCGATGGCGGTGATGAGGGGTGCGAGGCGGGGTGCGCCGCGCAGGGGGCGGTAGGCGAAGCGTTCGGCTCCGACCGCTATGAGGGTGGAGACGACGACGGCGCCTATGAGCATCAGTGGCAGTGCGAGCCACATGCTGGTTCCGCCGGGCAGCCACAGCCAGACGGTGAGGGCGCCGAAGCCGCCGACCATGAAGATCTCGCCGTGGGCGAAGTTGATGAGCTGGACGATGCCGTAGACCATTGTGTAGCCGATGGCGATCAGGCCGTACATGGATCCCAGTAGCAGGCCGTTGACCAGCTGTTGCGGCAGTTCGTGCACCGCAGGTCCTCCGAGTCTTTCGGTGTCGTTCGGCCTGCGTGCGGTGGCGGTGGGCCTCGCTGGCCGTACGGCTTAGGTGACGGATGCGACGCCGCGCGGGGCGCTGCAAGAGGCAGCGCCCCGCGCGGTGGTGTCGTGGGCTGCGGGGTGGATCAGCCGGTGAACGTGCCGGATTCGACCGGCTTCCAGCCCTTGGCCGGGTCCTCGGTGGACTTCACCTGGTACACGGTGAGTTGCTTGTTGGTGGCGTCGCCGTACTTGTCGAAGGAGACCTTGCCGGTCACGCCGTCGAACGAGACGCCCTGCATGGCGTCGACGATCTTGGCGCGGGCGTCGTCGGGCAGCTTGCCGTCGTTGTCGTCGACGACCTTCTTGACCGCTTCGATGATCGCCCAGGCGGAGTCGTAGGAGTAGCCGCCGTAGGCCTCGTAGGCCTCCTTGTAGCCGGCCTTCTTGTAGTTCGCGATGAACTCCTTGGCGGACGGCAGTTCCTCGACGGGCTGGCCGACGGAGGTGGCGTAGTCGCCCTTGCCTTCCTTGCCGGCGAGCTTGACGAAGTCGGCGCTGTAGATGCCGTCGCCGCCGACGAGCGGGATCTTGGCCCCGGCCTTCTTCATCTGCTTGCTGAGCGGGCCTGCCGCGGGGTACTCGCCGCCGTAGTAGACGACGTCCGCGTCAGAGTTCTTGATCTTGGTGGCGACGGCGCCGAAGTCCTTCGTGTCCGGGTTCACGTGCTCGGTGCCTGCGACCTTGCCGCCGAGCTTGGTGAACTCGTCCTTGAAGGTGGCGGCGAGGCCGGCACCGTAGGTCTTCTTGTCGTCGACGACGAAGACCTTCTTCTTCTTCGCCTTGTTGTACAGGTACTGCGCGGCGAACGGGCCCTGGATGGCGTCCGTGGTGGCCGTACGGAAGTAGGCCTTGTACGGGCGCACCTTCTTGCCGCCGTTCCAGTCCTGGCCCTGGGTCATGGCCGGGTTGGTGTTGGCGGGGGAGACCTGGACGAGCTTCGCGTCGTCGAAGACCTTCTGCATCGACTCGCCGACGGAGGAGTTCAGGGGGCCGACGGCGCCGAGGATTTCCTTGTTGGCGACGAACTTGGTGGCGTTGGTCTGGCCGGAGGCGGGCTGCCCCTGGTCGTCTGCGGCCTCCACCTTGAAGGTGATGCCGTCGACGACCTCTTTCTCGTTGGCCTGTTTGGCGGCGAGCTGCACGGAGTTGCGGATGCCGAGGCCCAGCGCGGACAGGTCGCCGGTCAGTGGCGCGTCGACGCCGATGACCACGGTGGTGCCGCCGCCCCCGGCGTCATCCTTGTCCTTGTCGTCGCGTGAGCCACAGGCGGTGAGGGTGAGTGCCCCCGCGGTGAGTGCAGCGGTGATGGCTATGAGCGAACGTTGACGCACGATCAGTCCTTTCCCCTGGCACGGCCGTCCCCTGTTGGGTGGCCGAGTCGAGCGCAGAACCGAACTGACAGGAATCCGGTGGGCGCGGTGACTGGCCGTGACTCTAAGGGGCGCTTTGTTCCTGGTGGAGTGGTCAGGCCAAAGGTGTGACGCTCTTGTTATGCCACGGAGTATTCCGGGCTGGAACTCAGGGGGCGGTTGGGGCGGAATAGGCCATCTTCGGTGCATCCCGCATGCTGAGAACTTGCAGGACTGTCAGGGTGTTTTACTCATGACATCAGTGTTCGGGGGGCATGCGGCTGTCAGGGCCCTGGAAAGATCTTTTGCATACCTCTCACCGAGGATGAAGCTCTGCAGCTGCTTTGCGCGCACATTACGCAGTGTTACGGCCAGGAAAGGGAGTCCGGCATTCCGTTGCACATTTCGGCATTCGCGAATGTGCATCGTGATTCGTGCCGTACGAGGGCTTCCCGTTTTCACGTCGAATGGGGTATGGGGGGCGACGGTGACCGACAGCGCCTCCGACGGCTGCGTGATCCGTCTGACGGAGACGGGCGGCCCCGAGTCCTGGCTGACGGAGACCGTGAAGCTGAACGTGCCGTCGCCGGCCCGTGGGTGCGTCATGTCGCCCCTGTAGGTCACGGCCACGGTCTGCGACGGGTAGAGCGGTGGCGGCGGCGCCGGAGGCCGGGGGCGGGTCAGATAGAGGCTGAGCCCGGCGGCCCCGACGACCA
Source organism: Streptomyces sp. NBC_01283 (assembly GCF_041435335.1). Classification (NCBI taxonomy): domain Bacteria; kingdom Bacillati; phylum Actinomycetota; class Actinomycetes; order Kitasatosporales; family Streptomycetaceae; genus Streptomyces; species Streptomyces sp. NBC_01283. The sequence goes on from NZ_CP108430.1 coordinate 6,813,662, forward strand.
CGGCCGTGGCGACGGCCAGGGCGGTGCGGCGGTGCCGGGTGAGCAGCGGACGGGGCCGTATGGGGTGGACGGCGACCTGGTCCAGATCCTGGCCCTGGCCCCGACTCTGGTCCGTGGCGGCGGCGCCGGTGTCGTAGGTGTTGTCGCCGGGCTCGATGGGGCCGATGGCGTTCACACCCACGGCCCGCCGCTCGGCTGCCCGTGGCGGTAGCGCTTCGCGCACCGCTCACGGGCCTCCCGGGTGAGCAACTTCCGTCCCGCGTCGGCTCCGTGGCGCCTGCGCTCGGCGCGGGCCAGGTCGAGGGTGTCCCGCAGGATCAGGTACTGCCCGTTGGAGAGACCCATCGACTGGTAGTCGCCGTAGGTCTCCTTGCCCGAGTCGTAGATCTGCCGCCCCCACTTGGTGATCAGGGCCGTGCAGAGGTCCTTGGGGGAGGTCGTGGCGGGGGAGGGGTCGGGGGAGTCGGCGGGAGGTGGGCTCCCGCATCCGGCGGCGACGAGGGCGGCGAAGGCGAGCGCACAGAGCGGTTTCCGGTGCCTCATGCACTGACGCTAGACCGGCGCCCCACGCTCCGACAATGCGTAGGGCTCCCGCCCTCAACCGCCTTATCCGGCAGAGCCGTTGGGCTCCACGTCGCGCAGCAGGCAGGTGAGCCGCGCGGTGCACACCCGCTTGTCCTGCTCGTCGGTGATGACGATCTCGTACGTGGCCGTGGAGCGGCCCCGGTGCACGGGCGTCGCCACGCCGGTGACCAGGCCCGAACGCGCGCCGCGGTGGTGCGTGCAGTTCAGGTCGACGCCGACGGCGAGCTTCGTGCTCCCGCCGTGCAGCATCGAGCCGACCGAGCCGAGGGTCTCGGCGAGCACCGCGGACGCGCCGCCGTGCAGCAGGCCGTACGGCTGGGTGTTGCCCTCGACCGGCATGGTGCCCACGACACGCTCGGCGGAGGCCTCGACGATCTCGACGCCCATCCGGTTGCCCAGGTCGCCCGCGGAGAAGAGGGCGGGCAGGTCCACGCCCAGCGCGGCGTACTCGTCGATGACCTCTTGCGGGAACTTCACGCTGTGCTGCTCACCCATCGGGCCCGGCTCCGTTCGTCGTCCTCACCAGTCGCTGAGCGAACGCTCAGTCGGTGCCCGATTGTTCCAGGCGCACGACGACGGACTTGCTGGCGGGGGTGTTGCTGGTGTCGGCGGTCGCGTCCAGCGGGATCAGTACGTTCGTCTCCGGGTAGTACGCCGCCGCGCAGCCCCGGGCCGTCGGATAGTGCACGATCCTGAAGCCGGGAGCGCGCCGCTCGACGCCGTCCCGCCACTCACTCACGAGGTCGGCGTACGACCCGTCGGCGAGGTTCAGCTCACGGGCGTCATCGGGGTTGACCAGGACGACCCGGCGGCCGTTCTTGATGCCTCGGTAGCGGTCGTCGAGGCCGTAGATAGTGGTGTTGTACTGGTCGTGCGAGCGCAGCGTCTGCAGCAGAAGACGCCCCTTCGGCAGGTCGGGGAACTCGACCGGCGCCGCGGTGAAGTTCGCCTTGCCGGTGGCCGTGGGGAAGCGGCGCTCGTCGCGTGGGGCGTGCGGCAGGGCGAAGCCCGCGGGGTCGGCCACCTTGGCGTTGAAGTCCTCGAAGCCGGGGATCACGCGCGCGATGCGGTCGCGCACCGTGGCGTAGTCCTTCTCGAACTCCTCCCAGGGCGTGGCCGAACCGGCGCCGAGGACGCGGCGGGCCAGGCGGCACACGATGGCCGGCTCGGAGAGCAGCTGCGGGCTCGCGGGCTCCAGACGGCCGCGCGAGGCGTGCACCATGCCCATGGAGTCCTCGACGGTCACGAACTGCTCGCCACTGCCCTGGAGGTCCCGCTCGGTGCGCCCGAGCGTGGGCAGGATCAGCGCACGCGCGCCCGTGACGACGTGCGAGCGGTTCAGCTTCGTCGACACATGGACGGTCAGCCGCGCCTTGCGCATCGCCGCCTCCGTCACCTCCGTGTCGGGCGACGCCGCCACGAAGTTGCCGCCCATCGCGAAGAACACCTTCGCCTTGCCGTCGCGCAGCGCCTCGATCGCCCGGACGACGTCCAGGCCGTGCTCGCGCGGCGGCGCGAAACCGAACTCCTTCTCCAGGGCGTCGAGGAAGGCCGGCGCGGGCCGCTCGAAGATGCCCATCGTCCGGTCGCCCTGCACGTTCGAATGTCCGCGCACCGGGCACACGCCCGCGCCCGGACGGCCGATGTTGCCGCGCAGCAGAAGGAAGTTGACGACCTCGCGGATGGTCGGCACGGCGTGCTTGTGCTGCGTCAGGCCCATCGCCCAGCACACGACGGTGCGCTTCGAGGCGAGCACCATGGCGAGCGCCTCCTCGATGCGCTCGCGCGTCAGGCCGGTCGCGGCGAGGGTCTCGTCCCAGTCGGCGCCGCGCGCGGCCTCGGTGAACTCCTCGTACCCATGGGTGTGTTCGCCGATGAACTCCTCGTCGACCGCGCCCTCCGTCTCCAGGATGAGCTTGTTCAGGAGGCGGAAGAGGGCCTGGTCGCCGCCGAGGCGGATCTGCAGGAAGAGGTCGGTGAGGGCGGTGCCCTTGAGCATGCCCTGCGGGGTCTGCGGGTTCTTGAAGCGCTCCAGGCCCGCCTCGGGCAGCGGATTGACCGTGATGATCTTCGCGCCGTTGTTCTTCGCCTTCTCCAGGGCGGAGAGCATGCGCGGATGGTTCGTGCCCGGGTTCTGCCCCGCGACGATGATCAGATCCGACTTGTAGAGGTCCTCCAGGAGGACGCTGCCCTTGCCGACCCCGATGGTCTCCGTGAGCGCGGAGCCGGACGACTCGTGGCACATGTTCGAACAGTCGGGGAGGTTGTTCGTGCCCAGCTCGCGGGCGAACAGCTGGTACAGGAACGCCGCTTCGTTGCTGGTGCGCCCCGACGTGTAGTAGACGGACTCGTCCGGGCTGTCCAGGGCGGCCAGTTCCTCGCCGACGATGTCGAAGGCCCGCTCCCAGGAGACGGGTTCATAGCGCTCGGCGCCCTCCGCCAGATACATGGGGTGGGTGAGGCGGCCCTGCTGGCCAAGCCAGTACCCACTGCGGGTGGCGAGATCGGCCACGGGGTGCGCGGCGAAGAAGCCGGGCGTGACGCGCCGCAGCGTGGCCTCCTCGGCGACCGCCTTCGCGCCGTTCTCGCAGAACTCCGCCGTGTGCCGGTGCTCCGGCTCGGGCCAGGCGCAGCCGGGGCAGTCGAAGCCGTCCTTCTGGTTGACCCGCAGCAGGGTCAGCGCCGTGCGTCGCACACCCATCTGCTGCTGGGCCATGCGCAGCGAATGCCCGATGGCGGGGATGCCCGCCGCGGCGTGCTGGACCTCCGCGACCTGCGGCGCGTCCTGGACCGGATCACCCTTGGGCGACTTCCTTGCCATGGTCGGCTCCCCTTCGAGCACGTGCGTGAGCTATGTCTCCGATCCTCCCACGTGCCGGTGACGGCGCGGTCGCGGGTGAGGGTTGGGCCTGAGTGTCAGTGGGGCGTGGCAGGATCGGGGACGTGGCAGAAAAAGCAGCGCAGAAGAAGTCCCAGACCGCGACGAAGCCCAGTGGCGAGCAGCGTCCGCGCCTGCTCCTCATGGACGGGCACTCCCTGGCCTACCGGGCGTTCTTCGCGCTGCCCGCGGAGAACTTCACGACCGCGACGGGCCAGCCGACGAACGCGATCTACGGCTTCGCGTCGATGCTGGCGAACACCCTGCGCGACGAGGCGCCCACGCACTTCGCGGTCGCCTTCGACGTCTCGCGCAAGACGTGGCGCTCCTCGGAGTTCCCGGAGTACAAGGCGAACCGTTCCAAGACCCCGGACGAGTTCAAGGGCCAGGTCGAGCTGATCGGCGAGGTGCTCGACGCGATGAACGCGGTGCGCTTCGCGGTGGACGGCTTCGAGGCGGACGACGTCATCGCCACGCTCGCCACCCAGGCGGAGGCGGCCGGATTCGACGTCCTGATCGTCACCGGTGACCGTGACTCCTTCCAGCTGATCACCGACCACGTGACCGTGCTGTACCCGACCAAGGGCGTATCGGAGCTGACGCGCTTCACCCCGGAGAAGGTCGAGGAGAAGTACGGCCTCACGCCCAGCCAGTATCCGGACTTCGCCGCCCTGCGCGGCGACCCGTCGGACAACCTCCCCGGCATCCCCGGAGTCGGCGAGAAGACCGCCGCGAAGTGGATCAACCAGTTCGGCTCCTTCGCGGACCTCGTCGAGCGCGCCGAAGAGGTCAAGGGCAAGGCCGGGCAGAACTTCCGCGACCACCTGGACGCGGTGAAGCTGAACCGCCGCCTCACGGAGATGGTGCGCGACGTGGAGCTCCCCAAGGAGGTCACCGACCTCGAGCGCGCTCCGTACGACCGCACGGCCCTCGCCATGGTCCTGGACACCCTGGAGATCCGTAACCCCTCGCTGCGCGAGCGTCTCCTCGCCGTCGACCCCGGCGCGGAGGAGGCCGAGGAGACCCCGGCGGAGCCCGGCGTCGAGCTGGACGGCACGGTGATCGGCGCGGGCGAGCTCGGCCCGTGGCTCGCCGAGCACGGCAAGGCGGTCCTCGGCATGGCCACGGTCGACACCTGGCAGCTCGGCACGGGCTCGGTGACCGAGGTGGCCCTCGCGGCGGCCGGGGGAGCGGCGGCCTGGTTCGACCCGTCCCGCCTGGACGAGTCGGACGAGAACGCCTTCGCGGCCTGGGTCGCCGACCCGAAGAAGCCCAAGGTCCTGCACAACGCCAAGGCGACGATGCGGGTCTTCCCCGAGCACGGCTGGACGGTGGACGGCGTCGCCATGGACACGGCGCTCGCCGCGTACCTGGTCAAGCCCGGCCGCCGCTCCTTCGCCCTGGACGCCCTGTCCCTGGAGTACCTCGGCCGGGAGCTGGCGCCCGCGTCGGCGGCCGAGGGCCAGCTCGCCTTCGGTACGGAGGAGGACGACCAGGCCGAGGCCGACGCGCTGATGTCGCAGGCCCGCACGATCCTCGACCTCGGCACGGCCTTCGGCGAGAAGCTGCCGGAGGTCGGCGCGGGCGATCTCCTGACGGACATCGAACTGCCGACGTCCACCCTCCTGGCCCGCCTGGAGCGGCACGGCATCGCGGCGGACCGCGCCCATCTCCAGGCGATGGAGCAGCAGTTCGCGGGCGCGGTGCAGCAGGCCGTGAAGGAGGCGCACGAGGCGGCAGGACACGAGTTCAACCTCGGCTCGCCCAAGCAGCTCCAGGAAGTCCTCTTCGGCGAGCTGAACCTCCCCAAGACGAAGAAGACCAAGACCGGCTACACCACGGACGCGGACGCCCTGGCCTGGCTCGCGGCCCAGACCGAGAACGAACTGCCGGTCATCATGCTGCGCCACCGCGAGCAGGCGAAGCTCCGCGTCACGGTCGAGGGCCTGATCAAGTCGATCGCCGCGGACAACCGCATCCACACGACCTTCAACCAGACGGTCGCGGCGACGGGCCGCCTGTCCTCCACCGACCCGAACCTCCAGAACATCCCCGTCCGTACGGACGAGGGCCGGGCGATCCGCCGCGGCTTCGTGGTCGGCGAGGGCTTCGAGTCCCTGATGACCGCGGACTACAGCCAGATCGAGCTGCGGGTGATGGCCCACCTCTCCGAGGACGAGGGCCTCCTGGAGGCGTTCGGCTCGGGCGAGGACCTGCACACCACGGTCGCCTCGCAGGTGTTCGGCGTGGAGGGCTCCGCCGTCGACGCCGAGATGCGCCGCAAGATCAAGGCCATGTCGTACGGCTTGGCGTACGGCCTCTCCGCGTTCGGCCTCTCCCAGCAGCTGAACATCGAGGCGGGCGAGGCCCGTGCGCTGATGGACACGTACTTCGAGCGGTTCGGCGGTGTACGCGACTATCTGCGCCGAGCCGTCGACGAGGCCCGCGCCACGGGCTACACGGAGACGATGCTGGGCCGCCGCCGGTATCTCCCCGACCTCAACAGCGACAACCGCCAGCGTCGCGAGATGGCTGAGCGGATGGCCCTGAACGCGCCCATCCAGGGCACGGCCGCGGACATCGTCAAGATCGCCATGCTGAACGTGCACCGCGCTCTGACGGAGGCGAAGCTCGACTCCCGCATGCTGCTCCAGGTCCACGACGAAATCGTCCTGGAGATCGCTCCGGGCGAGCGCGCCAAGGTGGAGGAGCTCGTCCGCCGCGAAATGGCGGGCGCGGCGTCGCTGCGGGCACCGCTGGACGTCTCGGTGGGCGTGGGCCCGGACTGGGAGTCGGCCGCGCACTGACCCATCCACCGCGGGCCCGGGGCTGCCGCGGCAGCCCCGGGCCCGCGGTGCATCTCAGCCCCTCCGGCGTTCTGTATTTCAGCCCCTCCGGCGTTTGAGGAGCGGGGTCTGGGGCGCAGCCCCGGGAGGGCGCCCGCACAAGCCCCCCCGGCAGGCCCCCGGCCAGCCCCCTCACCCACGTGGCCCCCGCCCCCGGGCCCCGCCAAGGCGCCCCGGCCACGATGACCGCATGGCCCTTCACCTGCGAAAGTGCCGAATAGCGATAGCCACGGCACTGGTCAGCACCCTCCTCAGCCCCCTCCGCGTAACCGCCGCCAGAGCAAGCACGGCCCAACGCGCGGCCTTCTGCACGGCCCGCAGCGACTCGCCCCTCGCCGCCCAGCTCTCCCGCGACATCCGCGCCGTCCTCACCGCCCGGCGGGGCACCGTCGCCGTGGCCCTCCACGACCCCGCCACGGGCCTCAGCTGCGCCCTCGGCAGCAGCTACCGCTACGACACCGCCAGCATCGCCAAGGTCATGATCATGGAGGCCACCCTCCGCCGCGCACAGGACTGGGGCCGCGGGCTGACCGCCTGGGAGCGCCGCTGGATCCATCCCATGATCACCCGGTCGGACAACACCGCGGCCCGGCGCCTCTGGGACGACCTTGGCCGGCCCTGCATCGCCCGGTTCCTGAGCCGCGCGGGCGCCGCCGCCACCACACTCAATCCGTACGGTCAGCCGCTCGGCCCGACGTCACGCGCGTACGGCCTGAAGCAGCTGAACGAGGTGCGGCGCGACCAGCGCTGAGGCGTGCCCGCGGGAATGCCGCGTGGCACCAAGGCGTACATCAAGAACGGCTGGCTGCCCCGCTCCACGCACGGCTGGCGGGTGCACAGCATCGGCGCGTTCACCAAGGCGGGGGCCAACTCCGGGGCCGGCGCGGCGAGCAGCCGCGACCGCGACCGCACGTACCGCATCGTTGTTCTTTCGCACGACAACCCCACGATGAAGTACGGAGTCCGTACCATCGAACGCGTTGCCCAAGCCGTGCACCGCGCCCTCAACAAGGGGCGTGCGGCAGGGCAGGAGCTCACCCCGGAGAACGAGATCAGCGAAGTGCCCGACGGCTCGGCCCCGGCCGACGCCCCGCCCGAGGCCCCACCCGAACAGGACACGGCCAACCGGTGAAAAACGGGCACGAACGGGTGTCTGGGCGCCGGAAGTTGTCGTAGTGTCGCCTGAGTCGGCCCGCTGGGGAGCACAACGGGGAACACAGCAGAGCGGGCGGCGACACGCACAGTCGTCAAGGGGAGGGGATCACGGTCATGGCGCCGGTATTCGGCAGGCGGTTGCGCAGGGGAGCGGTGACCACCGCGGTGGCCGCGGCAGCGGTGGCCGCGCTCGCGGCGTCCCAGGCCCCGGGCGTGACGGACGTCCCTCGCGACGAGCGGACGGGGGCGTCCGGCTCCACGCCGCCACCGGAGGACTCCGCGACCGGCAACTCCCCCTACTACACCGACCTGCCGCCCCTGAAGACCCCGGTCCCGCCGACCGGAGCGCCCACCGGCGGCGACGAGAAGACCGACGCGGGACTCCCGGCCACCGTCCTGGACGCGTACAAGAAGGCCGAGGCGTCCCTGGCCACCTCCAAGCCCGGCTGCAAGCTCCCCTGGGAGCTGCTCGCCGCGATAGGCCAGGTCGAGTCCGGCCAGGCGCGTGGCGGTCGCGTGGACGCGAACGGCACGACGAACGCCCGGATCCTCGGCCCGGTCCTGAACGGCGACGGCTTCGCCAAGATCACCGACACCGACGGCGGCGCGTACGACGGCGACAAGACGCACGACCGCGCGGTCGGCCCCATGCAGTTCATTCCCTCGACGTGGGACACCTGGGCGCAGGACGGCAACGCGGACGGCAAGAAGGACCCGAACAACATCTACGATGCCGCGCTCGCCGCGGGCAGTTACCTCTGCGCGAGCGACCGCGATCTGTCCGTCGAGGCCGAGCTGCACAAGGCGATCCTCAGCTACAACCACTCGACGGACTACCTGAACACGGTCCTGTCGTGGCTGGAGCACTTCCGCAAGGGCACCCACGAGATCCCCGACGGCACGGGTGACCTGCCGGGCGACCGCAGCGACGGCAACGGCCCGGGTGCGAGCCCGAGCCCCACGCCCACGCCCCCGGCGTCCGGTTCGCCCTCGCCGAAGCCGCCCAAGCCCGGCGACCACAAGCCCTCCAAGCCCTCGAAGCCCTCCAAGCCCGGCAACGGCAGTGGCAGTCCGACCACGCCTCCGTCGGGCGGCGACGGCGGCACGGAGACTCCCAAGCCCCCCTCGGCCACCGACCGGGTCGCGAGTCTGAAGGACGCCGGCACCGGCAAGCTCACCGCGACGGCGGGCGACGCCTTCGCCGAACGTGTCGAGGTGCGTGCGCAGTCCACGTCCGGCGCGGGAGTGGCCAAGGCCAAGGTGAGGTTCACGATCGTCGGCGACACCGACGCGCGTTTCCCGGGCGGCGCCACCAGCGCGACGGTCACCACGAGCGCCTCGGGCAAGGCCACGGCCCCGGCGCTCAAGTCGGGCGAGAGGACCGGTGACTTCAAGGTCCGGGCGACGGTCGTCGGCCGCTCGCTGCCCGGCCTCGCCTACACGGCGACGGTCACCGCGCGTCAGGCCGACGCCCTGGCCAGGACCAGCGACAAGGCGCTGACCTGCGCGCCGGGCGGAGAGTTCGCCGACCAGGTCGAGGTCAAGGCGACGTACAAGGGGAAGGCCGCCGACCGCGTGGCGGCCACCGCCACCATGATCAAGTCGTCGGCGGACGCCACGGCCAACGACAAGGGTCCGTACTTCAAGGGCGCGGACGGCAAGCCGGTCCGCACCCTCAAGGCCCTGAAGACGGACGCGAACGGCGTGCTCAAGCTCCCCAAGATGTACGCGGACGACGCGGCGGGCACGTATCTGCTGCGTGTCGTCACCGAGGGCGGCGCGACGCTCACGGTCGAACTGAAGGTGGCGGCGCCCGCGGCCTAGCCCCGCGCGGGCTCCGCACAGCAGGCATCACACGCACCACATACGAACGCCCCCTGCGCCCGCCCGGCGCAGGGGGCGTTCGTATGTGTGCAACGTGTTCTCATCTGGCCGCCGCGTTGCTACGGTGCCCCAGCCCTGACGCCCTGTCAGTTCTCCGCCTCGGGAGGATCCGCATGCGTGCTCTCATCGCCGCCGCGACCGGTCTTGCCGTCGCCCTCGCCCTGGTCATGACGATCACGGCGATCGGCGCCCCGCCCGGTGAGACCTCGCCCGAGCCGCTGCTCACCACCGTCCCCAAGCACCCCTGACCGTCAACCGCCCGTCTCCGTAGGGAGGGCCGCCGCGATGCGCCGCAAGGCAAGCCTGATCCTGCTCGCCTTCGCCGTGTTCTTCACGGCGATGTCCCCGCTCATGCGCTGGTACGCCTTCCCGCGCCTCGCCAAGATCCCGCCGAGCCAGTACCAGGAGGCGGTGCTGGAGGCGAAGAACCCGACGCTCATCGACTACGGCACGATGCGGGCCAAGAAGATCGACAAGGTCACCATCGTGCAGACCCTCAAGGGCAACGTGGAGGCCTCCGAGAAGATCGAGAAGAGCGCCGACCGCGACGTCGTCGTCTGGGACGCCCTCTCCTACGTCCAGGACGGCGACGGCAAGATGGTCTCCAAGGTCCCCGAGCGCTACATCTTCGACGCGCACAGCCAGGAACCGGTGCACGCCACGGGCGAGATGGTCGACGGCGACCCGGTCAAGCGCGAGGGCATCGAGTTCAAGTGGCCCTTCCTGACCGAGAAGCGTGATTACGAGTACTTCGACGCGCAGGCCCGCGTCACCAAGCCCATCCACTACAAGGGCACGCAGACGTTCCGCGGCGTGAAGGTCTACTACTTCGAGCAGACCATCCCCTGGACCAAGGTGCCCTTCCCCAAGACCATGCCGGTCAAGGGCATCACCCCGGAGTCGCTCGCCAAGACGGGCACCACCCGCTGGTACACCACCGTCCGAAAGTTCTGGGTCGATCCGACCACCGGGGCGCCCGTCTACGGCGAGGAGATCCAGAAGAACGAGCTGCGCGGCGGCACGCTCCTCGGTGACCGCGACAAGGTCACCGTCTTCGCCGGCCACGTGAAGATGCGCGAGGACTACATCGAGGACACGGTCGCCCTGGTGAAGTCCCAGCGTGTCCTGGTCCTCCTCATGACGGCCTACCTCCCCTGGGGCTTCCTCGGCCTCGGCCTGCTCCTGCTCGCCCTCTCCCTCTGGCTGGAGGCCCGCAGCCGCAGGCCCGGCGACCCGGAGGCCACGGCGGCGCCCGAGCCGGAACCGGTCAACGCCTGAGCCGCGCGTTGGTGAACCGCGTCGCCTGGGCGGCCGCCGGATCCTCCGGCCACGGATGCTTCGGATACCGCCCGCGCAGCTCGGCCCGCACGGCCCGGTAGCCGTCCCGCCAGAAGGAGGCGAGATCGGCGGTGACCGCGGCGGGGCGGCCTGCGGGGGAGAGCAGGTGTACGAGGACGGGTACGGCGCCGTCCGCGACGCGCGGGGTCTCGGCCAGCCCGAACATCTCCTGCAACTTCACCGCGAGGACGGGCTGTTCGGGGTCGGCGTAGTCGACCCGGATCCTGGACCCGCTGGGCACCGCCACCCGCTCCGGGGCGAGCGCGTCGAGCCGGGTGGCCTCGCCGGTCGCCCACGGCAGGAGCCGGTTGAGCCCCTGCCCCGCGTCGATGCGCCGCAGGTCCGCCCGGCGCCGCGCCTTCGACAGCTCGGGCTCAAGCCACTCGTCCACGCGCGCGTGCAGGGCGCTTTCAGACACGTCGGGCCAGGGCGCCCCCAGATGCCGGTGCAGGAACGCGAGCCGTTCCCGCAGCTCCCGAGCGCCCTGGGACCAGTTGAGGAGCGAGGTCCCCTCTTCCCTGAGCCCCGCGAGCAGCCCTTCCCGTACGAGTCCCGGGGCCGGCTTCTTGAGGGGCCGCACCGTCAGCTCCACGGCTCCGAGGCGCTGGACGTGCCGCGCGACGATATCCCCGTCGGCCCAGGCGACCTCGTCCCCCTCGCCGTACAGGGACGCCGCCGCGCTCCGGGCGACGTCCTCGTCGATGTGCCCGCCGAGCAGCACGCGCGCGTGCCCCGCGCCCACCGGCCGGTCGGCCGCGGCCACGGCGATCCACTCGGCGCCGGTCAGCGCGGACCCCGGCCGCACCTCGGCACGGGTCCCGTTGACCATGAGGTACGTCCCGTCCCCACGCGCCTGGGCGACGCGCTCGGGGAAGGCGAGCGCGGCGACGATTCCGGCGGCGCGGTCGTCCCCGGGTCCTGCCTCGCGCGCGTCTCCGGTGCCGGTACCCGCTGCTGAAGTCAGGCGCCGTACCTCCGTGCGCCACCGCGCCGCGTACCCGTCCTTGCCCCGCCGGGCGGCGCGCCAGGCCGCCGCGAGGTCGTCCCCGTACTCACGCGGCGGCTCCTCGCTGAGGAGGGCCACCACCTCGGCCGCGCGGCGCGCCCCCACGAGGGGGACCGCGTCGAGCAGGGCCCGCGCCAGCCGCGGGTGCAGCCCGGCCCGCGCCATCCGCACGCCCCGGTCCGTGACCCGCCCCGACTCCGGGGACACCGCACCGACCGCCGTCAGAACGGCACGCGCGGCTGCCATCGCCCCACCCGGAGGCGGGTCGAGCAACGCGAGCCCGGAGGCGTCAGGATCCCCCCAGCAGGCCGCCTGCAGCGCGAACGCGGCAAGGTCGGCCAGCTTGATCTCCGGCGCCGGAAAGCGCGGCAGACGGGCGTCCTCGGCCTCCGCCCAGCACCGGTACACGGTCCCCGGCGCCTCACGCCCCGCACGACCGGCCCGCTGCCGGCCCGACGCCTGCGAAGCCCGTACCGTCGCCAGCGCGCTCAGCCCGCGCGCGTGGTCGACGCGGGGCTCACGCGCGAGCCCCGAGTCGACGACCACCCGCACCCCGGGAACCGTCAGCGACGACTCGGCCACCGAGGTCGCGAGGACCACCCGCCGGGTGCCGTCCGCCGAACCCGCCAGGACCGCGTCCTGCACCGCGGCGGGCGCACGCCCGTGCACCTGCAGCACCTCCGCGGAGGCGCCCCCCAGCTGACCCGCCACCCGCGCGATCTCCCCCACCCCGGGCAGGAAGCACAGCACGTCCCCGTCCCGCTCGGCGAGCGCCCGCCGCACCACCGACGCCACATGCGTGAGCTGCGCCGGATCCACCCGCATCCCGTGCGGCGGCCGCACCGGACGTGCGGGCGGCGCCCAGACGACCTCGACCGGATGCGAGGTGCCCCGCGCCTCCACCACGGGCGCGTCCCCGAGGATCCGCGCCCATCCCTCCGCGTCGGTCGTCGCGGACGCGGCCACCAGCCGCAGCTCGGGCCGCAGCGCCGCCCGCACGTCGACCAGGAACGCCGCCACGGTGTCCGCGTCCAGATGCCGCTCGTGACACTCGTCGATGATCACCACGTCGATACCGGTCAGCTCCTGGTCCCGCTGCAGCCGCTGCAACAGGACACCCGTGGTGACGACCTCCACGCGCGCGCGTGGACCGACCACACGCTCACCGCGCACGGTGTAACCGACGCTCTCCCCGACCTTCTCGCCGAGCAGCCACGCCATCCGCCGCGCGGCGGCCCGAGCGGCGATGCGCCGCGGCTCGGCGACCACCACACGCCGTACGGGCGCGTCCCCCAGAAGCCCCGCCAGGGCCAGCGGCACCAGCGTCGTCTTGCCCGTACCGGGAGGCGCGCACAGCACGGCGCTCCCCGGCCCCTCCAGAGCGGACCGCAGCGCGGGCAGCGCACTGCGGACGGGCAGTTCCAGGGCTTCGTTACGGAGACGGATCACGCACTCAGTCTCGTACGCAGACGAAGATCGCCGACCCCGGGATCAGATTCCCGCGCAACGGGGACCAGCCGCCCCACTCCTGGGTGTTCCACGCGGGCCACTCCGGCTCCACCACGTCGGTGAGCCGGAAACCGGCGGCCACGATGTCCCGCACCCGGTCGCCGAGCGTGCGGTGGTGCTCCACGTAGACGGCGTTTCCGTCCTCGTCCTGCTCCACATAAGGAGTGCGGTCGAAGTACGAGGCCGCGACCGAGAGACCCTCGGGGCCCGGCTCGTCCGGGAACGCCCAGCGGATCGGGTGCGTCGCCGAGAACACGAACCGGCCGCCGGGCCGCAGCACACGGTGCACGTCCTTGAGGACGCGCACCGGATCGGCGACGAACGGCATCGCCCCGTACGCGGAGCACGCGAGGTCGAAGCTCCCGTCGGCGAACGGCAGCGCCCCCGCGTCCGCCTCCACCAGCGGCACCCCGCCACCGATCCGCAGCGCGTGCTGCAGCTGCCGGTGGGAGAGATCGAGGGCCACCGGACGCGCGCCCTGCGCGGCGAGCCAGCGCGAGCACTGTGCCGCACCCGCGCCGATCTCCAGGATGTCCTTGCCCTTCAGCTCCTCGGGCGGACCGAGGAGCTCGGCCTCCACCTCGTCGAGCCCTTCCGGACCCCACACGAAACGGTCGTCACCCAGGAAGGTGCCGTGCTCGATCTGGTAGTCGTCCGCGTTCCTGTCCCACCAGCCGCGATTGGCGCGGCTGCTCTCCGTGACATTCGCGTCACGGCGGGTGGCTTCCGGTTCGGGCGTCTCGGGCAGCTCGGACTCTTGGATGATCGGCTCCATCGTCGTACTCTTCCGTCTGGCTTGGCGCGGCTCGTCGCAGCGGGATGGCGGCGGGTGGTCCGCAAGCGGTCGCGACAGGGCGCTGTGCGGCCCATGTGGCCTTACGCGACAGCATTTGTGCCGGGTATGCGGCGTTCCGCCCCGGGTGTGCGCCTTCGCGCATTGACCCTGTCCGGCTGCCCCCGTATGCTACAAGTTGCGCTGCGAGCCTGCCGTCCTCAGACATAGCAGGGTGCGCTCGCATCTGTTGTATGTCCCCTCGGTTGTCGAGGCGCCTTCCGTTTCTTCGGAAACTCAGGAATCGGCGCTTCCAAGGCTGTCCGGCTTCTTCAGAGCGAAACCGGTTCCGGCGCTAGCAGTACCTACGACTCACTGTCCGTACCGGAGCCCTTTCCCACATGACGAGCAGCACCGAGACCACCTCTACCACGCCGCAGGTAGCGGTCAACGACATCGGTAACGAGGAAGCTTTCCTCGCCGCGATCGACGAGACGATCAAGTACTTCAACGACGGCGACATCGTCGACGGCGTCATCGTGAAGGTCGACCGGGACGAGGTCCTGCTCGACATCGGTTACAAGACCGAAGGCGTCATCCCGAGCCGCGAGCTCTCCATCAAGCACGACGTCGACCCGAACGAGGTCGTCGCGGTTGGTGACGAGATCGAGGCCCTGGTTCTCCAGAAGGAGGACAAGGAAGGCCGTCTGATCCTGTCCAAGAAGCGCGCTCAGTACGAGCGTGCCTGGGGCACGATCGAGAAGATCAAGGAAGAAGACGGCATCGTCACCGGTACCGTCATCGAGGTCGTCAAGGGTGGTCTCATCCTCGACATCGGCCTCCGAGGCTTCCTGCCGGCTTCCCTCGTCGAGATGCGCCGCGTCCGCGACCTCCAGCCCTACGTGGGCAAGGAGCTCGAGGCCAAGATCATCGAGCTGGACAAGAACCGCAACAACGTGGTCCTGTCCCGCCGTGCCTGGCTCGAGCAGACCCAGAGCGAGGTCCGTCAGACCTTCCTCACGACCCTGCAGAAGGGCCAGGTCCGCTCCGGCGTCGTTTCCTCGATCGTCAACTTCGGTGCGTTCGTGGACCTGGGCGGCGTCGACGGTCTCGTGCACGTCTCCGAGCTTTCCTGGAAGCACATCGACCACCCCTCCGAGGTTGTCGAGGTCGGCCAGGAAGTCACCGTCGAGGTTCTCGACGTGGACATGGACCGCGAGCGCGTGTCCCTGTCGCTCAAGGCGACGCAGGAAGACCCGTGGCAGCAGTTCGCCCGCACGCACCAGATCGGGCAGGTTGTTCCCGGTAAGGTCACCAAGCTCGTTCCGTTCGGTGCGTTCGTGCGCGTCGACGAGGGCATCGAGGGCCTGGTCCACATCTCCGAGCTGGCCGAGCGCCACGTGGAGATCCCGGAGCAGGTCGTCCAGGTCAACGACGAGATCTTCGTCAAGGTCATCGACATCGACCTCGAGCGTCGCCGGATCTCGCTGAGCCTCAAGCAGGCCAACGAGTCCTTCGGTGCCGACCCGTCGGCCGTCGAGTTCGACCCGACCCTGTACGGCATGGCCGCGTCGTACGACGACCAGGGCAACTACATCTACCCCGAGGGCTTCGACCCCGAGACGAACGACTGGCTCGAGGGCTTCGAGACCCAGCGTGAGGCTTGGGAGGGTCAGTACGCCGAGGCGCAGACGCGCTTCGAGCAGCACCAGGCCCAGGTCATCAAGTCCCGCGAGGCGGACGCCCAGGCCGAGGCCGAGGGTGCTGCGGCTCCCGCGTCCTCGTCCGGCACCCCGGCTGCCGGTGGCAGCGGCGGTGGCGGCGGCGGTTCGTACTCCTCGGAGTCGGACGACAACTCCGGCGCCCTGGCGTCGGACGAGGCGCTTGCCGCTCTGCGCGAGAAGCTCGCCGGTGGCCAGAGCTGAGGCTCTCCACTAAGCGGTAGCAGCTGAACACTGCGGGCCCGCATCCCTTCGGGGGTGCGGGCCCGCAGTGCGTTTCCGTGCGTTCCTCCGTGCGCTTCTTCGTGCGCTACTCCGGGGCGCCGTTCACGGGGTGACCGTGATGTTCGTCAGGCCCTTGCCGCCCGTCACCGTGTTGCTGGCGTACACCGTCGTCTTGCAGCTGCCGCTGAAGTTGGTGACGTTGATGGCCAGTTGCTTGTCGCCCGTCGAACCGGTCAGGTTCGACTTGTTGCCCCGGAACACCGTGCCGCAGCCCCAGCCGGACTGCTGGCTGTGCGTCTCGTAGCCGCTGTTGGTGGTGTTCTTGCCGGTGTTGTTCTCGATGACGTAGTTGTTGCCCTTCACGTCGATCCACGAGTCGTCGTAGTTGTTGCCGGTCAGGCCCTTGCCGTCGAAGGTGTTCCCGGTGACCTTGCCGCCGGTGGTGCCCTCCTTGAGGTCGATGGCCTCGCCGCCCACGTCGGGGCCGATCGTGTTGCCGAGGATCTGTACGTTGTCGCTCTTGTCGGAGAGCGTGTTGGCGCTGCCCACGTAGACGCCCTCTCCCATGCCGCGATCGTCGTTCCCGGTGTCGTAGATCTTCGAGTTCTTGATGACGCCGTCGGTGCTCGACTTCCGGAAGTGGACGCCCTCCATGTCGAGGCCGTGCACCGTGACCGTGTCCACGGTGACGCCCTTCGCGGAGTCGATCATGATGCCCTTCTGGCCGCCCGTGACGGTGATGCCCTTCACCGTCCAGTAGGAGGCGCCGTTCAGATGCAGGCCGTATCCGCCGCCCGCCGTGAGCACGGCTTTAGAGGAGCCGGTCAGGGCGATGCGGGCGCCTGAGCTCGCGGCCGTACTCGTCTTGAAGTTCCCGGTGTACGTGCCGTCGGCGAGGTGGATCGTGTCGCCCGGGGAGGCGTTGGCGAGCGCGGACTTGAGCTCGGCCGCCGTGGAGACCTCGATGGTCGCGGCGGCCGTCGAGGCGGGGGAGGCGGTGGCCGCGACGGTCAGGCCTCCGGTCGCGGCTGTCGCGGCGACTGCGGTGAGCGTGGAGACGAGCAGGGTGCGTCGTGTGCGTCGGGTGAGCATGGGGGTGACCCTTTCCGGTTCCTGTATATGAACACTGGGTGTGCATATGAACGTAGAGCTGGGTCATGTCTGCGTCAAGGTCTGGACTAACCGGACCGAGCCGGGTGCGGTGCCGGCGGTCGGCTCGAACTCGGGGCCCCGGTGCGGGTGTTCAGCGCGAGGCGGTAGTCGCACGCCGTGAAGTGCGAAGCAACTCTGAAGAGGCGAGAGAGGGAATGCCTGCGCTCTTGAGGGCGTTCTGCTGTACGAGTCACGACGAAGAGGGCGAGGAGCGGTCACAGTGCTTGATCCGCAGGGTTTGTACGCATGGGAGCCGAAGGGCCTTGCCGTCGTCGACATGGCGCTCGCCCAGGAATCGGCCGGACTGGTCATGCTCTACCACTTCGACGGCTACATCGACGCGGGCGAGACCGGCGACCAGATCGTCGAGCGGCTCACGGACAGTCTGCCGGGTCAGGTGGTGGCGACCTTCGACCACGACCGGCTCGTCGACTACCGCGCGCGCCGCCCGCTGCTCACGTTCCGGCGCGACCGCTGGACCGACTACGAGGTGCCCGCGCTTGACGTGCGGCTGCTCCAGGACGCGACGGGCGCACCCTTCCTGCTGCTCTCCGGGCCCGAGCCCGACATCGAGTGGGAACGCTTCGCCGCGGCGATCGGGCAGATCGTGGAGCGACTCGGCGTACGCCTCTCGGTGAACTTCCACGGCATCCCCATGGGCGTGCCGCACACCCGTCCCGTGGGCCTCACGCCGCACGGCAACCGCACCGACCTGGTGCCGGGGCACCGCAGCCCCTTCGACGAGGCGCAGGTGCCGGGCAGCGCGGCGTCGCTCGTCGAGTACCGCCTCCTGGAGGCGGGCCACGACGTGCTCGGTGTCGCCGCGCACGTCCCGCACTACATCGCGCGCTCCGCGTACCCGGACGCCGCTCTCACGGTCCTGGAGGCGATCACCGCCGCGACCGGTCTCGTGCTGCCGAGTGTCGCGCACGGCCTGCGTACCGAGGCGCACCGCACCCAGACCGAGATCGACCGGCAGATCCAGGAGGGCGACGAGGAACTGGTCTCCCTCGTGCAGGGACTTGAGCACCAGTACGACGCCGCGGCCGGCGCCGACGCGCGCGGCAACATGCTCGCGGAGCCCATGGACATTCCGTCGGCCGACGAGATCGGCCAGGAATTCGAGCGCTTCCTCGCCGAGCGGGAGGGCGACGCGTAGCGGGGCGTGGACATGAAGGGGACAGGTGCAGCGCCTGGCCGGGAAGGCGGAGCGTGAGGCCACCCCCTAAGCTGCCGGTCATGCTGAAGGTGGGCCTGACCGGCGGTATCGGCGCCGGCAAGAGTGAAGTATCACGTCTCCTCGTCGCGTCCGGAGCCGTCCTGGTCGACGCCGACAAGATCGCGCGGGAAGTTGTGGAGCCAGGAACTCCGGGCCTGGCGAAGGTCGTTGAAGCCTTCGGCCAGGAGATCCTCGCCGCGGACGGCACCCTCGACCGGCCGAAGCTCGGCTCGATCGTCTTCGCCGACCCGGAGAAGCTGGCCGTCCTGAACTCGATCGTGCACCCCCTGGTCGGCGCCCGCTCCGCCGAACTGGAGCAGGCGGCATCCGAGGACGCCGTGGTCATCCACGACGTGCCGCTGCTCGCGGAGAACGGCCTGGCACCCCTGTACGACCTCGTGGTCGTCGTCGACGCGAGCCCCGAGACCCAGCTGGAGCGTCTGGTGGGACTGCGCGGCATGAGCGAGGAGGACGCCCGCGCGCGGATGGCCGCCCAGGCCACGCGCGAGAAGCGTCTGGAGATCGCCGACATCGTGATCGACAACGACGGCCCGCTGGAGGGCCTCCGGGAGCGCGTCGGCGCCGTATGGGCGGACCTCGCGCTGCGGGCGCGGGCGGCCTAGAAGGAGGCGGGGGGCGTGGTCGTACTGGCGGTGGTCACCGCCTTGGGCGGCCTGGTCGCGCTGTTGGCCGGTGCCTACGGCCTGTGGCGGACCCGGCACATCACGGGCACGGGCGAGAGGGCGCAGGCCCTGGTCAAGGCCGTGCCGCCGGGGGCCGAGCGGCCGCTGCTGCAGTTCGAGACGGGGAACGGGCGGGTCGTCGAGGTCGTGTCACCGGTGCCGCCGAGCGGCAGTCATCCGCTCGCCGCGGGTGACCGGGTGCGCATCGCGTACGACAGCGACGACCCCCGGGAGACCGTCGTGCTCGGCCGCGAGCGCAGGGGCATCGACCGGGGGTTCGTGACGGCGGGGGCGGCGGTCCTGGTGCTCGGCCTGATGCTGACGGTCCTGGCGATGTGAGGGCCCTGGCGGTGTGAGCGTGAGGCTCGGGCCGGGAAGGGATGCCGGCAGCGGAATAGGCGTCGGCGCGACGGGCGTTGACACAGTGCAGCGAGGGAAGGAGTCACGCGTGCCCGAAATTACCCCGGAGACCCATGTCATCGACTTCCGAGCGGCGGAGCAGCTCCTTGCCGCGCGGGATCCCAGAGGCGCCGTGAAGCTGCTCGACACGGTCATCGCGGCCCACCCCGAGAACACGGCCGCGCGGCTGCTGCGGGCCCGCGCCTTCTTCGCCGCCGCCCAACTGCGCGCTGCCGAGCTTGAGTTCAGCATCGTCCTGGAGCGCGAGCCGGACAACGCGTTCGCCCACTTCGCGCTCGCCCGTACCTACGAACGTGCGGCGCGGCCCGACCAGGCCCGGCGGCACTTCCGGCTGGCCGCGGCGCTCGATCCGCAGCCGGAGTACCTGGCGGCGGCGCGCTTCGACGACGGCGCCGACGGCGAGGGGGGCAGCGGGGGCGGCGCGGGCTAGCCGGTCCGCGGGGGCTCGTACGGCGGGATGTCGCGGCCCGGCTGATAGTGCGGGCCCTGGTGGATGTGGTGCACGATCATCGCCATGGCGGTGGTGACGATCAGCCAGAGCACCCCGCACGCCGCCGCCCACTCGGGGCGTCCCACCAGGGCGAAGGCGACGGTGCCGAACGTGGCCCAGATCAGGCCCCACACGCTGAGCCAGAAGCGCATGCGCAGCGGACTGCGCGCGGTCACCGGTTCACTGCCTGTGCGCATCACGAGAGGTCATCTCCTCCCTCTCCCTGCTTTCTCCACCCCTTGTCCCTTACACGCCCCCGCGTGGATCCCTGAGCGTCTCCACCTTCCAGGATCCACCCGTGGGTGGTGGACCGGAAGGGCCCGAACCTTCAAGATCGTAGATGTGTCGATCGGGGGTAAGACTGTGCTGGACGTACTGAGGAACCGGGCGAGGACGGACGAGCGGCTCGCCGCATGGCTGAAGGATCTTGAGGGCGCGCAGGAGCCAAGGGCCGAGGCGGTGCTGCCCGCGGCCGACGAGCTGGCGGACGTGCTGCTCGACCTGGCCGTGCCGCACGAGGACATCAATGACCTGCTGGCCCTGCGTGAGCGGCTGATGGGGGACCCGGAGGCCCGATGGCTGCTCGACCGCACCGTCGACGCGACGGTGCGGGACATGGGGAAGCCGGGGGCGGGTCCCGAGTACGGCCCTCTGCCGGCGGAGTCGGGCGCGCTCGGAACGTACTTCTACGTATACGTGTTCACGGCGGCACTGCCGTACGTACGCGCGTATCACCGGAGCCGCGGTATCCCGGACGACATCTCCCGGCGTACGCTCGCGGACCTCGGGCGGCACATGGCGGTGCACCGCAGGGCGCGCGGTGGCCCCGGGCTGCTGCACCCGGAATGGAACGCCCTGCACTTCCGGGGCGAGCTCTATCAACTGGGCCGGCTGCAGTTCCAGCGTGCCGTGCTGGGGGAGCGGATGGGCGGGACGGTGGCCGCCGCGGGGCACTCCGCGGGGAGGGGCGACCCGTGTCTGAACCTCCACATCACCGACTTCCGGGGGCCGCTGGCCCCGGAGGCCTGCGACCGGTCGATGGCGCTGGCACGGGAGTTCTTCGCGCGGCACTTCCCGGAGGAGCGGTATGAGACAGCGATATGCCACTCCTGGCTGCTCGATCCGCAGCTGAAGCAGTACCTCCCGGCGGACTCGAACATCGTCCGTTTCCAGGACCGATTCCGCCCGGCGACCGGGTACGAGCGGGAGGTGGACGACGCGGCTCCCGTCGCCTTCGTCTTCGGCGACCGCGACCTGCCCGTGGCCGGACTGCCCAGGCGGACAAAGGTCGAGCGGGCCGTCGGCGACCACCTCAGGGCGGGCGGGCACTGGTACGGGGGGCGTGGCTGGTTCCCGCTGTAGACCGCGGGGCTCCGGGGAGGGGCGGGAACGGGCCCTCGGGGCGCTTCGTTGAGGGGGCATGACTGTGGAGATGCGTGAGGGACACGAGGGAACGGGCCCCGGAGCGATCACCCCGGACGGCTGCGCGGTGGAGCTGTACACCCGCCTGGCAGTGGGGGACGAGCCCGACGTCATCGCCGGTGCGGTGCCGGCCGGGGCGCACATCCTGGAGCTCGGCTGCGGTGCGGGACGGGTGACGCGTCCCCTGCTGGAGCGGGGGTTCCGGATCACGGCGGTGGACGAGTCCGCCGAGATGCTGGAGAAGGTCTCCGCGCTGGAGGGACGGGTGCGCACGATCCGGAGCCCCATCGAGGAGCTCGACCTGGGGGAGCGGTTCGAGGTGGTGATGCTCGGCTCGTTCCTCGTGCACGAAGGCGACGAGACGGTCCGGCGCGGGATGCTGCGGGCCTGCCGGAGCCATGTGACGGACGACGGCTGTGTGCTGATCCAGCGGGAGGGCGCGGACTACCACACGAACCTGCCGAGGGAACGGGTAGACCCGGGTGGGTACACGGTGCGGATCGTGTCGGCGGAGCCGGTCGGGGACGGGGTGAACGAGGTGCACGCGGAGTACATCTTCCCGGACGCCGTATGGACGCAGACGTTCCGCGCCAGGCCGCTCACCAAGGAGCAGTTCGAGCAGACGCTGGAGGAGGCGGGGCTGAGGGTCGACAAGTACCTGACGGAGGACGGGATTTGGGTGCGGGCGGTGCCGGTCCGCTAGGGGCAGGGGGTGGCCTGCCGTGTCGCGGTGCTGAGGTGGCCCGGCGGAGGGCCTCGCGGGCGAAGGCGGGGAGGTGGTGCGGGGCTGGTGGCCGGGCGGCTGGGAACCGCGCGGAGATGGTGTGCTGCCGGGCGATGAGTTCTGCGGGGCGGGCCGGTCTATCACGGTGACAGCACAACAGCCCCTGCTCACCGAGGAGATCGCCATGACCACGGCCACCAACGCCCCCACCGTTGCCTCCGCCACGACCGCCACCTCTGTCGGCGCCGCCCCCTCCGCCGCCGGTCGTCGTTCCGTCCGGATCACGCTGCGCACGCTCCAGGTGGTGCTGGCCCTGTTCTTCGGGCTCGCCAGCGGGGTGCCGAAGCTGATCGCGCACCCGACGGCGGTCGAGGCCTTCGAGAAGCTCGGGTGGGGCGATCCGGGGATGTACACGATCGGGGCGCTGGAGGTGCTCGGCGGGATCGCGCTGCTGGTGCCGGTGCTCAGCTCCGTCGGCGCGACGGCCTTCATCGGGCTGATGATCGGTGCGTTCATCGTGAGTGTGACCGCGCTCGGCGGGGAGAACGCGGCCACGCCGCTCATCCTGATCCTGCCGCTGGCGTGGATCGCGTGGGCGCGGCGTGGGCAGACGACGGAGCTGTTCCGGCTGCTCCTGCGACGCGGGGAGTGAGGCAGGGAGCGGCGCGGGGAGTCACGCCCCTGTCCCCGTCCCTGTGTTGAGGGCTCATCCGCACCGCGGTGAGCCCTCAACACAGGGACGGGGGTGTTTTCAGCCCTCGAAGCCGCGCAGCTTTTCCATGTCGCGGCGGTCGCGCTTGGTGGGGCGGCCCGTTCCCCGGTCCCGTACGCCGGCGGGGGCCACGGCTTCGCGGGGTGGCGGGGGAGGACTGTTGTCGACGTAGCACTCGATGGCCACCGGCGGGCCGACGCGCTTGCGGATGAGGCGCTTGACGACCACGACATGTTCGCGGCCGCCCGCGTGACGCAGGCGCACCTCGTCGCCGACGTGCACGCCGTAAGCGGGCTTCACGCGCTCGCCGTTGACCCGCACATGGCCGCCCTTGCAGGCCGCCGCGCCCATGGAGCGGGTCTTGACCAGACGTACGGACCAGATCCAGGCGTCGATGCGCACGGAACCCCCGGCCGCAGCCGTACCCGGGCTCGCAGCCTTGCCCGGGCCCGTACCCGCAGTCGCGCTCGCGCCGCTGCCGTCACCGCCTGAATTCTGCGAAGCCATGCCCCGACTTTAATGCCTGCCCGGTGGTTCGGGGCCGGGGTCGCGATGCACCGGGCGTCACCCCGTGGCAGGGCCGTCGCGCCGGGCAGGTGCGGCGCGGTGGTCGTGCGGCAGCAGTGCGGCATCCCTGCCCGCACGGCGAGCCGTTCGGAAACCGCTCCCCTCAGAGTCTGATAATTCGGGCTATTCGCCGCAAAGCGGGACGCAGACCGAGGGGTGCCGCCCATGAAGCTCGAAGCCACTGTCGACGACCTGATGGACACGTTGCGCGCCGACCTCGTACGGCTCGCCGAGATTCCGTCGATCGCCTTCCCCGGCTTCCCGGACGCGCCGGTGCGGCAGGCGCACGATCTGCTGGTCGAGCTGCTCAGGGGCGCGGGGGTGCCGACCGTCGAACGCCTCGATCTGCCGGACACCGCACCCGTGATCTACGGGGAGATCCCGCCACCGACACCCGAGGCGCCGACGGTCCTGCTCTACGGCCACTACGACGTCCAGCCGCCCGGCGACGAGAGCCTGTGGAAGTCGCCGCCCTTCGAGCCCACCCCGATCGAGGGGGGCCTGCGGGCCCGCGGCATCGCGGACGACAAGTCCAATGTCATCGCGCACCTGGGGATGCTGCGGGCCTACGGCGGCAGGCCACCCGTCGGGATCAAGATCGTCATCGAGGGGCAGGAGGAGTACGGCAGCGCCTTCGACGACTATCCGCCCACCGACCCGGAGCGGTTCGCCTGTGACGCCATGGTGGTCGCCGACCTCGGCAACCTCCGGCCCGGCACCCCCACCCTCACCACCGCCCTGCGCGGCGCGTGCGAAGTCGTCGTGGAGGTGCGCACCCTCGACGAGCCGCGCCACAGCGGGGAGTTCGGGGGCGCGGCGCCCGACGCGCTGCTCGTGCTCCTCAAGGCCCTGGCCACCCTGCACGACGTACACGGCGATGTGGCCGTGGAGGGGCTGCGGCGCGAGGACTGGAGCGGCACGAGCTACACCGAGGACGAGTTCCGTTCGCTCGCCGGGGTGTGCGAAGGGGTGCCGCTCGTCGGCAGCGGCAGCCTGGGCGAGCGGCTGTGGAGCGGCCCCGCCATCACGGTGATCGGCCTGGACGCGCCCAGTGTCGAACACGCGGCGTCGGCGGTCGTGCCGTACGCGCGGGCCAAGTTGAACCTGCGCTTCCACCCTCGGCAGGACCCGAAGGAGGCGCGGGGCAAGCTGGTCGACCACCTGCGCTCACTCAAGCCCTTCGGCATTCCCCTCACCGTCACGCCCGGCGACACCGGCCCGGGCTACGAGGCCGCCACCGGCGGACCCGCCTACCGCGCCGCCCGTGCCGCGCTCAAGGAGGCCTGGGGCGAGGACGCCTCGTTCGTGGCGACCGGCGGCTCCATCCCCCTGGTCAACGGCCTCGCGAAGGCGGCACCCGGCGCCGAGGTGCTGCTCTTCGGCGCCCAGGACAGCATGTGCAATCTGCACGCCCCGAACGAACGCGTCCTCTTCTCCGAGCTGCGCAACACGGTCGTCGCCATGGCGGCTTTCGTGCGCGAGTACGCCGACGGCTTCACCGGCCCCGACAGCACGGGGGAGAGCAGCGCATGAGTACCGCCACCACCGATCCAGGCACCGAAGAGCCGCAGCACAAACGGAAGTTCACCTTCCCCAGCGCCCTGACCATCCTCGCGATCGTCACCGTGGCCGTCTGGCTGCTCGCCTTCCTCATCCCGTCCGGCGCCTACGACCGCAACGACAAGGGCGCCCCCGTCCAGGGCAGCTACCACCGCGTCGACTCGGGCCAGACCTTCGTCGACCGGCTCAACGACCTCTTCCTCGCCCCGGTCAACGGCCTGTACGGCATCCAGGACGAGAAGTCGGGCACCGTCGGGCCCGACCTGGCCGGCGAGCTGTACGGCAGCGCGGGCGTGTTCCTGTTCGTCCTCGCCATCGGCGCGTTCATCACCGTCGTCTTCGCCACCGGCGCCCTCGACCGCGGCATCGGCCGCCTCGCCCACCGGCTGCGCGAGCGCGGCGCGATGCTGATCGCGGGGGTGATGCTCGTCTTCTCCGTCCTCGGCACGGTCGAGGGATTCGCGGAGGAGACACTGGGCTTCTACGGCCTGATCGTGCCGCTGATGCTCGCCCTCGGCTACGACCGGATGGTCGCCGTCGGCGCGATCATCCTGGGCGCCGGGATCGGCGTGCTCTGCTCGACGGTCAACCCGTTCGCGACCGGGGTCGCCTCCTCCGCCGCGGACATCTCGCTCGGCGACGGCATCGTGCTGCGGTTCGTGATGTGGGTCGTCCTGACCGCGGTCACCATCGCCTACGTCATCCGCTACGCGAAGCGCGTACAGAAGAACCCGGAGCGCTCCCTCACCGGCTTCCTGCCCGGTGACCGTGAGCAGACCGCCGCCGACGCGGGCGAGGTGCCGGAGCTGACCCGGCTGCACAAGACCGTGCTCGTCGTGGTCGCGCTGGTCTTCGCCTTCATGATCTTCTCGGTGGTGCCCTGGTCGAGCGCGCTCACGGGCAAGGCGGACGCGAAGCCGTACGGCTTCGAACTCGGCTGGTCCTTCCCGCAGTTGGCGGCGCTCTTCCTCTGTGCGGCCGTACTCGTCGGGTGCGTGGCCCGGATGGGCGAGCAGAAGCTCAGCTCGACGATCACCCAGGGCGCGGCCGACTTCATCTCGCCCGCCCTGGTCATCGTGCTCGCGCGCGGCGTCACGGTGATCATGAACAACTCCAAGGTCACGGACACCGTCCTGCACTCCATCGAGGGCATCGTGAAGGGCACGTCGTCCGGCCTCTTCGCGATCATCGTCTTCGTCGTGAACCTGCCGCTGGCCTTCCTGATCCCCTCCACCTCCGGACACGCGACCCTCGCCATGCCGATCCTCGCCCCGCTCGCCGACTTCGCCGGGGTCTCGCGCTCGGTCGTCGTCACCGCCTGGCAGGCGGCGAGCGGCTGGATGAACCTGTGGGTCCCGACGACGGCCGTGACCATCGGCGGCGTCGCGCTCGCGAAGGTCGGCTACGACAAATACCTGCGGTTCGTATGGCCGTTGCTTGCCATCCTGTTCATCCTGATCTGCGCCTTCGTGGCGCTTGGAGCGGCGCTCACATGACAACAACCCCCTCGGCACATCCATCAGCCGCCGCGGCGCGCCCCTCGGCCGCGGCCTACCGGAACCTCGCCGTGGCCACGGTCGGTTTCACGCTCACCTTCTGGGCATGGGACCTGATCGCGCCGCTCGGCAGCGACTTCGGGGAGCGGCTCGGGCTCTCCTCGTTCGCCCAGTCCCTGCTGGTCGCCGTGCCGGTCATCGTCGGCTCGCTCGGCCGCGTCCCGGTCGGCGCACTCACCGACCGCTACGGCGCCAAGCGGATGTTCCCGCTGGTCTCGGCGCTCACGATCGTGCCGGTGCTGCTGATCATCCCGGCCAGGGACACCTACGTCGCGATGCTCGCGGTCGGCTTCCTGCTCGGCCTGGGCGGCACGACGTTCGCGATCGGCATCCCGCTGGTCAACTCCTGGTTCCCGCCCGCCCACCGGGGCTTCGCGCTCGGCGTCTTCGGGATGGGCATGGGCGGTGTGGCGCTCTCCGGGTACTTCACGCCCCGGATCGCCAAGCACGGCGACAACCTGCCGTTCCTGGTCGTGGCGATCGCGCTCGCGGCCTTCGCGGTGGTCGCGGCGCTGCTCATCACCGACCGGCCCGACCGGCCGGTGCCGACGAGCCCCCTCACGACCCGCCTCGGGGAGGCCGGGCGGCTGCGGGTGACGTGGGAGCTCTCGGCGCTGTACGCGATCGGCTTCGGCGGCATCGTCGCCTTCGGGGTCTATCTGCCCACGTACCTGAAGACCTGGTACGACCTCTCGCCCACCGACGCGGGCACCAAGGCGGCCGGGTTCGCGCTGGTCACGGTCATTTTCCGGCCCATCGGCGGCTGGCTCTCCGACCGGATCCACCCGGCGACGGTCACCTCGGCCGCGCTGGCCGTCGTCGCCGTCTTCGCCATCGCGCAGGCCCTCGAACCGTCGCTGAATCCGGGCGGCACGGTCTGCTTCCTGCTCATGGCGGCGGGGCTCGGCACGGCGAGCGGCAGCGTCTTCGCGCTCGTCTCGCAGGTGACACCACAGGCGCAGGTGGGGTCCGTGACGGGCATCGTGGGAGCGGTGGGCGGCCTGGGAGGGTTCGTCCCGCCGCTGGTCATGGGCGCGATCTACAGCGCCAAGAACTCGTACTCCATCGGCTTCATGCTGCTCTCGGACCTCGCGCTCGCGGGGTGCGTGTACGCGTACGGGCGGATGCGGGGGCTGCGTGCCGGGTAACCGGTCACGGGGTACGCGCGTCCGATGGCCGGTGGCGCGCCCGGTGGGCGGGATATCTTCGGCCGATGGGCCTTTATCCGGAGATCGAGCCGTACGACCACGGCATGCTCGAAGTCGGCGACGGCAACCGCGTGTACTGGGAGGTCTGCGGCAATCCGCTGGGAAAGCCGGCGGTGGTGCTTCATGGCGGGCCGGGGTCGGGGTGCACGCCGTTCTTCCGGCGGTACTTCGACCCTGACGCGTACCGGGTGGTGCTCCTGGACCAGCGTGGGTGTGGGCGCTCGACGCCGCACGCGAGTGATCCCCGTACGGACATGAGCGTCAACACGACCAAGCATCTGCTGGCCGACCTGGAGCTGCTGCGGCGGCACCTGCGGATCGAGCGGTGGCTGGTGTGGGGCGCGTCCTGGGGCTCCGTGCTGGGGCTCCGGTATGCGCAGACCCACCCCGACCGGGTGTCGGAACTGGTGCTCACGGGCCTTGCCACCGGAAGCCGGGCCGAGGTCGAGCTGCTCACCCGGGGTCTTGGGCGGCTCTTCCCGGAGGCGTGGGAGGCGTTTCGGGACGCGGTGCCCGAGGAGGAGCGGGACGGGGACCTCGCCGCCGCGTACAACCGGCTCCTGGAGTCCCCCGACGCGGAGGTCCGGGCCGCCGCCGCACGGGCGTGGACCGACTGGGAGACGGCCTTCGCACTGGGGGCGCCCCGGTCCGTTCCCCGGTACGAGGACGAGACCTTCCGGGCGGGGTTCGCCCGGACCGTCACGCACTACTTCGCCCATGACCACTGGCTGGGCGGGGACGAGGTCGTGCTGCGGGACGCGGGGGCGCTGGCCGGCATCCCGGGGACCCTGGTGCAGGGAAGCCTCGACTTCGGGAATCTGATCGGGATCCCCTGGCGGCTTCAAGGGGCCTGGCCCGGCAGCGAGTTGGTCCTCGTCGGGGATGTGGGGCACAACGCTGGGGCGCGGGGGATCGCGGAGGAGCTGGTGCGGGCGACGGACGGGTATCGGGCGGGCAGGGGCGGCCAGGCATAGCCCGTACGGCGTTCGAGGGCCGGCTCGGCGATGGCGGCGGGGACTAGTCCTTTTCCTCCTCGCCGAAGAGATGCCGCACCGTAGACCGGTAGTTGGTCCGCACGTGGGCCAGCGCCACGTCCCGTGCTCGTCCCGCGTCCCCCGAGGCCACCGCCTCGTACAACTCCCTGTGTTCCACGAGCAGGTGCGCCCACTCCTCGTTGCGCCGCGTCATCCACCGCAGCCGTCCGTCCACCGGCTCCATGACCGAGGTCAGCAGGCCGTTCCCCGCCATTGCCAGGAGGCGGTCGTGGAAGCGGGTGTTGATGTCCGTGATCGCCTCCCCGTCCGCCGTGCGCGTCGCCCTCGCGGCGCTGTCGAGCAGCGCGGAGAGCTCCGCGAGCCCCTCCTCCGTGGCCCGTTCCGCCGCGCGGCCCGCCGCGAACACCTCCAACGCCTCGCGCAGCTCGAAGAGTTCGGTCACGTCGGTGCGGGTCAGGCGGCGCACCACGGTCCTGCGCGGGGTCTCGAAGGTGACGAAGCCCTCGGCGACCAGGGCCCGGATCGCCTCGCGTACCGGGACCCTGGACACCCCCAGGCGGTCGGCGAGCTCCCGTTCGACCAGGCGGTCGCCCGGACCGAGGCGTCCGGCGATGATCTCCTGCCGCAGCTCGGCGAGCACTCGTTCGCGTACGGCGGCCAGCGGCTGCTCCACGGTCGTCATGGTGTCCATCATCGCCGAACGCCGCATCGATTTACCGATTCGTAACCGTACGGACATTGCCGGGCGCCCCCGGGAGCGGGAGCATGACGGAATCTTTGGTATACCAAACTTTGGTATACCAAACTTTGGTATACCAAAGCGCGCCGCACCTCCGTCCCCCTTCGCAGGAGGCCCCGTGTCCCTCACCCAGCGCGCCGACTCCCCAGGCGCCGACTCCCCGAGCGCCGCGACCGAGTTCGTGCCCGACCCCCGCCTCACCAACGAAGACCTCGCCCCCACCGCCGAACGCAAGTGGAAGGTCTTCGACCTCTTCGCCCTGTGGATGTCCGACGTCCACAACCTCGGCAACTACACCTTCGCGGCCGGTCTGCTGGTCCTCGGCCTGAACGTCTGGCAGATCTTCACCTCACTCCTCGTCGGCTTCGTGCTCATCTATGCCGGGATGAACATGATGGGGCGCATCGGACAGCGCCACGGCGTGCCGTTCCCCGTCGTCAGCCGCATCAGCTTCGGTGTCTGGGGCGCCAACATCCCCGCCCTGATCCGGGCCGTGATCGCCATCATGTGGTACGGAATCCAGACCTACCTGGCCTCCATCGCGGTCAACGTCATGCTCATCGCCGCCTTCCCGAGCCTCGACGCGTGGACCGAGCACTCCTTCCTCGGGCTGCACGCCCTCGGCTGGTGTTCGTTCGTCGCGCTCTGGCTGGTGCAGGGGCTGATCATGACCCGGGGCATGGAATCCGTACGGAAGTTCCAGGACTTCTGCGGGCCCGCCATCTGGGTCGTGATGATCGCCCTCGCCGTGTGGATCCTCTGGAAGGCCGGCTGGACCATCTCGCTCACCAGCACCCCGAACCCGGTCTCCACCGGGGAGCAGGTGCGGCAGTGGTTCGGCGCGATCGGCCTGATCCTCGCCACCTACGGCACGCTGATGCTCAACTTCTGCGACTTCTCGCGCTTCGCCCCCGACTACCGCACCGTCAAGCGCGGCAACTTCTGGGGCCTGCCCATCAACTCCACGGCCTTCGTGATCCTCTCCGTCGTCGTCACCGCGGGCAGCCTCGAAGTCTTCGGCAAGGCCATCACCGACCCCGCCGAGCTCGTCGCCGAGATCGGCAACACCTGGGTCCTTGTCTTCGGGGCGCTCACCTTCGCCGTCGCCACGATGGGCGTGAACATCGTGGCCAACTTCGTCTCGCCCGCGTACGACCTCGCCAACGTCTGGCCGCAGAAGATCACCTTCAAGATCGGCGGGATCATCTCCACGGTCGCCGCGCTGCTCGTCACGCCGTGGAACCTCTACTCCAACCCGACCGTCGTGAACTACTTCCTCGGCGGCCTCGGCGCCTTCCTCGGACCGTTGTTCGGGATCATCGCGGTCGACTACTTCTGGGTGAAGCGCGGACGTATCGACGCCGAGGCGCTGTTCAAGGCCGAGCCGGGATCGCCGTACTACTACAAGAAGGGCGTCAACCCGAAGGCTCTCGCCGCCTTCGTGCCGACGGCCGGATTCGCGGCGGTGTGCGCGCTGGTGCCGTTCTTCGACTACGTCGCGCCGTACTCCTGGTTCATCGGGACGGCGACGGCCGCGCTCCTCTACGCCGTGCTGTGCCGCGCCGAGCGGACCGCCGGGGCCGGGGCTGTGGCCGAGGTGGAGGCCTAGTGCGCATCGTCGTCACCAACTGCAACACCACGCGGGCGATGACCGACGAGATCGTGCGGGGCGCCAGGGACGCGGCATCACCCGGCACCACCATCACCGGACTCACGCCCGCCTGGGGGCCGGAATCCGCGGAGGGATGGCTCGACAGCTACCTCTCGGCGGCCGCCGTCCTCGACACCCTGCGCCGGCACGAGGAGCCGTACGACGCCGTGGTCATGGCCGGGTTCGGCGAGCACGGACGCGAGGGCGCCCGGGAGCTCCTCGACGTGCCCGTCGTCGACATCACCGAGGCCGCCGCCCATCTGGCCTGTCTGCTCGGGCGGCGGTACGGCGTGGTCACCACCCTCGACCGGGCGCGCGGCCAGATCGAGGACAGCCTGCACGCGGCGGGCGTCGCGCAGAACTGCGCCGCCGTGGTCGGGACCGGCCTCGGGGTCCTGGACCTCGGGGACTCCGAGGTCACCGTCCGCGCCTTCCTCGCCGCCGCCGAACGGGCCCGCGACGCGGGTGCCGAGGTCCTGGTGCTCGGCTGCGCGGGGATGACCGGGCTGCAGGAGAAGGTCGGCGCGGCCCTCGACATGCCGGTGGTCGACGGCGTGGCCGCCGCGGTCAGGCTCGCCGAGTCGCTCGTCGGCCTCGGGCTCACCACGAGCCGCTCCGGCGGCTACGCCAAACCCCTGCCGAAGAGGCGCACTTGGACGCAGCCGTCGGAGTGATTCTTCGGGTGATCTGCCGCCCGACCGGCGGTGTACGAGGCCTCGCGGGGGTCGGGCGACCGCAGACTCCGGGGAACACGCCGGGCCCGTCCGGCGTCGAGCAACTGGAGGTGCCCGGTGTCGCAGCCGCCCTTCCGATCACCTGAGCGTGAGCGTGACCTGGACCATGGCTGTCCCCGTTCCCGTGGCGTCCGCCCCCGCCTCGCCCGGCTCCTCGCCGTCGCGCTCCTGGTGAGCGCGGCGGCGTCCGGCGGTGCGCAGGCGGCAGGCGCCGGGCCCGCATCGGCCCCCGCGCTCGCCCCCGCCCCGACGGGCACCGCCCCCGGCACCGCCTTCTGGATCGACCCGAACAGCGCCGCCGCCCACCAGGTCACCGCCTGGCGGCGCCAGGGCCGGACCGCCGACGCCCGGCTCATGCAGCGCATCGCGTGGCGCCCCCAGGCGATCTGGCTGCACAGCGCCAACCCCGGGCCCACCGTCCGCGCGGTCACCCTCGCCGCCGCCGCGGCGCGGCGCACCGCCCTGCTCGTCGCGTACTTCATCCCGCACCGCGACTGCGGCGACTACTCCGGAGGCGGGGCGGGGAACGCGGCGGAGTACCGGCGCTGGGCCGACGAGTTCGCCGCCGGCATCGGTGACCGCCCCGCGTACGTCATCGTCGAACCGGACGCCGTCGCGCAGAAGATCGCGGGCTGCGAGCAGGGCGACGCCCGCGAGCGCTACGGCCTGCTCGCCTACGCCGTCGCCCGCCTCAAGGCCCGCCCGCACACCAAGGTGTACGTGGACGCGGGCAACTCCGGCTGGATCCCCGACGAGCGGCGACTGGTCGCACCGCTGCGACAGGCCGGGGTCGCCAGGGCCGACGGCTTCGCCGTCAACACGTCCAACTTCAAGACGAACGGCGCGAGTTCGGCGTACGGGCACCGCATCGCGGCGGCACTCGGCGGCGCCAAGCACTTCGTCGTGGACAGCAGCCGCAACGGCAACGGGCCCTACACCGGCGTCGGCGACCAGGCCTGGTGCAACCCGCCGGGCCGCGCCCTCGGCACCCCGCCCACCACCGCCACCGGCGACCCCGCCATCGACGCCTACCTTTGGATCAAGCGCCCCGGCGAGTCCGACGGAACCTGCCGGGGCGGGCCGAGGGCGGGGCAGTGGTGGCCGCAGTACGCGCTGGGGCTCGCGAGCAGGGCGCGGGGGTAGGGGAGGGCGCCGGGTGGTGGCGGTCCGTCCTATGGAGCGGTCGGCGCCTCCGGGACCACGGCCGTGGCGGTGATCTCGATCAGCTGGCCGGGGTAGCCGAGGCACGCCGCGCCGAGCAGCGTCGACGTGTGCGGGCCCTTCGCGAGCAGGTCGGAGGCGCGGATGACTTCCCACGCCTCGCTCAGTGGGCCCGGCTCGTCGCTCACGACGTACACCGTGCTGGCCACCACCTGCGTCAGATCACTGCCGATCGCGCGCAGCGCCTCGTCGAGATTGGCGATGACCTGTTCGGTCTGGCGCACCACATCACCTTCTCCGACGAGGGTCCCCTCGGGATCGAGCGGCACCGAACCCGCCATGAAGGCGAGCTTGGTGCCGGCCTCTACGAGGGCGGCGTGGGCGTATCCGGGCGGCGGGAAGAGGGTGGGCACGACGGTGCGCTGAGTGGTGGTCATGGACCCGATCCTGCGCGAGGCGGGGCGCGGGCGCATCCGAATTCCGGCTGGGATGGCGGGCAGGCCGGGGTGGGCCATCGGTTTGAATGTCAGCTTGTGCTTCAGCTTGTGCGTCAGCGCACCGCGGCGGGTGAAGTCCCGTTGCGTACCAGCAAGTTCGAGGACCCCTTCCCGTCCGCCCGCGTCGTCCAGATGTCCTGCTTCCTGCCCTCCTTGCCGGGCAGGGCGTACGCCAAGGTGTCGTCGTCCAGCCACGCGGCCTGGTCGTCGACGCTGCGGGTCTCGGCGAGCGGGTGCTCGCGCATCGTCCGCAGATCCAGGACGTACAGGCGCCACGGGTCCGAAGTACCCTTCCGTACGCGCTTCTTGAAAGCGATGCGCGTGTTGTCGGGGGAGAGTGACGGGCACTCCACGTTCGTGCGCAGGGTGTGCGCCGCCCACTTCTTCATGTCGCCCTGGATCAAGTACGTCTTGCCCTTCGTCGAGACGGTCGCGTAGAAGCGGTTGTCGTCATCGGCGAAGGTGACGCCCCAGTAGTTGACGTCGGGGGAGTGGTGGCGGCGGCCGTCGAGGGTGAGGGGGATCTCCTCCATGTTCTTGATCAAGTAGCCCGTGCGGGTGTCCAGGATCGAGGTGCGGGTGGAGAAGGAGGAGCCCGCGTAGGAGTCCCCCGTCGCGAACATCGTCCAGGACAGCATGTGGCCCGATGCCGAGACCCGGGCCCGGTTGGGGATGCCGGTGAGCGCGATGCGGCGCTTCTCGCGGAGCTTGTCGTCCATGACCAGGGCGTACGACGTGGGCGGGATCCCGGAGCGCCGTTGGAGGCAGAGCGCGGTGCCCCCGGCCGCGTAGAAGCGCTCGCAGGAGGGGCCGCCGGGGGTGCGGTGGCCCTTGCCGGAAGGGGTGGCGGTCCGGGCGACGCGGCCCGCGCCCGCCCCCGTGCTCCGGTAGTAGAGGTGGCCCGCGTCGAGCCCGAACTCCGAGGTGGCGGCGGCAGGTTCGGCCCGGTCGGCCGCGTGCAGGGTGTAGCCGACGGCCACCGTCGCGAGGACGGCGGCGGCCGTGGCCACGGCGATGACGCGGGCACGCAGGGAACGCGGGGAGTGCGGGGCCTGCGGGGGAAGTGGGGCCTGTGGGGGTGCGGTCATGCCGGCCTCTCGGGGGTTTCGGGGCGGGGGAGCAGCAGCGTCGCCCCGCCGAGTGCCACTGCCAGCGCGAGCGACGCGCAGGTCAGCGCCGGGCCGATGCCCCACAGCGTCCAGGCCGCGCCGAACCCGGCTGCCGCGACGAGACGGGCCAGGGCCTGGCCCGTCTGCAGGACCGCCATGCCGCTGGCCCGGCGCCCCTGCGCGAGCACGGGGGTGGCGAGCGCCATGAGCACGCCGTCGGTGGCGGCGTAGAAGATGCCGAGCAGGAGCAGTACGCCGATGAGCAGGGCCCAGCCGTCGGTGGGGGAGAGCAGCAGGACGTATCCGCCGAGCAGCGCCACGTGCCCGGCCAGGAACGGGACACGGCGGCCGATGCGGTCGGCGAGGCGCCCGGCGGGCACCGCGAGCAGCAGATAGACCGCGGCGGCGCCCAGCGGCAGGAGGGGGAACCAGCTCACCGCGAAGTCGAGCCGCCGCTGGAGGAGCAGGTAGAGGAAGGCATCCCCGATCGTGGCGGCGCCCAGGAGGGCCGCGGCGCCGAGGATGCGGCGGAAGGCGGGCACCCGGAGGATGCCGAGGATCCTTTCGGGCTTGGTGGTTGACAGGGCGATGGGCTGCGTGGCACGTGCGGGGGCCTGCGGTTCACCCCGTCCCGGCACGAACGCGACCAGCATCAGCACTCCGAGCAGCCCGAAGCAGAAACTGACCACGAACACGGCGTCGTACGCGTCCGCCGTCGCCCAGAGCAGCGCGAACGCGGCCAGCGGGCCGAGCAGCGCGCCCGTCGTGTCCATCGCGCGGTGCACGCCGAACGCCCGGCCGAGGGCGTCCGGCGGGCTGCTGAGCGAGATCAGCGCGTCGCGCGGCGCGGTCCGCACGCCCTTGCCGATGCGGTCCGCGGCGAGCGCCGCGCCGATCCCGGCCGTGGCGCCGCCCGCGAGGAGCAGGCCGAGCCGGGACAGCGCGGAGAGGGCGTAGCCGCCGCCCGCGACGAGCTTGTGCCGCCCGCCGCGGTCGGCGGCGTACCCGCCGAGGAGCCGGACGAAGGCGGTGACGCCGTTGTAAAGGCCGTCGAGAAACCCGAACTGGAGTGGTGACAGGCCGAGTTGGAGGACGAAGTAGAGCGGAAGGACCGCCGTGACCATCTCGGAGGAGATGTCGGTGACCAGGCTGACCGCGCCGAGGGCGATGACGGGACCCGCGACGCGGCCGCGCTTGGACTTGGACTTGGAGTTGGAGTTGGTCTTGGACTTGGTGGCTGTGGGCTCGGGCTTGGGTTCAGCTTCAGGCTGGGGCCCCGCTTTGGCCTTGGCCTTCGCGACCGCGTCCGTTGACGCCAGATACATCTCGGCGGCTCAGCGGCACTTGTAGGACGGGCTGCTGTCCTTCGTCGAGCCGTCCGTGCCGACGAGGTTCCAGGAGAAGCCGGTGTCGGTGAAGTTCAGCTTCACCACGCCGAAGGTCTTGGTGAGCCGCTTCTGGCTGTTGGGCTGGACTTCCTCGATCTTGTACGGGTTGGCGCCGCCCATGCCGCCGAGCAGCTCGACGATGCCGTTGGCGTCCGCCTTCCCGTCCGGGTTCTGCGGGGCGAAGCGCTCGTAGTGGTGATCGTGGCCGTTCATGACGAGCTCGGCCTTGTTGGCGTACAGCAGCTTCCAGACCGGCCTGCTGACCGGGTCGTTGCCGTGCTCGCCCGAGGAGAAGAGCGGGTGGTGCCAGTACGCCGCCACGCACTTCTTGGAGTTGGCCGCGAGGTCGGCCTTGAGCCAGTCGATCTGCGATTTGTCGTCGAAGCTGTTGGAGTCGAGGGCGATGAAGTGCCAGTTGTCCTGGTCGAAGCTGTAGTAGCTCTCGCCCTTGGGGTAGGCGATGCTGCCGAAGTAGGACTTGTAGCCCTCCAGGGCGCCGTCCGGGTCGTACGTCTCGTGGTTGCCGGGCACCGGGCGCGTCTTGTCCTTGAACGCGCCCCAGCTCGTGTCGTAGTAGTCCTCGAAGTCCTGCTGCCGGGCGTCGTCGTACTGGTTGTCGCCCATCGTCATGACGAAGGAGGGGTTGAGCCTCTGGACGAGCGCGGCGGTCTTCGGGTGTGCGCAGCCGCTGTCGTCCGAAGTGCACTGTTCGGCGATGTCTCCGGCGGCGACGGCGGTGAACGCCGCCTTCGTGTCCGGGCCGCTCGGCGCGGCGTCGGCCTCACCGGCAGGGGACCAGAGGAGGACTCCGCCGACGAGCGCGAGCGAGGCGCCCGCTGCCAGCGGGATGGCCCAACGGGCCTTCCTCTTGTGGGAGTTGCTGCGGGGTTGCGTGATGCGGGGGGTGGGCGGCATGTCCGTCTCCTAGATCGGCTGGGGGCCGTGAGCGGTGTGGGGACCGGTTCCGCAGGCATCTTGTCGAGACGGCATGTTCGCGTCAATAACTTCGGCCAATAATTGTTAGGAAAGTTTCCTACCAGCGCTTGCCGTGGGACGGCCGGTGGGACGGCTGGCCTAGGCTGGCGTGCGGGAATGACGTGCGAGTGACTGAGGGTGAGCTGGGTGGTGAACGTGCTGGCGGGGGCTGCCGCGGGGGGCTTGGGGGCTGCTGCTGTGTCCTCCGCCGGGTCCGCTGCCGGGCCCTCCGGTGCTGTGTCCTCTGGCGAACAGCGACAGCTCGGGGAGCTCGTGCGCTCCTGTGCCGCTGTCTTCCTTCCGGCCGAGGTGCCCAGGGAGGGGCGGGTCGCGTTCTGGGCGCCGGAGGGGGAGGTGCCGGGGGCGTCTGGGGTGCCTGGTGCTGCTGGGGGTGGTGCCGTAGAGGGGGAGATCCCCGTCGTGCGCCCTCACGGAAAGGGTGTCCGCACGCGTACCGTCCCCGCGCTGATCCTGCCCGTGGCGGAGGCCCTCCCGCTCCTGCTGCGCGCTGCGCCCTCGCCCGCGACCGCGCACCCCGCCGTGGCCTGCTGGGCCGCCGCGGCCCGGCACGCCCTGCACCTGGCCGCGCGGGGCAGGCTGCTGCCCGGCCTGACCGGCGGTGATCTCGACGCGTGGCGGGCCGGGCCGCTGGACACCGCCGACGTCACGCAGCTGCGGGGTATCGCCGCGGCGATGCCGGCCGAGGCGCACGCCGTACCCCTGCCCGGCAGTAGGCCCCTCCTGCTCCCCGAGCCGTTCGCCCTGGTCAGGGCCTTCGTCGACGCGGTGGTGGACACCCTGCCGCGTACGCCCGCCGCGGCCCACGCGGTCGGCGCCCCCTTCGCGGCGCGCGAGCCGCAGCGGCTGCCGGGCGCGCGGGAGTGGGCCGCCGAGGTGGCGGCCGGGATGGACGCCGGGGTGCGGGTGTCGCTGCGGCTGGATCTGCAGGCGCATGAGGTGTTCGACAGCGCGACGGAGGACGTGCGGGGCGGCGGCGGGACGGGTGATGCCGGCGAGTCGGGCGAGCCCGGGGTGGGGGCGTCGCGCGAGGGCATGGCGAGCCCCGCGGCCGCCGTCGTGCAGGTGCACAGCCTCGCCGATCCCACCCTCGTGGCGGACGCGGCCCAACTGTGGGCCGGGGCGGACCACTTCGGCCCGCGTGCCCGCGTGGACACGCTGCTCGCGGTGCGGCGCGCGGCCCGCGTGTGGCCGCCGCTGGCCCGCCTCCTCGAGCGCCCGCGCCCCGACGTACTGCCGCTGAGCGAGGGTGAGTTGTACGAACTCCTCGGTGCGGCGGCGACCAGGCTCGGCGCGGCGGGGGTGGCCGTGCACTGGCCCCGTGAGCTGACGCGCGGCCTGACGGCAACCGCTGTCGTACGCCCCGCGCCCGGCACGGCGGCCGACAACTTCGACTTCTTCAAGACCGAGCAACTGCTGGAATTCCGCTGGCAGTTGGCGCTCGGCGCCGACGACGGGGAGGGTGACGGCTCCGGAGGGCCTCTGACCGAGGCGGAGATGGACATCCTGGCGGAGGCGCACCGCCCGGTCGTACGCCTCCGTGACCAGTGGGTCCTGGTCGACCCCGAACTCGTACGCAAGGCGCGCAAACGGGATCTGGGCCTCCTGGACCCGGTGGACGCGCTGTCCGTCGCGTTGACGGGAGCGGCGGAGGTGGACGGCGAGCGCGTCGAGGCCGTCCCGATCGGCGCCCTGGCCCGCCTGCGGGAACGCCTGACCGACGACCTGAGCCCCGTCACCCCGCCGCCCGCGCTCGCCGCCACCCTCCGTGACTACCAGCTCAGGGGCCTGGCCTGGCTGGACCGGATGACGTCGCTGGGCCTCGGCGGCTGCCTCGCCGACGACATGGGCCTCGGCAAGACGGTCACGCTGATCGCCCTCCACCTGTACCGGGCCAGGCCGGAGCCGACGCTGGTGGTCTGTCCGGCGTCGCTGCTCGGCAACTGGCAACGCGAGATCGAGCGGTTCGCGCCGGGCGTCCCGGTGCACCGCTTCCACGGGACGGGCCGCAGCCTGTCCGGCGACGTGGCGGGCGGCTTCGTCCTGACGACGTACGGAACGATGCGGACGAGTGCGTCCGAACTGGCCGCCCACTCCTGGGGGTTGGTGGTGGCGGACGAGGCGCAGCACGTCAAGAACCCGCACGCGGCGACGGCCAAGGCGCTGCGCACGATCCCCTCCGCGGCGCGGGTGGCGCTCACCGGCACCCCGGTCGAGAACAACCTCTCCGAACTCTGGGCCCTGCTGGACTGGACGACGCCGGGCCTGCTCGGCCCGCTCAAGGCGTTCCGCGCGCGCCACGCCCGGCTGGTGGAGGGCGGCGAGACCGCCGAGAACGACGAGGCGATCGCGCGCCTCGCCCGCCTGGTCCGCCCCTTCCTCCTGCGCCGCAAGAAGTCCGACCCGGGCATCGCCCCGGAGCTGCCTCCCAAGACGGAGACGGACCATCCGGTGACACTCACCCGCGAACAGGCGTCGCTCTACGAAGCGGTCGTACGCGAGACCCTCGCGCGCATCGAGGCGTCCGAAGGCATCGCGCGCCGCGGCCTGGTCATGAAGCTGCTGATGGCGCTGAAGCAGATCTGCAACCACCCGGCGCAATACTTGAAGGACGGCGCGATCACCACCCGCGGCGGCCGCTCGCGCTCGGGAAAACTGGACCTCCTGGACGAACTCCTCGACACGATCCTGGCGGAGGAGGGCGCCGTCCTCATCTTCACGCAGTACGTGGAGATGGCCCGCCTCCTGGAGTCGCACCTGTCCTCACGCGGCATCGGCACGCAACTCCTGCACGGGGGTACGCCGGTCCCGCGGCGGGAGGAAATGGTGGACCGCTTCCAGTCCGGCGAGGCCCCGGTGTTCCTCCTCTCCCTCAAGGCGGCGGGCACGGGCCTGAACCTCACCCGGGCCGGCCACGTCATCCACTACGACCGCTGGTGGAACCCGGCGGTCGAGGAGCAGGCCACGGACCGCGCCTACCGCATCGGCCAGACCCAGCCGGTCCAGGTCCACCGTCTCATCACCGAGGGCACGGTGGAGGACCGCATCGCCGAACTCCTGGCAGCGAAACAGGCGCTGGCCGACGCGGTCCTCGGCGAGGGCGGCGAGTCGGCACTCACGGAACTCTCGGACGCGGAGCTGGCGGATCTGGTGTCGTTGCGGAGGATGTCGTGAGGGGCGGCGGCGAGGGCGGTGCTGGTGTGAGCGGCGGTGGGCGGCAGGGTGGTGCGGGTGTGAGCGGCGGTGGCATGAGCGGCGGTGGCCGACAAGGCGGCCGGGCCGGGCGCACGGGCAGGGCCGCTGCCGGACCTGCCGGCGGGCGCACGGGGATGACATCAGCGAGCCGCGCCACAGGCGCGGGCCGTGTCTTCCCCCCACTGCCTCAACACCCAGACCCCCAGGCACCGTTCGCCACATCATGGTGGGGGAATGCCTGGATCGGCGCGCTGGAGGGGACGTCGCTGGACGCGGGGCGCCTGGCCCGCGGACGCGCGTACGCCCGTGAGGGGCACGTCGACACGATCACCGTCGCGCCGGGCCGCATCGTGGCGTACGTACACGGCAGTCGCCCGCGCCCCTACCGCTCCGAGATCCGCATGCGCACCCTCACGCCGGAGGACTGGGACAGATTCCTGGACGCGGTGGCCACGGAACCCGCGCACATCGCGGCGCTCCTGGACAAGGACATGCCGCACGCGCTGGTCGATGCTGCAGAGCAAGCAGGAGTGCAACTCCTCCCCGGCCCTGGCGACTTGGTGCCGTCCTGCACCTGTCCTGACCACGGCCGCCCCTGCAAGCACGCGGCGGCCCTCACCTACCAGACGGCCAGGCTGCTGGACGCCGACCCCTTCGTACTGCTCCTGCTGCGAGGCGGAGACGAGCAGGCGCTCCTCGACGAACTGGCCCAGCGCAACGCGCACGAGGCGGCGCGCGAGCAATCAGCCACCCAGCAGGGCGCGACGGCGGAAGCGCTCCCGGGAACCCTGGCGAGGGACGTCCTGGCCACGGACTACCGCCCGCCGCTCCCGGCCCCGCTCCCACCCCCCGCCCACCCGGGCGAACCCCCGCTCCTGCCCTCACTCCCGGGTGCCCCGAACCCCACATCACTGGAGTTCCTGGCCACGGACACGGCATCAAGGGCCCACGCATACCTCGCCACCGGCGCTGCCCCTTTCCCGGCGGCCGACGCCTGGCACGACGCGGTCCGCCTGGCGGCCTCCCACCCGGGCCTGACGGGCCGCCGCAGCTTCAGCCGCCAATTCGCGGAGCTGGCCGAGTCGGTGGACCACACCCCCGCGGACCTGGCCCGCGCGGCGGCGGCCTGGCGCCAGGGCGGCGAGGAGGGCCTGGCGGTCCTGGAATCCCCGTGGGACCCCCCGGCGGGCCCGTTCGACCGAGCGAGGGGCGCACTGATCGCGGCGGACCTCCCCCGCATGACGATCCACCGAAACCACCTCACGGACGCGACCGGCGCCCTACAACTCCGCTTCGGCAAAGACGCCCGCTGGTACCCCTACAGAAGCGAACCATCACGAAACGACTGGTGGCCGGAGGGAGAGGCGGACGAGGACCCGGTGGGGGCCCTGAGCACGGCGATCGGTCCGTAGGCCTCAGTCGAGCTGGTCGCTCCGCAACCCCCAGCCCAGCCGATCGTTCCGAGTGCTTCCTGCGCCGTGCGTCCTGGAGCATCTACCGGATGGACGCGACCGGCAGTCGAGCTCCGTGAACCAACTCGCGCAGCTTCGCCTGCGTCTCGGCATCCGTCGAGTACACCACCGTGCCCACCATGCCCCTGGTCAGCAGCACTTTGTAGGTGTTGCGGATCAGCCGGTCCACATCCGTGTCCGGAATCGACTTCTTGAAGACGGGGTCCTTGGATGCCGTGCGGTCGGTGACCCACTGATCCCCGCGCCACACCAAGTCAGGGC
This sequence comes from Streptomyces sp. NBC_01283, assembly GCF_041435335.1. Taxonomy (NCBI): domain Bacteria; kingdom Bacillati; phylum Actinomycetota; class Actinomycetes; order Kitasatosporales; family Streptomycetaceae; genus Streptomyces; species Streptomyces sp. NBC_01283. The sequence goes on from NZ_CP108430.1 coordinate 6,855,489, forward strand.
CGATGATCACGCCGCTCCAGTCGTACTCGAAGCCCTGCGCCGTATAGACGCAGCCCACCTGCCCGAATCCGGCCGGGTCGGTGGCCCACAACGCGGCGGGAGGAGCACCTCCGACAGCCCGGTCGCCGAAGACGTTCCAAGGACGTTCCCAATCACCGATGACGACGTCGGTGGGAAGCGCCTGCCCCGGCGGCACCTTCTTGGTCCACTTCCAGCAGTAGCCCGCGGACATGCGTGCGCCATAACCCTGTGTCCGACGAGTGGTGAGGAACTCCTCCATCTCCTGCGGACTCTCAGCGACCATGAGGTGCATCTTGTCGTCGGGTTCCCACTGCAGGGGCCCACCGGACTCGAGCCCCAGCAGCCGGACGACCCACCGCAGGTATACGTCACTGCCACCACAGCGGAACTGGCTGTCGAGTGGCACCACTTGGCAGGCAAGCCCCTTCTTGGCGGCGGCCGCCTCGATCTCCGCCACGGTCCCCATCTCCCCGGGGCGTACGACTTGGTGTTCATCAAGGAGGAAGACCGGCACGCGCGCCGCATCGATCAGTTCGTCGATCTGTGCCTTCCCGGTGCGGTGGGCTGCGGACGTGTACCGGTTGGCCGAGGTTTCACGCATGCGGTGGGCTTCGTCGCAGATGAGGACGTCAAGGCTGTTGCGCTCAGCGGTCATGAAACTGTTGAAGTACTTGAAAAGGCTCTGCACTTCGCGCTTTCGTGCTCCCGCCACTTTGCGCATGGTGGTGGTGAACGAATTGGATCCGGTGGCATGCAACGCGGGGGTCCCCTGCCGATACAGCTCGCCGAGCAGCGACAGCGCGATGACGCTCTTGCCGGTGCCGGGACCGCCGGTGACGACGACGACCTCCTTGTGGTCGGATTGTTTCGCCCGCCGCACGGCATTGAGCACCATGCGGTACGCGACCAGCTGCTCGTCCAGCAACACGAACTGTTCGCGTTCTCGCACCTCTTGAGCTGCGACGGCCATCAGTTGCTTCGAGGGGCCGACCCTCCCGGCCAGCAACTCGTCTGCGGCCGTCGCGCCGGACTCGCCACCCAGCCTCGTCCGCAGATAGTCGACAAACTCCCCACGCCGCGCGCCGATGAACAATTGCCCGTACGCATCCTGCTCGGCCTCGAACAGTCCGCCGACCCCGAACTCGGTGGCGTTGTGCAGATACGCGGCTCCGGAGATTCGATCCGGATGATCTGCCAGTGCCCCGTTGAAGGAGACCAAGTAATCGCAGTAGCCGCGCACTTGGTCGACTGGATTGAGTACAGGGTGGGCATACGCTTCCACGCGGCACAGCGACGGGTCGTCGTCATCCGGTTCGGCACTGCTCCACTGCTTGAGCTCGACGACGACGTACGACGGTTGCCCGGTATGCGGATGTACCCCGGCAAGCACCACGTCGGCCCGTTTGCTGTTGAGCGGCAGCCCGTACTCGAGGAGCATCTCCACCTGCCCGAGTCCGGCGTCGTTGAGCGCGCTCGCGAGCACTGGGATGCTGCGTTCCCAGGAACGGACTTCCGAGGTACTTGGCTTGTGGCCGTGCACGTGGGCGAACTGCTCGGTCAGGCGGAAGAAGAGAGCACCGGACAGGCACTCGGCGGCGACCGCGGCGGCGGAGTCGCGGAACAGCAACGGATGCTCCCAGGCAGCACGAAGTGACTCGTGCGGGTGGGGGCATGTCCTTCGTGACCCCGCCGGAGCGGAGCGGAAGCCCGGCGGGCCGCGATGACGATTACTCGAACTCTATCGCGAGCTGTTGTGCGACGGCCTTCTCCGCAGGCGTGATCACCGGAGGGAGCTTCTTCCTCGGGGGTTTGGCCAGTGGAGAGTCCGCGACTGTGCCGGAGATCAGTTCACGCAGCGCATTGCGGGTGATGGTGTCCTCCGAGTACAGAACGATGCCGCGACGTCCTCGCGTCAGGAGTACGTGATAGGCGTGACGGACCAGCTGGTCCACCCGCTCGTCACTCACCCATTTCTCTTGAAGCTTGCTGTCCCGCGTTTTCGTCCGATCGACGACGAACTGCCCGTTGCGCCAGAGCAGGTCCGGGCCGAGGATGACTCCGGTCCAGTCGAACTCGAAGTTCTGGGCCGTGAAGATACAGCCGACCTGTCCGAAGCCGCGTGGGTCCGTCGCCCATTGGCTGGTCTCGGGCACGTCGTCGAGACTGACTCCCTCCTTCGCGTTCCACGGGCGGTGCCAATCCTTGATCTGCACTTCAAGAAGGAGTTCGCCGTTCGGTGGAGTCTTCCATTCCCAGCAGAATCCGGCTGTCATGCGGGCCTGCAGGTTGTCTTCGCGGATCCTGCGCTCGAGGAAACTCTCCATCTCCTCCGGGCTCTCCGCGAGACGCACGTCGATGAGCCCGTCCGGTACCCATGCCGGGGCAGTGGTCGCCTTGAGGCTGAGCAGTTTCGTCACCCACTCGCGGAAGGCGATGCTGCCTTCGGCCCGGAACATGCCGGGCAGTTCAATCACCTCGTAGTCGCATCCGCATGCCTTGGCACGTTCGACGAGGTAGTCGACGGTTCCTACCTCCTTGGGGCGCAGGGACTGCCAGTCGTCGAGGAGGAAGACGGGGACCTCCGCGACATGAATCAGCTCGTCGGCCTGACAGAGGCCGCGAGCCTTCGCCGCCCTCTTGACGTCACGCCCGTCCGATTTGAGGCGCACTCGATGGGCTTCATCGCAGATGAGGACCTCCACCGAATCCTCCGGCAGATGTCCGAATTGCTGGAAATAGCGATAGTCCTTACGGGACTGCCGCTCTGCTGCCCCCTTCCGTCCGTAGGGAGCGGCAGCGACCGTCGAGTCGCGTAGATTCTTGGTGAACGAACGGGAGCCGCTGGCATGTACGACGTTGCGCCCCTCTTGACGCAAGGTGCGCAGCAGTTCCACGGCGACTGCGGTCTTTCCGCTGCCGGGGCCACCCTGCACGATGATGACTTTCTTGCGCCCTTTGCCGCCACTCGCACCGATCTTCCGGTGAACTTCCTGGAACGCGATCTCCTGTTCCTTCTGGAGGGCGAAGACCGGATGCGGGCTTCCCACGCGGCTGAACGCCTCACTCGACGACGGTGCCTCGTATTGCTGCGCCTGGCAGAGCACATCGGCTGCCCGCGCGCCGGGCACCCCGCCGGCAAGTCGGGTGGAGAGGAACCTTCTGAAATCCTCACGTTGATCTCTGGTGTACAGCTGTCCGTGAGTGCTCCGCTTCAGATCGAAAAGCGAACTGACTTCATGGCTGGCGTTGTGCAGCAGTGCGACTCCGGCGATTCTGTCGCGTTTGCCGTGCAGGGGCACGAGGCGCTGGATGAGGTACTCGCAGTAGCGCTGCACCTGGCGTACGGGATGAAGCTTGGGCTTGTCGTATCCGGCGTCCACAGCAATGGGGTTGGTGGGCGAAACCTCGGCCTTGTGCCACTGTTTGAGCTCTACGACGACATACGACAGATCGCCGGTGGTCGGATGCTGGCCCGCCAGGATCACGTCGGCTTCGCCCGCCATGCCGGGAGTCGAGTACTCGATGAGGACCTCGACATCGTCGAGACCACAGGAAGTCAGCGCCTCGACGACTTCTGGAAGGCTGTGTTCCCACGAGGCGATGAGCCCGCTGCCCGGTTGTTTCTTGCGGGGATGCGACTGCACGTACTCATTGATCAGCCGCTGGGTGAGCGGCAGGGTGTCCTGCCCGACGGGCACGATGAGCGGGCGCAGTTCGGCGGCTGATTTCCGGAGCAGCAAAGAGAATTCCCCACGGGCACGACGGATCTCGTGCGGGTGGGGGCATGTCCGATGAGGGAAGCCCGTCGGGCCGCAATGGCTGCTCGTACATTAGCTCGCGGTGAGGCAGTTCGGCGTGCGATCACGCGAGGAAGCTGACGTACCGCGAGGAAGCTGAAGTACGAGGCTGACCTACGAGGAAGTCGAGCGGCAGCATGCTGTATTGGGGCGGGCCCTCGGGCCCGCCCCGCCTTCCGGTCAACCCAGAAGACGCGCCGCGTTCTCCACACACGTCCGCACGAGGTCGGCACCAAGGCCCGCCGTGACGCCGATGAGGACGTCGCGGAGCCAGGTGCGGCGCTTGGGTGTGTACTCGACGGAAGCCATACGGATGCATCCCCTTCGGTGAAATCGGGCGGCAGGAGGGCTCCCACCGGGAGCATCCACACGTCCGTACCAAAGGCCTCTGCAAAAGCAAGCCACGACTCGTACACCTCAAGGAGGTTCGGGGCGCAGATCAACCGTAGCGCACGGCTTATGGACCAAGGGCTGGAGTTGACGCTGCTCGCCGCAGCAAGTCCCCGACGCTCGCCCTGTTCTGGAGAGCGGGCCCGGCGTAGATTCCAGGACTCGATGTCGTGATCGTTGCTTGGGGGAGCTGTGGACTGGGGGACGCTTGTCGCGGCGGTGAGTGGTGGCTCCATTGCCATTACCGGCACCGTCCTGGCCGATCACCTGCGTAATCGTCATGAGACCGGTCGCGGTCTCAGTGCGCGGCGGCGTGCGGTGTACATCGAGTTCATCAGTGCTGCCGAGGCGTGCCACTCACGGTTGCGGCAGATCGCGCAGACGGCCCGCGCGGAAAGCGGTGAGGGCGGTGATGAGGGAGGTGACCTCGACGTGGTCACGCGCGCGGCGCTGGCCGAAGCGGCGATCTATGAAGTGCGCGAGCGGCTGTTCATCGACGCGAGCGCTGACGTCGCAGGCGCGGGCCAGGTGATGTTCGAGCGGCTCCGGACGCTTCGGAGTGTGGTCGCGACGGGCGCCTCGCAGACGTCGCCCGCCTTCCATGCCGCCTATCACCCGTACATCGGGAGCGTATGGAGCTATCGCGTCGCCGTCCGCAAAGAGCTCGACGGGCAGTCCCTCTCACCCGCGGCATTCGGATGGGCAGGGTGGGACGGCAGGGACCGGTGTCCGGTGTGCCAGGGGCCGGACGGTGGCGGCGCGTGAGGGGACCACGGTGACGGGTTCGGTGGATAGTCCCAGTCGATCGACGACTGGTACCGCTGGGACAGCCTGACCAGCTTGGCCCGGACCTCCGGGGTTGTCGGCAGCCGCCCGAGCTCGCAGGGGTAGCCGTACGGGCTGTCCATGTCCTCTGGCCGCAACGGAGTGGTTCACGCGGCATCCTCCTCAGTCGGCTGGCGGTTGGACGTCGCTGCTATCGCTGTTATCGCTGTGGTCGGGGCGGCGGGTCCACAGGGATATGTCACTGCTCGTCGCTACGGCGATGGTCTCGCCGGACGGAGAGAAGCCGAAGGCTCGGAGTTCCGAGTACGTGGAGTGGAAGATGTGCCACCACCGCTCTCCGTGCGGGCCGGAGTGGGGGAGTCCGCCGTCGCCCGAGAGGAGCACGCGGTCGTTGGGCCAGTCTGGAGTGACGGCCTCCAGGGTCCACCCGTCCCCGGTCGTCGTGTGCAACCCGCCGCCGAAGAGCCCTGCGATGCGTACGCGACTGCCTGCGATCGGCCCCAGTCCGGGGCAGGACAGATCAGCGACCGCGTCGGGTGTGCTGTCCTCGGGGTCGGGGTCGCGGTCCCTGGCGATCTTCTCCCCGGTGACGGCGTCGAAGAGACCGTGACCGTCGTGGGAGACCACCATCACCAGGTCACGCCCGCTCTCGGGGTGCGACGCGAAGCCGATCCCGAGGAGTCCACCGACCGGGGCGCCGTATTTGTAGTCGAAGACGGGCCGCCAGGGGTCGGGTGCGGGTATCACAGGAGCGGCCAGGAGCCGCTCCCGCAGGGCGTGTTGGTAGGAGGAAAGCCCCTGTTCAGGAGCGAGTTGCTCCACCGGGTCCGAGCCCGCGCTCTTGAGCCTCTTCGTCATCTCTTCATGATCTCGCTTCGATGGCTGCCCTGCGCAACCGGATTGCAATCGAGTGGCCCGGCTCGGTGCGGGCGTGGTGGGGTGGTGCGGATGAGTGCCATGAATTTTGCCGATGATGACGTTTTCCTCGCTCACGTCACTGAGCGGCTGGCCACCCTCAGTGGCGTCCAGGCCGTCACGCTCGGCGGCTCGCGCGCGCAGGGTACGCATACGGCCGAGAGCGATTGGGACATGGCCGTCTACTACCGGGGCGCCTTCGAGCCCGCGGAGCTGCGTGCCCTCGGCTGGGAGGGTGAGGTCTTCGGGGTGGGTGACTGGGGTGGCGGTGTCTTCAACGGTGGTGCCTGGCTGACGATCGACGGCCGGCGCGTGGACGTCCATTACCGCGACCTCGGTGTCGTGGAGCACGAGCTGGCCGAGGCGCGCGCGGGGCGGTTCCGCTGGGAGCCGCTCATGTTCCATCTGGCCGGTATCCCCAGCTACTTGCTGGTCGCCGAGTTGGCCGTCAATCAGGTGCTCGTCGGTGAACTGCCCCGTCCCGCCTACCCGCAGGCCCTGCGCAAGGCAGCCCCGGAGGCATGGCTGGGCCGGGCGAGGGTCACGATGCGGTACGCCCGCTCCAACAACGCCCCACGCGGCCAGCACACCGAGGTCGCGGGTGCCATCGCCGTGGCCGCGATGCAGGCCGCTCACGCGGTACTGGCGGCGCGGGGCGAGTGGGTCACCAACGAGAAGCGGCTGCTGGAGCGGGCCGGGCTGCGGGGGGTCGACGGCATCCTGGCGGGGATGGGGCAGAGCCCGGATGCCTTGGAGAGTGCCATCGCCGAGGCGCAGGTGTTGTTGCTGGCCGCTGTGTAGAGGGGTGCAGAGGGGGCCCCACCGTCCTGGGCGAGAGCCTGTCGCCGTACGTGGCCGTACGTGGCCATATGCGGCTGTATGTGGCCGTACGTGATCGCCTCCCGCCCGTCGAGCGTTCGGCAACCGTCACATCGGTGAAACGTGGCCGTTCCCTTTTCTCCCAAGTCGGCGCTTACGGTTGATCGCAAGCCCAGGCCGATGTCGTCCGGTGGTACGTACCCGTCAATGCCCCCAACCCCGCCCCACTCCGCCCCGCCCCGCCCCCGACGACGACAGGAACAACGGTGAGTCCGGTGATCTCCCGAGTGGCTTCCGCGCGCGCAGCTTCCCTTCCGCCCTGGCTCGGCCATGCCCTTCGTACGCAGCGTGGGCCCGTGCCGTGGCACGCCGTGCTGCGGGGTGCGCTGGCCGCGGGGCCGTTGCTGGGCGCGGGCGTGGTCTTCGGGCGGGTCTCCCTGGGGGTCGTGGCCGCGCTCGGAGCCATGCTGGCCGGGATCAACGACCGGCCCGGGAGCCGTCGGGTCGCCGTCCGGCGCCTCGGACAGCCCGCGGTCGCCGGCGCGGCCGGGCTCGCCTTCGGGGCGTACGTCACCGGAGCCCCCGGCGTGGCGGGGGCCCTCGGAGTAGCCGGAGCACCCGAAGCCCTCGGAGCACCCGCAGCCCCCACAGGGTCCTACCTGCTCCCCCTCCTCTTCGCCGTCCTCGGCCTCCTCGCCGGAGCCTTCAGCGCCGTCGGGCCCGTCGCCTCCGCCTGCGGTACGCAACTGCTGGTCGCCGCCGCCATCGGGGCCGGGATGCCGTTGCCCGAGCCCGGGTGGCAGCGGGCCCTGTTCTTTCTCGCCGGGGCCGCGTGGCTGATCGTGCTGCGGCTCGCGCTGCCGTCGCCCGACGGCCGGAAGGGCAGGATGGGCAAGGCCGGGCCCTACCGCCTCGACGGCGAGCGCACCGCCGTGTCCGCCGTCTACGAAGCCGTCGCCGCGCTCCTCGACTCCGCGGGCACCCCCGGCTCGACCACCCGTCGCGCCGCACTCACCGCCGCCCTCGACCACGCCCAGGACGCCCTCTCCGGTCCTCGCCTGCGCAGGCACGCCAGCTCCGCGGCCGAACGGCGGCTGCACGCGCAGTACCGGGCCGCGCTGCCGCTCGGCGAGGCGGCGACCGCGCTCGCCTGGGCCGGTGAGCCGCTCCCGGCGCGTACGGGAGAGGGGCCGCGCCGCCTCGCGGCCGCCATCCGCGACGGCGCACCCTGCGGCCCGCTGCCCGCGCCCGCCCGCTCCGGCGCCGGGCTCCGCGCCCTCGACGACGCGCTGCTGCACGCCGCCGAAGCCTTCGACAGCGGCACCGCGGGGCCCGCGAAGGCGGTCCACGGGCGCGGCCTCGTCGGCGTACTGCGCAAGGCGGTCGGCCCCGGCGGGCGCGAGTACGGCGTGCGGGTCGCGCTCTGCTTCGGGGCGAGCGCCGCGGTCGCGCAGGCCCTGCACCACCCGCACTGGTACTGGCTCCCCGCCACCGCTGTCTTCCTGGTCAAGCCCGACCTCGGGCCGCTGGCGTCACGCGTCCTGTGCCGAGCCCTCGGCACCGTCCTGGGAGCCGCCCTCTTCGCGGTGCTCGCCGCCCTGCTGCCACGGCCCGCCGGGCTCGTCGCCGTCGTCGCCGTGTGCGGCGCGCTGATCCCGGTGGCCACCCGGCACTTCGCCGCCCAGACCGCCGTCGTCACCGTCCTCGTCCTCGCCCTCGTCATGGTGGGCGGGGAGCCGCAGGCCTCCTGGGGACGGATCGGCGAGACGCTGCTCGCCTGCGGGATCGTCCTGCTCGTCGGGCATCTGCCATGGCCGGTGCAGCGCGGCGGACGCGTACAGGACCGGCTCTCGGCCGCCCGCGCGTCCGCGCACGCGTACCTGCGCCACGTCCTGAGCGGCGCCTTCGCGGAAGAGGAAGGGGAGCCGGCGGGCGCCGAGCACCGCGCGGCCCGCTGGGCCCTGCGGCGCGAGGCCTACCGCACGCTGGCCGAGGCCCGCGCCGCGATCGACCTGGCGGCCGCCGAACTCCCCACCGTGGCCCGGGTCTCCGAGGGCTCGGCGCAGGTAGCGGCCACCCTCGAACGCCTCGTCGACACCACGACCGCCTGCGCGGTGCACGTCGACGACACGGGACGCCTGCCGCGGCGGCACGCCGAGCGCCTCGACACGCTGCTCGCGGAACTCGGCGACGAGCGCACCGACGAACTCACCGCGGTGGCGTGACCACCTCGCCCGGGCCCAGGCAGGGCGCGGGCCGACCTCAGAAGTCCACGCGCACCCGGTCGTCGAGCCGCGCCACCGAATCCTGCGCGAACTCCTTCACGTAGTCCTCGCGGATCTCCTCGATCGAGGCATCACGCTTGTGCGCCTGCGACGACGGATACAGCAGGATCAGCTCGTACGAACGCTCACGCTCGATCTTGCCGTTCGAGTCCCGCCACTGGCCGCGGCCGTCCTGCACCGTGAGCCCGTCGGGGAACGAAGGCGTGACCTCGTCGTCGATGAACTTCATGAACTGCTTGTCGGTCACATCCGGGCCGCCGTCGGGACGTTCGGTCCCGAAGAGGAGACGCGTCTCGGTGTACGCGTCGCCACGGGACACCTGCGACGTCGTCGTCCTGCCGGGCGCTTGCGTGTCGGTGTCGAACGAGGCGTACGCGGCCGGGGCGCCGACCGCGATGACCGTGGCCGCGGCGGCCGTCACGGCGAGGCGGGTGCGGGAGATGCGGGAGAGGGCGAGAGGCATGTCGGCTGATCCCTTTCGGCGGGGGGCGGGGACGAAGGCAGAGCGGTTTCTGCCGACGTACGACAGACGGATCTCCTCGTACGGCAGACGGATCTCCGCGTACGGTGAATACGTTGATCCATAACGGGCGCAGACGGTAGCGGACACGCCACGCTCCCCGCCCTCCCCGTCCCGCCCGCACGGCTGGATATCTCTCCCCTCCCGTAAGTCGCCGTCTTCCCATAGGACACTCAACTCCCATACGTTGCGCTGGACTTGACCGGAGCGGTGGAGGGGACGGCCGACATGAGGGCACGTACTGGGACAGGCCTTGCCATGGCGGTCGCCGCGGCGGGCGCACTGGCGCTCGGAACCGCGGGGCCCGCGAGCAGTACCGCCGCGGCGGCCGCCGCCGATCCGGCACCGCAGTCGTCGTACGCGTCCACCACCGGCGTGGGCGTCCACAACGCGTACGAGAAGGCGAAGTACCCGTACTTCGCCGACGCCCTGGACTCCGGCGCCGGAATGCTCGAACTCGACGTGTGGACCAACGCGTTCGGCAGCGGCTGGCGGGTCTCGCACAGCAACCCGCTCGGCAACGACAACAACTGCGAGAACGCCGCGAGTCCGGCCGAATTGCGCACCAAGCCGCGCAACCAGAGCCTCACCGGATGCCTCGCGGACATGAAGAGCTGGCACGACGCCCACCCCGGCCACCGGCCCATCCTGCTGAAGATGGAGCTGAAGGACGGCTTTCAGGGCAGGAACGGACGCGGGCCCGCCGACCTCGACACCCTCCTGAAGAGCAAGCTCGGCGACGCGGTCTACCGCCCCGGCCAGCTCACCGGAGGCCACGCCACCCTCGACGATGCCGTACGGACCGACGGCTGGCCCCAGCGCAGCGCCCTCGCGGGCAAGTTCATCGTCGAGCTCATCCCCGGCACGGTCGAACAGGGCAACCCGGCCGACACGCTGTGGACCGACCGCGAGTACGCCACCCACCTGCGCGACCTCAAGGCGGCCGGACGCCTCGGCGATGCCGCAGCCTTCCCCGCCGTGCTCGGCGCCGAAGCGGGTGACCCGCGCGGGCGGTACACGGACGCGGCGATCCGGCCCTGGTTCGTGCTGTTCAACGGCGACGCGGCAAAGTACGCGGGCGGCACCATCGACACCAAGTGGTACGCCGACCGGCGCTATCTGGTCGTCATGTCCGACGCCCACAACGTCGCCCCGGCCATCGACTCGGTGAACCCGACCGAGGCCCAGGCCAGGGACCGCGTCGCCCTGCTCGCACGGGACAACGCCAGCATCGTGTCGTCGGACTGGTATCCGCTGCCGGGCGTCCTCGCGACGGTGCTCCCGCGCGGCTAGACCGACTGGGCCCGGTCGCCGCCGCGGCTAGCGTTCGATCCGTATCCACACCGGCGCGTGGTCCGAGCCCGGCGCGTTCCGGCGCACCGCCGGATCCTCGTCCTGCACCGACGGCAGCGCCGTCGCCGTCGAGCCCGGCACGCCCGTGCCCGCCGCCTTGACCAGGTTCAGGAAGCCGCGGCTCACCAGGACGTGGTCGATCAGCTCGCGGCGCCCCGCGTGGATACGGGAGTACCGCTGCTCGGGCGGGATGAGCGGGGCCACGTTCCACAGCCGCTGCGCGTCACCCTTGTCCGGCTTGTCGAAGCCGGGGGTGCCTATCTCGGAGCCGGGCGGGCCGAGCAGGATCTGGGTCGTCGCCGCCGGGACCTCGTCGTTCAGGTCACCGAGCACCACGACGTCGTGCTGGCGGCCGTCGCCCTTCAGGAGACGGCCGGCCACGGAACGCACCAGTGTGGCCTCGGCCGCACGCCGGTACAGCGCGTACGCGCCGAAGCGGGCCCGCTCGCCCTCGTCCCTCGGCTGGAACCGGCCATCGCCGTACGACAGCAGCTTCGACTTGAGATGGCAGACCGCCACGTCGAAGAAGAAGGCGCGCGTCGTCACCGTCACCGCGAGCACCCCGCGGCCCGCCCGCGAAACCGGCCTGCCCGCGTCACCGGACTGCACCGGGCGCAGCGGCTCGGGGAAGCGGTCCTCGTCGGCCACGACGAACACCGGCAGGGAGCTGAGGAAGCCGACGCGGATGCCGCGCTCGTCCGCGTGCTCCGAGAGCGTGGTGTGCCAGGTGCCCTCCAGCATTCCGGCCAGATCCGCGAGGGCCTCCGGGTCGCCGACCTCCTGCACGCCGAGCACGCTCGGGTTCAGCGCGTTGATCGTCGCCGCGAGCGAGGCCAGCTTCGCCTCGTACGCGGCCTTGTCCTTGGGCCCGAACCTGCCGCCGGGCCGGTAGAGGTTCTCCAGGTTCCACGTGCCGACGAGCATGGCGGGCTCCAACTGTTAGAGCGAGGTCAGCGGGTTGACGTCAGCGTGCCTGCGAAACCGGCGACGCGACAGGGCGCGGGATGCGCACTCCCCGTACCGTGAAGAGATGACGCCGCCTCCCGCGCACGGCCCCGCCGACCTCGTCATCACGGGCTGCACGGCCCTCGTCCACGATGCGGAGGGCCGGGTCGGATTCCTCGACGACGCGGCCGTCGTCGTACGGGACGGCCGTATCGAAGCCGTCACCACCACACCGGCGGTCACCGGACTCCAGGCCGTCGAACGCATCGACGCACGTGGTCAGGCAGCCCTGCCGGGTCTGATCAACTGCCATACGCACTCGCCGATGGTGGCCCTGCGCGGCATCGCGGAGGATGTGCCGGCGCACGAGTGGTTCAACGACTGGATCTGGCCCATCGAGTCCAATCTGACCGAGCGCGTGGTCGGGCTCGGCGCGCGGCTGGCCTGCGCCGAGATGATCCGGGGCGGGGTGACGACCTTCGCCGACCACTACTTCGCGATGGACGCCGTGGCCGACGCCGTCGCCGGGAGCGGGCTGCGCGCCAACCTCGGAGCCGCCTTCTTCTCCTCGCAGGGGCCCGAGGGCCGCGCCGCCTCCCTGGAGTTCGCGCTGCGGCAGCGCGGCGCCGCCGACGGCCGCATCGCCACCTCGCTCGCCCCGCACGCCCCCTACACCGTCGACGACGCGGACCTCGCCGCGACCGCCGAACTCGCCCGCGAACACGGCCTCTTGGTCCACCTCCACGCCGCCGAGAGCCGTGCCGAGACCGACCACAGCCTGGAGCGCCACGGCCACACCCCCATCGAGGTCCTGCACCGCACCGGGCTGCTCGACGTCGACGTCCTCATCGCGCACGGCACCGGCATCCTCGACCGTGACCTGCCCGTGCTGCGGCAGGGCACGGGCCGCATCGCCGTGGCGTCCGCGCCGCGCGGCTACCTCAAGTTCGGCTGGGACACCACGCCTGTGCGTGCCCTGCGCGAGATCGGCATCCCCGTCGGCCTGGCCACCGACGGGGCCGCGTCGAACAACAGCCTGGACGTGTGGGAGTCCATGGCGCTCACCGCACTCGTGCAGAAGTCCACGGAGCGCGACCCGGCCTGGCTGACCGCGCGCCAGGCGCTCGACCACGCCACGCTGCAGAGCGCGCGGGCCGTCGGCCTGGGCGACGAGATCGGCAGCCTCGCGCCGGGCCGCCGCGCCGACATCATCCTGGTCGCCCTCGACGGGCCGCACACCCAGCCCGTGCACGACCTCGCGGCCACGCTCGTGCACAGCGCCCGCTCTGCGGACGTCACCACGACCATCGTCGACGGCCGCATCCTGATGCGCGACCGACGGCTGCTGACCCTCGATGTGCCGGGCATCGTCGCGGAGTTGGGCGCGGAACTGCCCGCCCTGGTCAACCGCGGCCACGGGAAGCGGATCCAGAGCTACGAGGTGTGAGGGGCGGGGCCGAGAGCGGGCGCGGGAAGGCCGCTGCCTAGGCTGGCACCATGCCCCACGCCCCGCAGCCGGACCCCGCCGACATCCTCCCGGACCCCGCCGACGGCCTCATCGACGACCCGTACGCCGCCTACGCGCGGCTGCGTGACACCGCGCCCGTGCACCGGGTCGCGGGGCCCGACGGCAGCCCGGCCTGGCTGGTCACGCGGTACGACGACGTACGCGCCGCGCTCGCCGACCCGCGGCTCTCGCTCGACAAGAGCCATGCGCTGCCCGGCGGATACCGGGGCTTCGCCCTGCCGCCGGCCCTGGACGCGAACCTGCTCAACATGGACCCGCCGGACCACACCCGCATCCGGCGCCTGGTCGTCAAGGCCTTCACGCCGCGCCGGGTGGAGAGCCTGCGCGCGCCGATCCGGCGCACCGCCGACGAACTCCTGGACGCCGTCGAGCCGTTGGGCGGCGCCGATCTCGTCGCCGCGTACGCCGCCCCGCTCCCGATCTCCGTCATCTGCGACCTCCTCGGGGTGCCCGCCGGACACCGCCCGGACTTCCGGGCCTGGACCGACACGCTGATCGCACCCGACCCCGCACGGCCGCAGGCCGCCAAAGAGGCCGTCGTCGCGATGCTCGGCTTCTTCACGCGACTCCTGGCCGAGAAGCGCGAGGAGCCCGCCGACGACCTGCTCTCCGACCTGATCGCGGTACGGGACGCCGCCGTACGGGACGAGGGCGACGCGCGCCGAGGGGAGGAGGACCGGCTGAGCGAGGACGAGCTGATGTCCCTCGCCTTCCTGATCCTCTTCGGCGGATACGAGAACACCGTCCAGCTCATCGGCAACGCGACCCTCGCACTCCTCCGCCACCCCGGCCAGCTCGCGGCCCTGCGCGCCAACCCCGCGCAAATCCCGGCAGCGGTAGAGGAGTTCATGCGCTACGACGGCCCGGCCGCGCTCGCCATCCGCCGCTTCCCCCTCGAAGACATCACCATCGGCGGCGTCACCGTCCCGGCGGGCGAGACCGTGCTGCTCTCCCCGTCGGCCGCCAACCGCGACCCGGGCCGCTACCCCGACGCCGACCGCCTCGACATCACCCGCGACACCGCGGGCCACCTCGCCCTCGGGCACGGCATCCACCACTGCGTCGGCGCGCCCCTCGCCCGCCTGGAGACGGCCACCGCGCTCGCCGCGCTCATCGAACGCTTCCCTCGCCTCGCACTCGGCGTGCCGCCGGAGGAGCTGAAGTGGCGCCCCTCGATGCGGGCCCGCGGACTGCTCGCGCTCCCGGTGACCTTCTAGATTCTTTTGAGTTTCTCCGCCGCGACCGATGAGTTCCGACGGCCGCGCAGGTCACCCCTCGGAGAAGTACGGATCCGAGGGGCGGGTCCGCAGGAGGGACTGAGGGACCATGGGACTTCCCGACATCGTCACGCGCGCGCAGTGGCTCGCCGCGCGCCAGGAACTGCTGGCCAAGGAGAAGGCGCAGACGCGGGCGCGTGACGCGCTCAACGCCGAGCGGCGGCGGCTTCCGATGGTCGAGATCGGCAAGGAGTATCTGTTCGACGGTTCCGACGGCAAGGCGACGCTGTTCGACCTCTTCGACGGAGACTCCCAACTGATCGTCTACCACTTCATGTTCGCCCCGGAGTGGGACGCGGGCTGCCGCAGCTGCTCGGCCTTCCTCGACCAGATCGGCCACCTGGCCCATCTGCGGGCCCGCAGCACGAACTTCATCGCCGTCTCCCGCGCACCCTTCACCAAGATCCTGCCCTTCAAGGCACGGATGGGCTGGACGGTTCCGTGGTACTCCTCCCACGGAAGCGACTTCAACCACGACTTCGACGCCACCGTGGGGGAGGGCGCCGAGTCCTTCGAGCAGCCCGGCCTCAGCTGCTTCCTGCGGGACGGCGACCGCGTCTTCCACACGTACTCGACGTACGACCGCGGCACCGACTGGGTCGCCTCCTACTCCAGCCTCCTCGACCTCACCGCCCTCGGCCGGCAGGAGGAGTGGGAGGAGCCGAAGGGCCGGTCGACGGGGCTCGGCGCGCCCGCGGGCAGCAGCCGGCTGAAGTACCACGACGAGTACGGGATGTGACGGACCGACACAATCAGGTGTCAGGTCCGTCACGTTGCGAGTCCTTTCCGCCCTCCGGTGCGTTCTACTCGACAAGAGTCCGTGAGGACTGCCAACGGGGGAGCAGAAGGACAATCATGAACAGCCGAGTGGTACTTGAACGCTTTCCGGCCGGTGGGCCGCGAGGATCGTGGCCCGCGGAGGACTTCGCGAAGGCCCGCCGCATGGAGGGCCAGCAGGCCGAGGTCGTCATGGACCTCGCCTCCGACGCCTTCCTGGTGATCGTGCGCGAGACCGAGGTGACCGACGTGGGCGACATAGCCACCGCCGCGTAGTCCCGGGCCTGCCCCTCAGTGCTCGCCACCCGTCAGCGCTCGGTGTGCCTGTTCGACGAGGTGGCCTTCGGGATCTTCGCGGTGAACTGGTCGGCCTGCAGCGCGTAGAGCTCCGCGTACACCCCACCTGTCCGCAGGAGTTCGTCCGGTGTGCCCGACTCCACCAGACGCCCTCCGTCCAGGACATGGACAAGGTCCGCGTGGCGCACCGACGCCAGGCGGTGGGTGATGAGGATGACGGTCTGGCCCGTCCCGGCGAGGGCCCTGATCTTCTCGAAGACCTCCAGCTCGGCGCGGGCGTCGAGCGCCGCCGTCGGCTCGTCCACGATGAGGATGCTGCCGCGCCGGTACGCGGCGCGTGCGATGCCGAGCCGCTGCCACTGACCGCCCGACAGCTCGTGCCCGCCGGTGAACGCGCGGGCCAGCAGCGTGTCGAGCCCGCGCGGCAGATCGGCCACGACGTCCCCGGCGCCGGCCTCACCGACCGACACGCCGATCCGGTCGTCCGTGAGCGGCACGGACGACCGGCCGATCGCGATGTTGACGCGCGCCGTGAACGGCCAGCGCTTGAAGTCCTGCGCCACCATCGCGATGCGTGCCGCCAGCTGATGCCGGTCCGCGGTCGCCGCGTCGACGTCGTCCCACAGGATCCGGCCGTCCTTCGGCGCGTACAGACCGGCGAGCAGCTTCACCAGCGTCGTCTTGCCGGAGCCGTTCTCGCCCACCAGGGCGACGATCTTTCCGGTGGGCAGGGTGAGGGAGACGTCGCTGAGCGCGTCCCTGCCCGAGGTCCCCGGATAGCGGAAGGTGACCTTCTCGAACCGGATCTCCCGTGGATCCGGCGGCAGTTCGGCGCCGCCGACCGGGATCGCGCGCTGCGCGGCCTCCTCGAAGAGCCGCTCCAGGTCGCCGACGAACAGGGCGTCCTCGTGCAGGGAGTTGACCTCCAGGACGAGCGTGTCGAGATTGGACGCGCCGGTGCGGATCGCGATGACGGCGGTACCCGCGACGGACAGCGCCATCGCCCCGGCGAGCAGCAGCGCGCCGAGCGTCGCATACGTCGCCGCGGTCGCCACGCCCGTCCAGGCCGCCGCGATCAGACCCGTCCGGGCGGCGAGCCGCGCCAGGCGTGCCTGCTCCTCCTCCGCCACCTCCGACATCGACCGGAAGTGCCGCAGCAGGAAGGGGCCCACCCCGTGCACCCGGATCTCCGGGGCCGCCTGCGCCTCCGTGAGCAGGCTGCCGATGAGGCGTCCCGCGCGGGCGTGCTGCACCCAGGCGTGGAAGGAGACATAGCGGCGCCGGGCGATCGTCAGGGCGCTCCACGCGCTCGGCAGGGTCATCGTCACCAGGAGCGGAAGCAGCGCCGGGTGCAGGACGGTCAGCACGCCGGCCGCCGCGATCAGCGAGATCATCGCGTTGACCACGCGCGTGGCGATGCCGATCATGCGCCGGGCCGACGCGGCTCCGTACTGCGCGGTGTCGAGCAGTTTGTGGAACGCGTCGTCCTCGATGGCGGAGAGCTCCACCGACGCGGCCTTCTCCAGGTACTGCTCGGTGGCGACGCGTTCGACCTTCGGTTCCAGGCGCCCTGTCGCGTACGTGGACGCGGCGCGCAGCAGCGCGGCGACGCACAGTACGGACGCCATCGTGACCAGGGCGGGCGCCGCGCCGCGCAGCCGGTCGGTGATCGGGGCGTCGGTCATCAGCCGGCCGAGGACGCTGTTGACCGCGAGGAGGCTCACCGCCTGGGCGAGTCCGCGGCCCACCTCGGCGCCGATGACGACGCGCGCGGCCCGCCGGTCGGCCTGCCGGGCGAGGCGGAAGCTGGCGGCGAGGAGTGCGGGAAGCCGCTTCAGCATGGACCGGAAGCCCAGCTGGAGGAAGGCCTCCTCGTACTGGGCCCAGCCGGTGTCGTAGCGCAGGGGCCCGCCGAAGAGCAGCGACTCGGACTCCGAAGTCCCCTGTGGAATACGGTAGTTGTTCTTTTTGTCGTTCGTGTGCTTCTCCTTCTCTGTCTGTGTGCGTCGCGTGCGGCCTTGCGACCCCGGGCAGCTGTTGCCGGTTCGCCGGGGCGGCAGTGCCATACCCCATGCAGGCAACTCCGCACCCGCGCAGGCAAGGGAGTTATTCCGTGACCGACACTCTCCGGACACCCCAAGTCCCTTATGAGAACGACCTGGACGGGCCCGCACTCCTGGACGCCTACCGCACGATGCGTACGATCCGTGACTTCGAGGAGCGTCTCCACGAGGAGTTCGCGACCGGTGACATCCCCGGTTTCGTCCACCTGTACGCAGGAGAGGAGCGGCTCCATGCACATCGCCGACCTGTCCAGGGGCATGCTCGGCGCCAACGGCATCGGCGGCGTGGCCTTCTTCGGTGACGGCGGCAGCAGGCAGGGCACCCCCATCGAATCCCTTGACCTCGCGACCGTCTGGCGCCTGCCCGCCGTCTTCGTCGCACCCGCCGCTACGGGCCCGATGCGGACGTCTCCTGCCTGCGGGGCTTCGCGGAGGCGGGGACGCGGCGCGAGCTCCGTCCGCACCTGAGCAAGCTGTTCGCGGACGAGGGGCTCGTGACGCGGCAGCTCGTGGACGACCTCCTGAAGTACAAGCGCCTGGACGGCGTCGGCACGGCGCTGCGCACGCTCCCGCCGATGCTGACGGTCCCGGACGCGGATCGGCGCTCGGCGTGAGTTCCCTGCTGCCGGCGGGCGTGCGGACGGTCGCCGTGTGGGGCGCGGCCGATCGGGTGATCCCGGCGGCCAATGCGGCGTCCCTGGAGGGGAGGGCCCGCCGGCCGCGTGATCGAGGGGGTGGTGGGCCACACGGCCCAGCTGGAGGCGCCGGGCGAGGTCGTCTCGGCGGTGGAGGCCACGATGGCGGGGTGAGGGGGCGGGGTGGCGCCTGCGGGAGGGTGCCGCTCCGGGGCGGCGGTGCGTGCGGGTGCGGCGGTGCGAGCTGTGACGGTGCGGGTCTAGGCGCTGACGGCCCGCGACCACCCCGGTGTGGTGCCCGTGGCCCTGCACCACGCCAGATACAGCGGAATGGGAGGCGTATAGGGAACCTCGCCCCCGGAGGGGCTGTGGATCAGCGAGGGAGCGCTGCGGGCGCCGGGCACCACGGCTCCGGCGGCGTAATACGCGGGCGACGGCCACTCCAGCGCGACATCTGAATCCGCGGGCACGATCCACCACCACCGGGCCCCGGCAGCGTCCCCGTCAGCCCCGGCGTCCTCGTACACACACCCCACCCGAGGCAGCCGTGCCATCAGCCGGGGCCCGAACCGCGCGGGCACCGAGACCGCGTCACACCCGAGCGGCAGCGACATCCCGGCGGGCACGGCGAGCCGCGTCGGTGCCGGTGGCGGCGAGGCGGCGGCGCTCCGCCTCCGTTCGAGGCGGACCAGCGTGTCCAGGTCCCACAGCCGCCGCACCGTCACCGCGCTCACACGCCCCCTGTCCACGTAGTCCTCACGCCCGAACCCTCATTCACGTCACGCCCGCAGTTCCGCCCATACGGTGAGGCCTGCTCCGGGACCCTCGTCCCGCACACCCCACGCGTTGCTCATCGCCTCGACGAGAAGCAGTCCCCTCCCGTGCTCCTCGTCGGCGTCGGGCCCCTCCTGGGCGGGCCGCGGGACACCTGATCCGTATCCGTCGTCACGCACAGCTATGCGCAGTGACCCGGGTTTCGTGCAGAGCTCGCAGATGATCCGGTGGCTCGCGGTGTGCACGATGGCGTTCGTGACCAGCTCGGAGACCACGAGGGCCGCGGCGTCGCGGGCTTCCTCGCCTATCTCCCAGCCCAGGAGCTGGGCGTTCGCCAGCCGTCTGGCCTGTGAGGCGGAGCCCGGCCGTGGCACCAGCGCGAAGCTGACGCAGAGCTCGGAGCCGCTCTCGACCCACGCGTCGGCGGTAATGCCAACAGGGGCTTCGGCGGCAGCTGTGTGTAACGGCGCGGGCGGAGTCACGCCATCCACTATCGCCCCGCCGGGAACACCTTGGCAAGACCCACTCTGAAAAGTGCACAGTGGCGTGTTCCTTCGAGACGTCACGTGGCACACTGCACGCAACGGCTCCAGGTGCGGAGTGAATTGGCATGTCATGGAGTACGTGGAGGTAGGACGTGAGCGAACCGCGGTCCGCGCCGACCGTCGGCCAGGTCGTCCTAGGCCGTCGTTTGCAAGACCTGCGTGAGCGCGCGGGTCTCAAACGAGAGGAGGCCGCGCGGATTCTCCGCGTGGCCCCCGCCACGGTCCGCCGCATGGAGATGGCCGAGGTCGCGCTCAAGATCCCGTATCTCCAGCTCCTCCTGAAGTCCTACGGCGTCGCCGACGACGAGGCCGACGCCTTCGTGACCCTCGCCGAGGAGGCGAACAAGCCGGGCTGGTGGCAGCGGTTCCACGACATCCTGCCGGGCTGGTTCAGCATGTACGTCAGCCTTGAGGGGGCGGCCAGCCTCATCAGGTCCTACGAACCGCACTTCGTGCCCGGTCTGCTGCAGACCGAGGAGTACGCACGAGGCGTGATGCGCTCCGGAGCGATCGGCCAGACCAACCCCGACGACATCGAGCGGTACGTGGCGCTCCGCATGGAGCGCCAGTCGCTGCTCACCCGCGAGGACGCGCCACGGGTCTGGACCGTGATGGACGAGACCGCCCTGCGCAGACCCGTGGGCGGTTCCGATGTGATGCGAGAGCAGATCGACAAGCTGCTCGAAGCCGTTGAACTTCCTCATGTGACGTTGCAGATCGCGCCGTTCGCGGCGGGTCCGCACCCGGGCACGTACGGACCGTTCGTGCTCTTCCGCTTCGCCATGGCGGAGCTGCCGGACATGGTCTACAGCGAGTACCTGACCGGCGCCGTCTATCTGGACGCGCGCACCGAGGTGGCGACCCACCTCGAGGTCATGGACCGCATGGCGGCGCAAGCCGCGACGGCACATCGCACAAAGGAGATCCTCCGGGACCTCCGCAAGGAGCTGTGAATGGATCGACACCGAGCCGGTACGCGCCCCGGGGGCAAACCCGGAGCCGGATCCCGTCCCGAGTCCCGGGACGACTCCCGGATATACAACGGCATGCCCGCCCGCGAGCTCGGCAGCGAGGGCTGGCACAAGCCGTGGAGCGGCGGCAACGGCGGCAACTGCCTGGAGGCCATGAAGCTGGCCGACGGCCGGGTGGCGGTCCGTCAGTCGGCGGATCCGGACGGCCCGGCGCTGATCTACACGCACGGCGAGATCAACGCGTTCATCCAGGGCGCGAAGGCGGGGGAGGCCGACTTCCTGCTGTCGTGAGCCCCGCCGTGAGCGGGTCCTGAACCGCCGTGAGCCGTCACCCGAGTCCGGGGGCGGCTCATCGTCGTGACCGCACCCCGGCTCACACCGTCATCGGCCGGTCGTGCGGGCCGATCGGCGCCGCGAGATCGGTCGCACCGGTCAGCCATCGGTCGACCGCGGCGGCGGTCGCGCGGCCCTCGGCGATGGCCCAGACGACCAGCGACTGACCGCGAGCCGCGTCCCCGGTCGCGAAGACCCCCGGCACGTTGGTCGCGAAGTCAGCGCCGCGGGCGAGGGTTCCGCGGTTCTCGACGTCCAGGCCCAGCTGGTCGACGAGACCGCCCGGGGCCCGCTCGGGGCCGGTGAAACCGAGCGCCAGGAGCACCAGATCGGCGGGGAGTTCACGGTCGGTGCCCGGGCGGGGGCGGCGGTCCGCGTCGACCCCGGTCAGGTGCAGGGCGTGTACCCGGCCCGCCGTGTCGCCGGTGAAGCGGAGGGTGGACGCGGCGAACAGACGCGCGTCGGCGTCCGCAGCGGGGGCGGTGCGCAGCTCGCCCGCCTCCTCGTGCGCGACGGAGAGGCGGTAGACCTTCGGGTACGTCGGCCAGGGCTCGGCCAGTTCGTCGCGTGCGTCACCGGGCCGTTCGTAGATGTCCAACTGCGTGACGGATGCGGCCCCTTCACGCACCGCCGTGCCCAGGCAGTCCGCTCCGGTGTCCCCGCCGCCGACGATCACGACGTGCTTGCCTTCGGCGGACAGCGGTGAGATGTCGAAGTCTCCCTCGCACACGCGGTTGGCGAGCGGGAGGTACTCCATGGCCTGGTGGATGCCGCTCAACTCCCGCCCGGCCACGTCGAGTTCGCGCCACGCGGTGGCGCCGGTGGCGAGCACCACCGCGTCGTGCCCGGCCCGCAGCTCCGCGGCGCCGATGTCCCGCCCGATGGTGACGGACGTACGGAAGACCGTGCCCTCGTCCCGCAACTGCGCGAGCCGCCGCTCCACGTGGTGCTTCTCCATCTTGAACGCGGGGATCCCGTACCGCAGGAGCCCGCCCGCGCGGTCGTCGCGCTCGTACACGACGACGGTGTGCCCGGCGCGCGTCAACTGCTGTGCGGCGGCGAGTCCGGCCGGGCCGGAGCCGACCACGGCGACCGTCCTGCCGGAGTGCCGGTCCGGGGTGCGGGGCGGGTTGAGGCCGTCCGCCCAGGAGCGGTCGGCGATGGCCGCCTCGACGTTCTTGATGGTCACCGCGGGCTGATTGATCGCGAGGACGCAGCCTGCCTCGCAGGGGGCGGGGCAGAGGCGGCCGGTGAACTCGGGGAAGTTGTTCGTGGCGTGCAGGCGGTCCGCCGCGGCACCCCAGTCGGCGCGCGAGACGAGGTCGTTCCAGTCGGGGATCAGATTGCCCAGCGGGCAGGCATCGTGGCAGAACGGAATGCCGCAGTCCATGCAGCGGTCGGCCTGCCGCTCGACGATGGGCAGCAGCGCGCCGGGGACGTACACCTCGTCCCAGTCCTTGACCCGTTCGCCGACGGACCGGCGCGGCCATTCCTGGCGGGCGGTGGTGAGGAAGCCTTTGGGGTCGGCCATGGCCGTCTCCCTCGGGTGCTTTCGCAGGCTTTCGGCCACTGTACGACGGGTGGGCGGGCACGGCACGCTCGCGGGTAGCGGGGGCTGTCGTCCCAGGTCAGGCCCGGTCGGCCCGCGTAAGGCCGGGCCAGGTCAGGTGAGGGCGAGGGTGAAGGACGCCGACGCGGCGAGCGAGGCCCCGACGCGGATGTGGTTCCACATGGTCCATTCACGGACGTACGTACGCCAGCGGTCCGCGCTCTCCGGTGCCTGCGGGTCGAGTTTGGCGAGGGCGTCGTTGCGGGGGACGTTCGCGGCGATGGTCACGCCGAACGAGCCGAACAGATACAGCGCGCTGCCAAGGAGCAGTTCGACGGTGCCGTCGTCGGGCCAGAGCACGAAAGTGACGACGGCGACGACCGCGCTGAGACCGGCGGCGCCCATGAACACGGTCATGAACCCGGCGGTGACCGCCTTGACGTTGATCGACTGCATGGCCGCGATGCCCTGCGCCGGGGGCAGCGCGGCAAGGCCCTGCATCACGAACGTCGAGAACGCGACGAACGCTCCGGCGACCAGACCACAGGCGAGCGCGCCCAGCACGACGAGCACGAAATAGGGTCCCTCGATCATGGCAACTCCCGCGTTGTGTAAGGCAGCCGTCAGGTGAGTGAGCCGCGATGATCCTCCATGGCGCGGCCCCGCACCACAAGTGAATTGCCCTGACCGGGGGGAGCGCCATGCGTGGGGCGCGCGGGGGCATGTGCGGGCGTCTGGCCGGGGCTCTTGGGGGGCTTGAGGGGGCATGGGGAGGCCTGGTCGAGGCGGTGAGCGATACAGCGCCTCGACCGAGGGGGGTGGGCGATCCCGGGGCTGCAAGGTTTTCGGGCGGGAGCCTCAGACCGCCATGCCCTCCTGTCGCCCAGGTCCCTGCCAGGAACGGAGCGTCGCCTCGACCGCCGGGGTGATCCGTCGGCGGGCCTCGCCGCGGGGGACTCCGCTCATGAGGAGACGGTCGTACGGCGTGTCCGTGTGCCGGACGGCGGCCACCACCGCCGCCGTCACCGCGGAGCCGGACAGGGCACGGCCCGCCGCGCTCCGGCCCACCCGACCGCTGCCCCGCACGGACGCGTGCGCGGCGATCGCCCGGGCCCGCTCGTCGGGGCACCCCGGGAAGAGCCGCCGTATCTCGTCCGCGAAGGCCGCGGTGAAGCGGACGTCCTCCAGGGCCCGGCGCGCCGCGTCCCGTGCCCGGCGGCGGGCCCGTGCCTCGGCGTCCGCGAGGCACCGCTCCTCGGCCCGTGCGAGCGCCGCCTCCTCGACGAGGACGCCCTGCCGTTCGTACCGGCCCTGGCGGCGGTTGAGGCGGACGACCACCGCCGAGAGCCCGCTCCCCTCGCGGGCCCGGCGCGTCAGCGCGGTGTCGCCGCGCGGCAGGAAGACGAGGTGGTCCAGGTCGGCGCAGTCCAGGCAGTGCGGCTCGGCGTCCTCGACGACCAGGAGGGAGAGCGGGCCGCCGCGGCACTCCGCGCAGTGCCGACGCCTGAGGGGCTGGATGGCGAGAAGTTCTTTCCGGGCGAGGGGAGTTGCTGCCATGAAGGATTCATTCCCCCTGGCGGCGGGTGCGTACCGCCGCGGGGGAGGGGCGGGGGTCCGGCGGTACGGCGGGGGAGGGCCCGGCGCCAGGGTGGGGGAGGGCCCGGCATCATGGGACGGGTGCGACTCGAAGCGATCACCTGGGAGCGGCTCACCGAGACCCTCGCCGACCGGCTGCTCGACCTGAGGACGGCCGATGCGAGCCCGTGGCCCCGCGTCGCCTTCGACGGGGCCCCGGCGGGCCGCCCGGGCGAGCTGGCCCGGAGCGTGGCCGACGCCCTGCGGGTGCGGGGACGGTCCGCGCTGGTCGTCGGCGCGGAAGGCTTCCTGCGTCCCGCCTCGCTGCGGCTCGAATACGGGCGCGAGGACGTGGAGGCGTACTACAGCGGCTGGTTCGACACCGGCGCGCTCTGGCGCGAGGTCTTCGGGCCGTTGGATCCGGGCGGAACGGGGCGGGTGCTGCCCGACCTCTGGGACCCGGAAGCGGACCGCGCGACGCGCAGCCCGTACGTCCAACTCCAGCCCGGAACGCTGCTGTTGCTGCACGGGCCGCTGCTGCTCGGCCACTGGTTCCCCTTCGATCTGACGGTCCACACGAGCCTTTCGCCGGGCGCCCTGCGGCGACGTACGGCGGAGAGCGAACGCTGGACCCTGCCTGCCTTCGAGCGGTATGAAGCGGAGGCGGACCCCGGTGCGGTGGCCGACGTCGTCGTACGGGCGGACGACCCACGGCATCCGGCGTGGAGCGGCTGACGGCGGGAGGCGAAGGGGTCGAGAAAGTTGTTGAGGGAAAGCCCTTTTATATGCACGTGCATGTAGTTAGGGTCTGGGCATGGCAACGACAGCGCTCCACTTCAGCGAATCGGTCCGCACTCTCCTCGACGGCAAGAACTTCGCCAGCGTCGCGACCCTCGGCCCCGGAGGGGCGCCGCAGAACTCGGTGGTGTGGATCAAGCGCGAGGGCGACACCGTGCTGTTCTCCTCCACGGCGCGGCGGCAGAAGGTCCGCAACCTCGAACGCGACCCGCGCATCAGCATCTCGGTCTTCGACCTGGCCAACCCGTACGTGTCGACCGAGATCCGCGGCGTCGCCGAGGTGCTCCCCGATCCGGAGAAGAGGCTTCCGTACGAGCTCTCGCACAAGTACCTGGGCATCGACCCGCCCGGCGAGAAGGAGGAGGAGGCCCGGGTGATCATCAGGGTGACCCCGGAGAAGATCGTCGGGTTCTCCGTCTGAGCCCTGTTCGGTCCTGGGAGTCATTGCCCCGCCCCGGGAGCCCTTGCCCCGTAAGGGGTGCCCGCCTCCGGAGTGCGGACCTCCGGGGGCCCGACGAGAATGAGGGTCGCCGGGACTGGCGGTGCCTCCGCGCCGCGCCGGCCGTCCGGACCGGGAGGCACCTCATGACGACCGCCGGAGACATCATGCACCGCGGCGCCCAGTGGATCCCCGCACACGAGACCCTGGACCGCGCCGCACAACTGATGCGTCAGCTCGACGTCGGCGCGCTGCCCATCAGCGACGAGAACGAGCGGCTCTGCGGCATCCTCACCGACCGTGACATCGTGGTCGGCTGCGTGGCCATGGGGCACGACCCGTCCCGGGTGACCGCGGGCGACATGGCCAAGGGCACGCCGCGCTGGATCGATTCGGGCGCGGGCGTCCACGAGGTGCTCCAGGAGATGAAGGGCAGCCAGATCCGCAGGCTGCCGGTCATCGAGAACAAACGCCTGGTCGGCATGATCAGTGAGGCCGACCTGGCGACGCACCTCACCGACGACCAGCTCGCGGGCTGGGTCGAGAGCGTGTACGCGAAGAACTGAGACTCGCGAGGAACTGAGACTCGCGAGGAACTGAGACTCGCGAGGAACTGAGACTCGCGAGGAACTGAGACTCGCGAGGAAATTGAGACTAGAGCCAGCCGTTGCGCCGGAAGCCGCGGTAGAGCGCGAAACAGGTGGTGACGATCAGGCCGACCACCAGTCCGTAGCCGTACTTCCAGTGCAGTTCGGGCATGTGGTCGAAGTTCATCCCATACACACCGCAGACCATCGTCGGCACGGCGATCACGGCGGCCCAGGCGGTGATCTTCCGCATGTCCTCGTTCTGAGCGACCGTCACCTGGGCGAGATGGGCCTGGAGGATGGAGTTCAGGAGCTCGTCGAAGGACGCGATCTGCTCCGTGACCCGCTTGAGGTGGTCGTCGACGTCCCGGAAGTACGCCTGTATCTCCGGGGCGATCGCCCGCATCTGCTGGGTGGAGAGGATCTGCAGGGGGCGGCCGAGTGGCACCACGGCGCGCTTCAGTTCGAGGAGTTCGCGCTTGAGCTGGTAGATCCGGCCGGGGTCGGCGCGCTCTCCCTCCTTGGAGAACACGTCCATCTCGACCTGGTCGATGTCGGCCTGCACCGCGTCCGTCACGACGAGATAGTCGTCCACGACGTGGTCCGCCAGGGCGTGCAGGACCGCCGCGGGACCCTGGGCGAGCTGCTCGGGAGCCGATTCGAGCTCCTCGCGCAGCGGGCCGAGAGAACCGTGGCGGCCGTGCCGCACGGTGATCACGAAGTCCGCGCCGACGAAGACCATGATCTCGCCGGTGTCCACCACCTCGCTGGTCGCGGTGAGTTCGGCATGCTCCACATAGCAAACGGTCTTGAACACGGCGAACAGCATCTCGTCGTACCGCTCCACCTTCGGCCGCTGGTGGGCGTGGACCGCGTCCTCGACGGCGAGCGGGTGCAGGTCGAAGAGGTCGGCGATGCCGGCGAACTCGTCCTCCGTCGGTTCGTGCAACCCGAGCCAGACGAAGCCGTCACCGCTCTTGCGGACGCGCTCGACCTCCTCGACGAGATCGCGGCCGCCGTCCTGGCGCACTCCGTTCCGGTACGTCACGCACTTGACCACCGCCGAGCCCAGGGGTGAGCGGGCGGGGTGGCTCAGGTCGACGCGCTTGTGCTTGCGCACGAACTGGGCGACCCGCGCGACTTTCCGCAGGCCGCCTACCTTGCGGAGGTTCCCTACCTTTCGCAGGTTGCCTGCCATCGACATGCGTGGCTCCTCGTTCTGGTGACGTGACGTGCCAGTGTGCCAGCACGTCCCGACAGTGTGGTCGGAGCCTGTGGGAACGGAAGACTCCGCTCCGGGTGTTCGGGGCTGCCTCCCCGGAGTAAGCAGGACAATCGCGATAATTGCCGCATGACGCTCATCGATGGCTATCTGACCGGCAAGAGGAATCGGCACGCGGAGGGGGCGGGCGCGGGTGCGGCGGGTTCGGGGCAGGGGGCCGAAGCGGCCTTCTCCGCGCTCTTCGACCCCACGACCTTCCGGCACGTCGAGCGGCTGGGCATCGGGCCGGGGTGGCGCTGCTGGGAGGTCGGCGCGGGCGGCTTCTCCGTCGTCTCCTGGCTCGCGAAGCGGGTCGGGCCCACCGGACGGGTCCTCGCGACCGACACGGACATCTCCTGGCAGACGTCGGCGGCACGGCCGCCGGTGGAGGTGCGTACGCATGACGTGGGGGCGGAGGGGCCGCCCGGCGGGGGCTTCGACCTTGTCCATGCGCGGCTGGTCCTCGCCCGGGTGCCGGACCAGGAACTGGCGCTGCGCTCGATGATCCGGGCTCTGCGCCCGGGGGGCCGCCTGCTGGTCGAGGAGGTGGACCCGGCCCTGCAGCCGCTGTCCTGTCCGGACGAGCACGGGCCTGCACAGCGGTTGGCGAACCGGCTTCGGGGGGCGCTGCTCGCTGAGCGCGGCGCTGACGTCGCGTACGGGCGTGGGCTGCCCCGTCTGCTTCGGGCGGCGGGCCTGCGCCAGGTGGAGGCCGACGCGTACTTCCCTTTGAGCTCGCCCGCCTGCGTGGCCCTGGAGACGGCCACGATCCAGCAGTCCCGCGTGGCGCTGACGGCGGCGGGCCTGGCCACGGACGAGGACATCGCCGACCACCTCGCGAACATCGCCGCCGAGCCGATGGACCTCGCGACGTCCCCTTTGATCTCAGCCTGGGGCCGCAAACCGTAGCGCTTCCCGGCCCCCGGTAGTCCGACAAACCTTCAAACCTTTCCCACCCCCCCCGATTGCCCGGGAGCGTCGAGCAGTTGGGCCGGGAACGCAGGGAAGAGGGAACCCCAGCCCTGTCCCCTCGCCCCGATGCCCTCGCGGGCGGCAGCGTGGGTGAGGGGCGTGCCGGTATGTCCGCCGGAGCGCGGTGCGTGTAGGCCGTGTCAGCGGGGACGGGCAGACCGGCGTGGCCCCGTGTCCATGGCGGGCGGAGCCGGAGCTGGCGCGTGCCTGTGGGCGGCAGAGTGGGTGAGGGGGCGGGTCGGAAAGTCTGCCCGGAGCGCGGCACGCGGGACTTGCTCGCTGGAGTGGCGGGTCGTGCGAGGCGTGTTGGCGGGGACAGGCATCCCGACGTGGCCCCGCCTCCAAGGCGGACGGTGCGCGTGCCCGCGGGCGGCAGTGTGCGTGAGAGGGCGTGGCGGTACGTCCGCCCGGAGCGCGATGCGTGGGGCTCGTTCGCCGTAGCGGCGGGGCGTGCAAGCCGTGTGGGCGGCGCCGCAGTTGGCGCGCACCCGCAGTCGGCAGCGCGCGCGAGGAGTCTCGGCGGGGTGTCCACCGGAGCACGGTGCGCAGAGTTCCCCCGCCGGAGTCACCCCCGGCTCAGACCGTGATCGTCGCGGCCCCACCCCTGAGCCGGCAGCGGTCGACCTCCCACCAGTTCGACCGCCCTAGCTCCCGCCCGACACCCCTCGGCCGAAGCCTCGCGAAGCCCCCCGCCGCCCAGGCGCGCGGCAAGGAACGCCCCCGTGAACGCGTCGCCCGCCCCCGTGGAGTCCCGCGCGGTGGCGGGCTGTGCGGGGATCTCGGCCCGCACCTCACCGTCCCGGGCCAGCAACGCCCCCGCGGCGCCCCGCTTCACGACCACCACCGGGAACCGCCGACTCAACTTCGCGGCGGCCTCCGCCAGCAAAACGCCACCCGCGTCCTCCACCCCAGGCGCCCCCGCCAGAGCCCGCGCCTCCCCCTCACTGGGCAGCAACACATCCACCCCGTCCACCGCCGCCAAGAACCGCTCCACCCCCAGCTCGGCGAGGAAGCCCGCCGACGCCGGATCCACGCTTACCGGCACTCCACGCGCGCGTGCCGCCCCCAACGCCGTCTCGGCCACCGCCCTGCTCGGCTCAGCGAAGAACAAGTACCCCGACAGGTGCAGCCACCCCACGCCGTCCAGAAGCGCCGGAGACCAGTCCGCGGCCGACAGGCGCAGTGACGCGCCGCTGTCCGTCAGGAACGTCCGCTCGGCCCCGGCTCCGGCGCCCCCGTCGACCAGGCAGATCACGGTCCCCGTAGGCGCCTCGTGGTCGACGACGAGCCGTGGCCGCACCCCCGCGCGCGTGAGCGCCTCCTCGTGCCACCTCACGGAGTCCGCGCCCACCCGCCCCAGGAACCGCACGTCGCGGCACCCCCAAGAAGCCGCCCAGCAGGCCACGTTGGCGCCCGCGCCACCCGGCACCGCCCGGATCGCCGCCGCCGTGTCGGTGCCCGGAGCGAGCGGCGCACCGTGCCGCGCAACGATGTCCGTGACGACATCCCCGACAACCAGCAACGCCCCACCCCGCCGGGATATCTCTGCCTCACCCCGACGCACCGCCACCGCCTCCCCCTGCCGCGAGGTCTCCGCCCGACCCGGCCTCGTCGCCACCCCCTCACCCCGCCGGGACGCCGCCCCACCCCACCCCGAGGCCGCTGCCTCGCCCGGCCCCGATATCTCTGCCTCACCCCGACGCACCGCCACCGCCTCCCCCTGCCGCGAGGTCTCCGCCCGACCCGGCCCCGACGCCGCCCCCTCACCCCGCCGGGACGCCGCCCCACCCCGCCCCGAGGCCGCTGCCTCGCCCGGCCCCGATGCCACCGCCTCACTGCGACGCACCGCCACCGCCTCACCCGGCCCCGACGTCTCCACCCCGCCCCGCCCCAACATCACCGCCGCACCGTCCTGCTGCCCCGATGTCTCCGCACGCCCCCGCCAAGACACCCCACCCCACCAACCCCTCACCACCCCACCCAAGCCGCCGCGATCCGACCCGCAAGCCGCACATTGCCCCGTACCGCCGCGAGGTTGGCGTTCAGGGAGGCGCCGTTCGTGCGGTGGACCAGTTGGTCCAGGAGGAACGGGGTGACCGCCTGGCCGGTGATGCCCCGCTCGGCGCACGCCTCCAACGCCTCGGCGAGCACGCGCGCGTGGAGCGCGGGGTCGAGTTGCTCGGCCTCCGGTACGGGGTTCGTCACGAGCAGCGCGGACTCCGGGCCGCCGACCGCGTCCTGGGCCCGCATCACCGCCGCGACCTCCTCGGGCGTCCGCAGCGTCCAGTCCACCGGATGCCCGGAGTCGGTGAGGTAGAAGCCGGGGAAGCGGTCCGTCCCGTACCCGGCCACCGCCACGCCCAGCGTCTCCAGACGCTGCAGTGTCGCCGCCACGTCCAGGATCGACTTCACCCCCGCGCAGACCACCGTGATGCGCGTCCGGGCGAGCAGCCCCAGGTCGGCGGACTCGTCCTGGGTCTCCGTCCACTCCCGGTGCACCCCGCCGAGGCCACCCGTGGCGAACACCCGTACGCCCGCCCGCGCGGCGAGCAGCGCCGTCGCGGACACCGTCGTCGCCCCGCTCGCGCCCGCCGCGACCGCGAGCGCCAGATCGCGGTGGCCCAGCTTGCGGATGCCGTCCTCGTTCGCGACGCGTTCCAACTGCTGCTTGTCCAGGCCGACATGAGGCCGCCCGTCCAGTACGGCGATCGTCGCGGGGACCGCGCCCTCCGCGCGTACGGCCTCTTCGAGCTCACGCGCGACCTGGAGATTGCGCGGGCGCGGCAGCCCGTGCGCGATGATCGTGGACTCCAGGGCGACGACCGGCCGCCGGTCCGCCACAGCCGCCTGCACCTCGTCGGACACCACCAACACGGGCCTGCCTCCTGCCTGTCGGGTCTCCCCTCATCCCTGGCGACCGGCGCGCCCTGCCAAACCCTTGCGACGCCGGGGGCCGGCCAGCAGCCTGGGGGCATGACGGACAACACGACACGTCTCGACCACGTCGTCCTGTGGGTGAGCGATCCCGCGGCGGCAGCCGGCTTCTACGAGAAGGTGCTGGGCCTCGAACCCCTGCGCGTCGCCGAGTACACGGAGGGCAAGGTCTCCTTCCCCTCCGTCCGGCTCAACGAAGAGACCATCTTCGACCTCGCCCCGCTCACCCTCGCCGAGCGCATGAACGTCGTCCCTGACGCCGACAAGAGCGCGGGCCACCCGGTCAACCACGTCTGCCTCGCCCTGCCGGAAGCCGACTTCGAGGCGTTGCGCACCCGCCTGGAGGAGCACGGCACCCCGGTGTCGGACATCGGGTACGACGCGTTCGGCGCCCGCGGCAAGGCCCGCCGCAGCTTCTACTTCCGCGACCCGGACGGGAACATCTTCGAGGCGCGGCACTACGGAGAGGAGGGGGCGGACAAGGCGGGCACGGCGGAGGAGAGGTAGCCGAGAAGGAGCCACCCCCGTCAGGGCGCCCCGCCGCGCCCGGCTAGGGTGACCGGCCATGACCACGAATGATCAGGCCGTTGCGTCCTTTGCCGTGCACATTCCGGATGTCGACCTGGAGGCCGAGCCCCTCGACCCCGAGCAGATCATCTCCGGCACCCCGGAGGTCACCGGCAAGGTCCTGTGGGAGTCGGCCGACGGCAAGCAGCTGCGCGGCATCTGGCAGATCACGCCCGGCGTGGTCACCGACACCGAGGCGAACGAGCTCTTCGTGGTCGTCAGCGGCCGTGCCACGATCGAGGTCGAGGGCGGCGACGTGATCGAGATCGGCCCCGGCGACGCGGCCGTCCTGCGCGAGGGCGACCGTACGACGTGGACCGTGCACGAGACGCTGCGCAAGGCGTACCACATCACCCTCGCCTGACCCCGGCACGTGTCGCGCACCCCGCGGGTCAGGCCTTCTTGACCGCCCTGCGGAGTGCCAGCGCCGCCATCGGCAGCAGTACGCAGACCCCGACGAGGTTGAGCCAGCCGTAGCTCGCCCGCGCGACGATCAGGCCGGCCGCCGCGCCGCCGATGCCCGCCGCCGTGTTCATGGTCAGGTCCGAGAGGCCCTGCACGGCGGCCCGGGCGGGCTGCGGCACGGAGTCGGTGAGCAGCGCGGAGCCCGAGACGAGGCCCGCCGACCAGCCGAGGCCGAGCACGAAGAGACCGGCGGCGGTCCGGCCGTGGCTGGGCCCCGCCGTACCGGCAAGGAGCGCGGCGCAGCACAGCAGCCCGACCGCGAGGCCGATCACGGAGAGCCGCCCGAACCGGTCGGAGAGCCAGCCCATCACCGGCGAGAGCGCGTACATGCCCGCGATGTGTCCGCTGATGACCAGGCCGACCAGCTGCAGGCTCGCCCCGTGGTGCCCCAGGTCGACCGGCGTCATGACCATGATCGAGACCATCACCGTGTGCGAAGCGGCGACCGTCACCAGCGCGAGCCGGGCCATCGGCGACGCGGCCACCGCGGCGACACCGGCCCGCAGTGAGCGGCTCTGCGCGGAGTGGTTCTCGTGCGGGGCGAGCGCCCGGGCGGTGAGCAGCGGGTCCGGGCGCAGCAGTACCGCCACCACGAGCCCCGCGACGGCGAAGATCCCGGCGGCGAAGAGGAAGGGGCCCGCCGCCTCGGGGATGGAGGTGTTGGAGAAGGCGCGGCTCGTGGGCGCGGCGATGTTCGGGCCGAGGACCGAGCCGATGGTCGTGGCCCAGATGACGAGGGAGATGGCACGGCCGCGCCGCTCGGGCTCGGCGAGGTCCGCCGCCGCGAAGCGGGCCTGCAGATTGGCCGAGGAGCCCGCCCCGAAGCCCGCCATGCCGAGCAGCAGCAGGGGGAAGCTCTCGATGACCGCGGCGAGGACCACGAGTCCCGCTCCCAGCGCGCCGATCAGATACGCGAGGACGAGGCCGGGCCGCCGTCCGCGCGACGTCATCAGGGCGGCGAGCGGCAGCGACAGCAGGGCCGTGCCGGCCACGGACGCGGTGGGCGCGAGGCCGGACAGCGCCTCCGTCCCGCTCACCTCGGTCGCCAGCATCGGCGCCAGGGCGATGCCGATCGGTACGCCGAGCCCGCCCAGTATCTGACTGGAGACCAGCACCGCGGTGGTGCGGCGGCGCAGGGCGGGCAGTGCCTCTGGCGCGGGTATGTCAGGAGCGTCGACGGTCGAAGTCACTGACGCAGTGTGCCAGGGCGTTCGTAGGCGGGAAACACAGATTTCGCACTCCGCCGGAGGACGGCGGAGGAGCGGCCCGGGCGGGGGGCGGCAGCGTCAGAAGAGTGGCTCCGGCAGCACCCCTTCCAGTGCGAGGAGCTGCCGCTTGGTCTCGACGCCGCCGCCGAATCCGCCGATGCCGCCGTCCCGCTCGACCACCCGGTGGCACGGCACTACGACCGGCAGCGGATTGGCACCCATCGCCATACCGACCGCCTGAGCCGCGCCGGCCTGGCCGACCCGGCGGGCCAGGTCCCCGTACCCCACGACCGCGCCGTACGGAACGGTGGTCAGCTCGCGCAGGACCTGGCGGTTGAACCCGGAGATCAGCGACCAGTCGAGCGGCAGCTCGAAGTCGTGCCGCTCGCCCGCGAAATAGGCGGCGAGCTGGCGTATGGGCTCGGCGAGCAGGGGGGACCCGGGTGCCTCGACCGGCTCGGCCCCCAGCCGGGAGCCGAGCCGCTCGATCGTCTGGTCGCGCACCTCGTCCGTGGCGTGGAAGGCGACGCTGACCAGGCCTTCGTCGGTCGCGGCGAGCAGCAGCGGGCCGATGTCGCTCGCGACGACGGCCCACACCACCTGCCGCCGGCCGCCCTCGTCGTGCGTGCCCGGCCGGCCCTGCTCCTGCTGCCCCTCGGCGTTCATGTGGACCACCGTACGACCGGGCACTGACAACGGGGCCGGCCGGACCCGCGCGGGCCTAGCCGGAGACGGCCTTGCGCACGACGTCGGGCGTGTTCGTGATGATGCCGTCCACCCGGAAGCCCGCCACCTTCCGCGCGGTCGCCGCGTCGTTCACGGTCCACGTGAAGATCTCCAGGCGCTTGCGGTGCGGCCCCTTGGTCGCGTGGATCGCGGCGACGTACTCACGGGAGATGGAGCCGTGCGTCGAGTTGATCTGGTCGGCGAACTTCGCGTACTTGGGCAGATCGGCGACCGCGGGCGTGCCGAGGAAGCCGGTCTTGACGTCGGGCCGCAGCTTGTGGACCTTCTTGACGCTGTCCGCGCTGAAGCTCTGGATGACGAGCTTGCTCTTGACGTGGTGCTTGTCCAG
Source organism: Streptomyces sp. NBC_01283 (assembly GCF_041435335.1). NCBI lineage: Bacteria > Bacillati > Actinomycetota > Actinomycetes > Kitasatosporales > Streptomycetaceae > Streptomyces > Streptomyces sp. NBC_01283. The sequence goes on from NZ_CP108430.1 coordinate 6,889,950, forward strand.
CCAGCCGGTCTTGCGCAGGACCGCGAGGCCCTGCTTCTCGATGCCCGGGTACAGCTCGGGCTTCTTGAACTCGAAGACGAGGCTCTGGTGGTTGCGCGAGACGCGGTTCATGTACTGCTTCAGCGTCGGCACCCGCTGGCCCGCGTACTTCGGGCTGAACCAGCTGCCCGCGTCCAGCCTGGCGATCTCCGCCGCGGTGAAGTCCTTGACCTTCCACGGCGCGCGGCCGGGGAAGACCTGCTCGACGTTCGTGGTCCGCGTCAGGGTGTCGTCGTGCACGATCACGAGCTCGCCGTCCTTGGTGCGCTGGACGTCGTTCTCGACCCAGCGGAACCCCATGTCAGCCGCCTTGTCGATGGCTGCGAAAGTGTTCTCGGGCGCGTAGGCGGAAGCGCCCCGGTGTGCGACGACCAGCGGTCTGTCGTGCGAGGCGGGCGTCTGTGCGGGCGTCCGGGCGGACGCCGGCGCCGACTTCTGGTCGGCGGCCTGAGCGGTGGCGGAAGGGAGGACGAGTGCACCGGCTCCAAGAAGAGCGGCGGTGGTGGCAGCGGCAACGCGTGCGTACAACGGTGACTCCTCGCGCTATGCGGGCACGGACCGGATGAGAGTGACAGTTCACGGCCAACGCGAGACAGGTGCAGGATGGCCACAGGTTGAACGGAGACAGCCGGGTTTCTTTCCCGGAAAATCGTTCGCAAGTTCCGGAGTGAGCTTTACTCTCTGCGTCAGCCCATGGCCTGTCATTGCACGGGCGGCTGGGGCCACTTGGGTGCAATCCCGGGCATTTGGAAAAATAGGCGGAAGGGCTACCGCTCATGCAGGGCACGGTCGACGGTTTCAGCTATGGACTTGTCACGCCGGTAGCGGCGTACCTCATGGCGTGTCTCGGCGGTGCGCTCGGCCTGCGCTGCACCACCAGGTCGCTGCTCGTCGCACACTCCTGGCGGCCCGGCTGGCTCGCCCTCGGGTCGGCGGCGATCGGGTCCGGCATCTGGACCATGCACTTCATCGCGATGATGGGCTTCACCGTTGAGGAAGCCCCGATCCATTACGACAAGGCGCTGACGTTCGCGAGTCTCGCCGTCGCCATCGTCATGGTCGGCATCGGGATCTTCATCGTGGGCTACCGCGGTGCGACCGGGACGGCGCTGTTCACCGGGGGCACGATCACCGGTCTGGGTGTCGCCTCGATGCACTACCTGGGAATGGCCGGTATGCGTCTGCGCGGGTCGCTGGAGTACAACACCCTCACCGTCTCCGCGTCCGTCGTGATCGCCGTGGTCGCCGCCAGCGCGGCCCTGTGGGCCGCCGCGCAGGTCAGGGGTTTCCTCTGGAGCCTGGGCGCGAGCCTCGTCATGGGGCTCGCCGTCAGCGGCATGCACTACACGGGGATGGCCGCGCTCAGTGTCCATCTGCACGGCTCGTCCGCCGCGCCGGCCACGGGGGACTCGCCCGCCGAACTGCTCGCGCCCATGATGATCGGCCCGCTCGCCTTCCTGCTCCTGGCGGGGGTGATCGTGATGTTCGACCCGCTGATGGTGATGGGCAAGGCCGACCTCCAGAACGCCGCACAGCGGCAGCACGCCCCCTACCCCGTGCCGCGCTCAGGCGACCGGCACGCCCCGCGGACGGGCCGCAAGCCCTCGCAGCGACCCGGCTCCAAGACCCCGCAGAGCTGGTGATCCGACCCCGTTGTCAGTGCGGGGTCGTACGGTGGGTTCCATGCGGCCCGTATCCAAGATCGAACGCACGGTGGCACCTTTCGAGGTCGTCAGTGACTACACGCCAAGCGGCGACCAGCCGGCGGCCATCGCCGACCTGGAGCGGCGCATCAACGCAGGTGAGAAGGACGTCGTCCTGCTCGGCGCGACCGGCACCGGCAAGTCGGCCACCACCGCGTGGATGATCGAGAAGCTCCAGCGCCCCACCCTCGTGATGGCGCCGAACAAGACGCTCGCCGCTCAGCTGGCCAACGAGTTCCGAGAGCTCCTGCCGAACAACGCGGTGGAGTACTTCGTCTCGTACTACGACTACTACCAGCCCGAGGCGTACGTCCCGCAGTCGGACACGTACATCGAGAAGGACTCCTCGATCAACGAGGAAGTCGAGCGCCTGCGCCACTCCGCGACGAACTCGCTGCTCACCCGGCGCGACGTGATCGTGGTCGCCTCCGTCTCCTGCATCTACGGCCTCGGCACACCGCAGGAGTACGTCGACCGCATGGTGCCGCTCAAGGTCGGCGACGAGATCGACCGCGACCAGCTCCTGCGCCGCTTCGTCGACATCCAGTACACGCGCAACGACGTGGCCTTCGCGCGCGGCACCTTCCGGGTCCGCGGCGACACCATCGAGATCTTCCCGGTCTATGAAGAGCTGGCCGTCCGCATCGAGATGTTCGGCGACGAGATCGAGGCACTCTCCACGCTGCACCCCCTCACCGGTGAGGTCATCAGCGACGACGACCACCTGTACGTCTTCCCGGCCTCGCACTACGTGGCGGGCCCGGAGCGCATGGAGAAGGCGGTCAACGGCATCGAGAAGGAGCTCGCCGAGCGCCTGACCGAGCTGGAGAAGCAGGGCAAGATGCTGGAGGCCCAGCGCCTGCGCATGCGCACGACGTACGACCTGGAGATGCTCCGCCAGATCGGCTCCTGCTCCGGCATCGAGAACTACTCGATGCACTTCGACGACCGCGAGCCCGGCTCCGCGCCGAACACCCTCATCGACTACTTCCCCGAGGACTTCCTCCTCGTCATCGACGAGTCGCACGTCACGGTCCCGCAGATCGGCGCGATGTACGAGGGCGACGCCTCACGGAAGCGGACCCTGGTGGACCACGGCTTCCGCCTGCCGTCCGCGCTGGACAACCGCCCGCTGAAGTGGGAGGAGTTCCTCGGCCGCATCGGCCAGACCGTCTACCTCTCGGCGACCCCCGGGAAGTACGAGCTCTCGCGCGGCGACGGCTTCGTCGAGCAGATCATCCGCCCCACCGGCCTCATCGACCCGGAGGTCGTGGTCAAGCCCACCGAGGGCCAGATCGACGACCTGGTGCACGAGATCCGCACCCGCACCGAGAAGGACGAGCGCGTCCTGGTCACCACGCTCACCAAGAAGATGGCCGAGGACCTCACCGACTACTTCCTGGAACTGGGCATCCAGGTCCGCTATCTGCACAGTGACGTCGACACCCTGCGCCGCGTCGAGCTCCTGCGCGAACTGCGCGCCGGCGAGTACGACGTCCTGGTCGGCATCAACCTCCTGCGCGAGGGACTCGACCTGCCCGAGGTCTCCCTGGTGTCGATCCTCGACGCCGACAAGCAGGGCTTCCTGCGCTCCGGCACCTCACTGATCCAGACGATCGGCCGCGCCGCCCGAAACGTCTCCGGCCAGGTCCATATGTACGCGGACAAGGTCACCCCCGCGATGGAGCAGGCCATCGAGGAGACGAACCGCCGCCGCGAGAAGCAGATCGCGTACAACAAGGAGAAGGGGATCGACCCGCAGCCGCTGCGCAAGAAGATCAACGACATCGTGTCGGCGATCGCGCGCGAGGAGGTCGACACGGAGCAGCTCCTCGGCACCGACTACCGCAAGGCGAAGGCCGACGCGGGGACGGCCGCCAAGGCGCCGGTGCCGGCGCTCGGCGGGAAGGCGGGCAAGGCGGCCAAGGGCAAGGCGGCCGAGAAGGTGCCCACCGACAGGCCCGCGGCCGAACTGGCCGAGCAGATCGAAGAGATGACGGCCCGCATGCGTGCCGCCGCCGGCGACCTCCAGTTCGAGATCGCCGCACGGCTGCGTGACGAGGTGTCAGAGATGAAGAAGGAGCTCAGGCAGATGAGGGAGGCGGGGCAGGCGTAGGCGTACTGCCTGGTGTGTTGCAAGACCGACACAAAGTGCTGCCCGCGGTACGGCACGGTCAGTGCCTCTGCATAGGGTGCTGGGCAACCGCACAGACCGGCGGTTGCCCAGGCAGTTCGAGAGGGGACAGCGCGTGACGGTCAACATGACCAAGGGTCAGGCCATCAGCCTGCAGAAGGACGACGGGGGCGCCCTGACCGCGGTGCGCATGGGCCTCGGCTGGCAAGCGGCCCCCAGGCGCGGCCTGTTCGGCACGCGCACGCGTGAGGTCGACCTGGACGCCTCGGCGGTCCTGTTCGCCGACAAGCAGCCGGTGGACGTCGTGTTCTTCCGTCACCTCGTCAGTGACGACGGTTCCGTGCGGCACACCGGTGACAACCTCGTCGGCGGTGTCGGCCAGGGCGGGGACGACGAGGCGATCCTCGTCGACCTGCAGCGGATCCCGGTCCACATCGACCAGATCGTCTTCACGGTCAACTCGTTCACGGGCCAGACGTTCCAGGAAGTGCAGAATGCGTTCTGCCGCCTGGTCGACGAGACCAACGGCCAGGAGCTCGCCCGGTACACGCTCGACGGTGGCGGTCAGTACACCGCGCAGATCATGGCGAAGGTCCACCGCGCCGGCGCGGGCTGGCAGATGACGGCCATCGGCAATCCGGCCAACGGCCGCACGTTCCAGGACCTGATGCCGTCGATCCTGCCGCAGCTGTAGCCACGCGGCACCAGTAAGTACTGAGGGCACGAGGGGGACGAAGGCGATGACGGCCGAGCTGGTCCGGGGGCAGAACCACCCGCTTCCCGAGACCCGTCTGGAGATCAGGGTCTCGGTCGGCAAGCCGATCGTGGCGGGGGTCACGCTCAGCGACGACCAGGGCAAGGTACGCGGCACGGACTGGGTGGCCCATCCCGGGTCGCCCACGCTGCCGGGGCTCGAAGTGCCCCGGCAGGCCGCCGCCGACCACCGCCTCGCGGTGGACCTCGGCGCCGTGCCGGAAGCGGTGCACCGGGTCAACGTCCTCCTCGCGCTGCCCGTCGGCGTCGGCGGACCGGTCAGCTTCGGCGCCCTCGCCGCACCCTTCGTCGCCGTCACCGGACTCGACGGCTCCGAGGTCGCCAGCTACACCATCACCGACCTGGACGCCGAGTCCGCCGTCGTCGCCCTGGAGCTCTACCGAAGGCAGGACGCCTGGAAGGTGCGCGCAGTCGGCCAGGGGTACGCGGGCGGCCTCGCCGACATGCTCACCGACCAGGGCCTGCCGCAGGCCCGTGAACTGGCGGGCTCGATCAACGAAGCGGTGGCCCAGGGCCTGGCCCGCTCGGTGGCCGCGCCGCCGCCCCGCTCCTCGGACGACGCCCGCGTGCGGACGGCCGGACAGACCGCCGCCCCCGGCCCGGGAGCCCCGGGCCCGGACAGCACCGCCGCCCCGCAGGCCGCACCGGCGCCGCACCAGCCGGGCGACGCGAGCGCCGCCACGGGTGCCACGGGCGGCCCGGTCAACTACACCCACCCCAGCCGCCAGACCAGCGCACCGCCGCCGCCCGCGCCGACCGCGGCCCCGGCCGAACCGGGCAAGGCCGCCCAGCCCGTGGCGGGCGACGCGACCGGCTGGTCCATGGAGGAGCGCCTCTACAACCAGGTGTGGGGCATGTTCGAGGACCTGGCCCGCACCACGGCCGCGTACCGGAGCGCCGTCGACTTCGCCGAGTCGCGCATGGACCAGGAGCTCGACAAGGTCCTCTCCGACCCGCGCAGCCGCATCGGCGACACCGGGGACGTCGCGCGCGAGGCCGCCCGCGCCAAGCACGGCCTCCTCGTCGACCGGGCGAGGGCCGCCCTCGACCGCGACCTGGGCCAGCTCGCCGCCGAGTCCGAGGTCGTCGAGCCCGCCCTGCCCATGGCGTACGCGGGCTGGGACAGCCCCGTCTGGCACGCGTACCGAACCCCCATGGAGATCCCCATGGCCGTGCGCCTGGGCGACCTCCATCTGCCCGAGCGCCCCGATCTGCACATCCCCATGCTGGTCAGGCTGCCCCTGGAGCGCGGCCTGTGGATCGACAGCGGCCGCTCGTCGGGCACGGACTCCCTGGCCGACACGGACGAGCTGCGCCGTCTCGCCATGGACAGCGCGGTCGCGCACGCCGCGCGGCTGCTCGCGGTGTACCCCGCGGGCGAGTTCACGGTGCACGTCATCGACGCGGCGGGCTCCGCGGCCGGCGCGCTCTCCCCGCTGGTGACGGCGGGCGTGCTGGACGAGGCCCCGGCCGCCGGCGCGGCAGGGGTCTCCGCCGTGCTGGCCAAGCTCACCCAGCGCGTGGACCTGGTGCAGATGGCGATCCGCGCGGGCGCCGCCGACGCGCTGCCGCCTGACCTGGACACCGCCGAGCAGCTCCTGATCGTCAACGACTTCCCGCACGGCTTCGACGACCGCGCCGTGACCCAGCTCCGCTATCTCGCGGACGAGGGCCCGGCGGTCGGCGTGCACCTGATGATGGTCGCCGACCGTGAGGACGCCGCCGAGTACGGCCCGCTGCTCGACCCGCTCTGGCGCGCGCTCCTGCGCCTGACCCCGGTGGCCGACGACCACCTCGCCGACCCCTGGGTCGGCCACGCCTGGACGTACGAGCCGCCGATGACACCGCCCGGCAGCCGGGTGCTCCAGCAGGTCCTGGACCAGGTCGCGCGCGCCCGGCGCACGGGCGGCCGCTGACCTCCGTCGGCTACCGGTAAAGCGACTTTCGGACCCAGCTGACCTGGGCTTTTGGCTCTTGTTTGCCATCTCCTTTACTAAGTCTTGGTGTTTCGCGTACTCTTCTTGCAGCGGAGGGGAGTACTCCCGAACGCGACGTACCCGTCAATACGGACCGCCATCGGTCCCGGGGCGTCGGCCCGCGGGGCGGTGAGCCGCCTCGGGTGGAAGAGACCTCCGGCAGCGACGACGCTGATCAGTAGCCGTACGACGCCGGAGGCGCAGTGGACGTTTCAATGACCCTGTGGGTACTGACCATTCTTGGTCTGTGTGCCCTGATCGCGGTCGACTTCTTCATCGGCCGCAAGCCGCATGACGTGTCGATCAAGGAAGCCGGAATCTGGACGGTCGTCTGGATCGTGCTGGCCGCGCTCTTCGGAGTGGGCCTGCTGATCTGGGGCGGGGGCCAGGCGTCCGGCGAGTTCTTCGCGGGCTTCATCACCGAGAAGTCGCTCAGCGTCGACAACCTCTTCGTCTTCATCCTGATCATGGCGAAGTTCTCGGTGCCCACCCATCTCCAGCAGCGGGTGCTGCTCTTCGGCGTGCTGATCGCGCTCGTCCTGCGAGCGATCTTCATCGCCGCCGGAGCCGCGGTCATCGCCAACTTCTCCTGGGTCTTCTACATCTTCGGCGCGTTCCTGATCTACACCGCCTGGAAGCTCATCCAGGAGGCGCGCTCGGACGACGAGGAGGAGGACTTCGAGGAGAACCGTCTCCTGAAGGCCGCCGAGAGGAAGTTCGGCGTCGCCGACCAGTACCACGGCACCAAGCTGTTCATCAAGAAGAACGGCAAGAAGATCATGACGCCCCTCATGGTCGTCATGCTCGCCATCGGCACCACCGATGTGCTCTTCGCGATGGACTCGATCCCCGCGATCTTCGGCCTCACCCAGGACCCGTACATCGTCTTCACGGCGAACGCCTTCGCCCTGATGGGTCTGCGCCAGCTGTACTTCCTCATCGGCGGACTGCTCAAGAAGCTGGTCCACCTCAGCTACGGCCTGTCGGTCATCCTGGGCTTCATCGGCGTGAAGCTGGTCCTGCACGCCCTGCACGAGAACGGGGTGCACGTTCCCGAGATCTCCATCCCGGTCTCGCTCGGCGTCATCTGCGGTGTCCTGGTCATCACGACGATCACCAGCCTCTTCGCCTCCAGGAAGCAGGCCGAGAAGGAGGCCGCGGAGAAGGCGGCCGACGAGACTGCGAAGGACAGCATCGAGGCCTGACGGCGTCGGTCGCAGGAGTTCTCATACGGGGTGTGGCCCGCGGCGGATCGCCGTGGGCCACACCCCGTGCTCGTCCCCGCCGCATGTGGACGAGCGGCCCGTCCTTCGCGGACCGCGACGTACGGGAGACGGCAGAACTGAAGTAGCGGGGCCCAGCCGCCCGGTGCAGCATCGGAGGCATGATCACTCGGCTCCGGGCACTCGCCACCCAGTGGACCGCGGTCGTGCCGGTTCTCGCCGTCGTCCTGCTCGCCCTCACCTGGGGACGCGATCTGCCGGGCGTGGTCGTGGCCGTGGTGACGCTCGTGCTCGCCGGGGCGGTGCTCGCCGCCGTGCACCACGCGGAGGTGATCGCGCACCGCGTCGGTGAACCCTTCGGCTCTCTCGTCCTCGCCGTCGCCGTGACGATCATCGAGGTCGCGCTGATCGTCACCCTGATGGCCGACGGCGGCGACAAGAGCGCGACGCTGGCCCGCGACACCGTGTTCGCCGCCGTGATGATCACCTGCAACGGCATCATCGGCCTGTGTCTGCTGGTGGGCGCACTCCGCCACCGCGTCGCCGTCTTCCAGTCCGAGGGCACCGGCGCCGCCCTCGCGACCGTCGCCACGCTCGCGACCCTCAGCCTGGTCCTGCCGACCTTCACCACGAGCAAGCAGGGCCCGGAGTTCTCCACGGCGCAGCTCACCTTCGCCGCCCTCGCCTCGCTCGTCCTGTACGGCCTGTTCGTGGCCACGCAGACCGTGCGCCACCGCGAGTACTTCCTGCCGATCACCCGCAAGGGCGAGGTGATCGACTCCGAGGACGCCGCAGGCCCCTCCACCCGTGCCGCCCAGATCAGCCTGGGCCTGCTCGCCCTCGCCCTGATCGGCGTGGTCGGCCTCGCCAAGGGGGTCTCGCCGACCATCGAGTCCGGCGTGGAGAGCGCCGGCATGCCGCACTCCGTGGTCGGTGTGATCATCGCGTTGCTCGTGCTGCTCCCGGAGACCATCGCCGCCGTCCGCGCCACCCGCCGCGACCGGGTGCAGACCAGCCTCAACCTCGCCCTCGGGTCCGCGATGGCCAGCATCGGCCTGACCATCCCGGCCGTCGCGGTCGCCTCCGTCTGGCTCTCCGGACCGCTGGTGCTCGGACTGGGCCCGACCCACATGGTGCTGCTCGCCCTCACCGTGATCGTCGGCACGCTCACGGTCGTGCCGGGACGCGCCACGCTGTTGCAGGGCGGCGTCCATTTGGTGTTGTTCGCGGCCTACCTGGAGCTCGCGGTCACGCCGTGACCGGGGCGGGTTGCCGAGCGCCAGGGCCGCGGCCGTCCCGGCGGGGGAGGGGCTCTTGCGCATGCCGCGTCAACTACCCGCTGTGATGGCCGGTTACGGGGGCGTGCGGAGGCGTGGATCGGTTCCTCAGTACGCTGACGGCATGACGCGCATTCTTGCCAACGCCCCGATCATGATCTTGAACGGCCCCAATCTGAACCTGCTCGGTCAGCGCCAGCCCGAGATCTACGGCTCCGACACCCTCGCCGACGTCGAGACGCTGTGCGCCAAGGCGGCAGCGGCGCACGGCGGCACCGTGGACCTGCGGCAGAGCAACCACGAGGGTCAGTTGGTGGACTGGATCCACGAGGCGCGCGAGCACCACGCGGGCATCGTCATCAACCCGGCGGCCTACTCGCACACGTCGGTCGCGATCCTGGACGCGCTCAACACCTGTGACGGCATGCCGGTGGTGGAGGTCCACATCTCCAACATCCATCAGCGCGAGGCGTTCCGGCACCACTCGTACGTCTCCCAGCGCGCCGACGGCGTCATCGCGGGGTGCGGTGTCCAGGGGTACGCGTTCGCGGTGGAGCGGGTGGCGGCGCTGGTCGGCGCGGCCTGACCTCCCGGCCGCGCCCGCGGCTCCCTCGGCTCACCAGCCCCGCTGACGCCACTCCGCGACGTGCGGGCGCTCGGTGCCCAGCGTGGTGTCGTTCCCGTGGCCGGGGTAGACCCAGGTCTCGTCGGGGAGCGTGCCGAAGATCTTCGTCTCGACGTCGTTCAGCAGGCTCGCGAAGGCCTGCGGGTCCTGGTGCGTGTTGCCGATGCCGCCCGGAAAGAGGCAGTCGCCGGTGAAGACGTGCGGGTGGCCGTGCGGGTCGTCGTACACGAGGGCGATCGAGCCCGGCGTGTGGCCCACCAGGTGACGCGCGGTGAGCGAGACGTGGCCGACCCGCACGGTGTCGCCGTCCACGAGCGGGACGTCCGTGGGCACCGGGATGCCCACGGCGTCCTCGCGGCCCGCGTAGGTCCGGGCACCGGTGGCCTCGACGACCGCGGCGAGGGCCTGCCAGTGGTCGCCGTGCTGATGCGTGGTGACGACGGACGCGATGCCGTCGTCACCGATCAGCGTGAGCAGCGTCTCGGCGTCGTTCGCCGCGTCGATCAGGAGCTGCTCGTCCGTGGCCCGGCAGCGCAGCAGGTACGCGTTGTTGTCCATCGGGCCGACCGCGACCTTCGAGATCATCAGGTCCTGCAGCTCGTGCACGTCCGCGCCGCCGCCGACCTTCACTGCTCCGCTGTACGTCATGTTCCTCAGCCTATAGCGGCGGCAGGGAGGGCAGGAGGCCGCCTTCAGCCGTCAGCGCGGAGCCGTCCCGACGGCCGGAGAGCCAGCCGACCACGTCGGACGCGGGGCCGGAAACAGTGACCTCGGGCGCACCGTCCCGGCCGGTGGTCCACGCGTGCGTGCCGTCCGTCAGCCCCGTCGGCGGCACATCGGGGTTCCCGGAGAAGCGAGCCGCCAGGAAAGCGATCTCCCGCCGCACGAATTCCTCGGGCAGATCTTCGAGCTCGTACCCGATGCCGAGGTCGACGTGGTGCAGGTCGACCTCGACCCACCGCCGGAACGGCACACGGGACGCGGAGTCGGTCACTCCGTTGCGCATCGTGATGGTGCGGGACCAGTCGGCCGGGATCGCGGCCTGCTCCTGGAATCGTTCCGCGGCCTCGCGTACGTCGGTGAGCTGCTCGGCCAGGGGCCGGGGTGCGTCCCGCTCGATGTCCGCGTCCCGTGCGTCGCCGCTGATGTACATGGGCCGCCCGGCGAGGACGTTCACGAGCGCGTCCGCGTTACGGGCGAGGTGGGCGAGGACGTGGCCACGGGTCCAGCCGGGCAGCCGTGACGGCTCGGCGGTCGAATCGTTGTTCAGTTTCGCGGCTGCGGTGAGCAGCCGGTCGGTCGCGTCACGTACAGACGCCAGGTCGCGCACATGATCAATCATGCGCCCGACGATAGTCGCGCCACACGTTCGGGTGAAGGTGTGGGAGCGCCACCGCAAATCGAATGCACGTGCTATATGGTCGGGTGCGGCATCGGGCATTCTTGGTGGTCCGGGTTTGTTATCAACCAGGGCATCCGCCCCGGCGTTGTCAGTGGCTCGCCCTAGTCTGTGAATGACGGGGGTCCCGCCCCTGTCACTTCTCTCAAGAAAGGTGCGGACCGGCGTGGCCGACCGTCTCATCGTCCGTGGCGCGCGCGAGCACAATCTCAAGAACGTGTCGCTCGACCTCCCGCGTGACTCCCTCATCGTCTTCACCGGGCTCTCCGGGTCGGGCAAGTCCTCGCTCGCGTTCGACACGATCTTCGCCGAGGGCCAGCGGCGGTACGTGGAATCGCTGTCCTCGTACGCCCGGCAGTTCCTCGGCCAGATGGACAAGCCGGACGTCGACTTCATCGAGGGCCTCTCACCCGCGGTCTCCATCGACCAGAAGTCGACCTCGCGCAACCCGCGCTCCACGGTCGGCACCATCACCGAGGTGTACGACTACCTCCGCCTGCTCTTCGCGCGCATCGGCAAGCCGCACTGTCCCGAGTGCGGGCGTCCGATCTCCCGGCAGTCGCCGCAGGCCATCGTCGACAAGGTCCTCGAGCTGCCGGAAGGCAGCCGCTTCCAGGTCCTCTCGCCGCTGGTGCGCGAGCGCAAGGGCGAGTTCGTCGACCTCTTCGCCGACCTCCAGACCAAGGGCTACAGCCGTGCGCGGGTCGACGGCCAGACGATCCAGCTCTCCGAGCCGCCCACGCTGAAGAAGCAGGAGAAGCACACCATCGAGGTGGTCATCGACCGCCTCACGGTGAAGGACTCCGCCAAGCGCCGCCTGACCGACTCCGTGGAGACCGCGCTCGGCCTCGCCGGCGGCATGGTCGTGCTCGACTTCGTCGACCTCCCCGAGGACGACCCCGAGCGCGAGCGCATGTACTCGGAGCACCTGTACTGCCCGTACGACGACCTGTCCTTCGAGGAGCTGGAGCCCCGCTCCTTCTCCTTCAACTCGCCCTTCGGCGCCTGCCCGGACTGCACGGGCATCGGCACGCGCATGGAGGTCGACCCCGAGCTGATCGTCCCGGACGAGGACAAGTCACTCGACGAGGGCGCCATCCACCCCTGGTCGCACGGCCACACCAAGGACTACTTCGGGCGCCTGGTCGGCGCGCTCGCCGACGCGCTCGGCTTCTCCACCGACATGCCCTGGGCGGGCCTCCCGCAGCGCGCCAAGAAGGCCCTCCTGTACGGCCACAAGACGCAGATCGAGGTGCGCTACCGAAACCGGTACGGCCGCGAGCGGGTCTACACCACCGCCTTCGAAGGTGCCGTCCCCTTCGTCAAGCGCCGCCACAGCGAGGCCGAGAGCGACGCGAGCCGCGAGCGCTTCGAGGGCTACATGCGCGAGGTGCCCTGCCCCACCTGTGAGGGCACGCGTCTCAAGCCGATCGTCCTGGCCGTCTCGGTCATGGGGAAGTCCATCGCCGAGGTCTCGGCGATGTCCATCAGCGACTGCGCGGACTTCCTCGCCGAGCTGAAGCTGGGCGCCCGCGACAAGAAGATCGCCGAGCGCGTCCTGAAGGAGGTCAACGAACGGCTGCGGTTCCTGGTCGACGTCGGCCTGGACTACCTCTCCCTGAACCGCGCGGCGGGCACCCTCTCCGGCGGCGAGGCCCAGCGCATCCGCCTGGCCACGCAGATCGGCTCCGGCCTCGTCGGCGTCCTGTACGTACTGGACGAGCCGTCCATCGGCCTGCACCAGCGCGACAACCACCGCCTGATCGAGACCCTCGTGCGCCTGCGCGACATGGGCAACACGCTCATCGTCGTCGAGCACGACGAGGACACCATCAAGGTCGCCGACTGGGTCGTCGACATCGGCCCCGGCGCGGGCGAGCACGGCGGCAAGGTCGTGCACAGCGGCTCCATGAAGGAGCTCCTGACCAACGCCGAGTCGGTGACCGGGCAGTATCTCTCGGGCAAGAAGTCCATCCCGGTGCCGGACCTGCGCCGCCCAGCGGACCCCTCCCGCCAGCTCACGGTGCACGGTGCCCGCGAGAACAACCTCCAGGACATCGACGTCTCCTTCCCGCTCGGCGTCCTCACCGCGGTCACGGGTGTCTCGGGCTCCGGCAAGTCGACGCTCGTCAACGACATCCTCTACACGCACCTGGCGCGCGAGCTGAACGGCGCCCGGTCCGTCCCCGGACGGCACACGCGCGTGGACGGCGACGACCTCGTCGACAAGGTCGTGCACGTCGACCAGTCGCCCATCGGCCGCACCCCGCGGTCGAACCCGGCGACGTACACCGGAGTCTTCGACCACGTCCGCAGGCTGTTCGCGGAGACGATGGAGGCGAAGGTGCGGGGTTATCTCCCCGGCCGCTTCTCCTTCAACGTCAAGGGCGGCCGCTGCGAGAACTGCTCCGGTGACGGCACGATCAAGATCGAGATGAACTTCCTGCCGGATGTGTACGTCCCCTGCGAGGTCTGCCACGGGGCGCGCTACAACCGCGAGACGCTGGACGTCCACTACAAGGGCAAGTCCATCGCCGAGGTCCTGGACATGCCGATCGAGGAAGCGCTCGACTTCTTCGAGGCGGTGCCGGCCATCTCCCGCCACCTGCGCACGCTGAACGACGTGGGCCTCGGGTACGTCCGGCTCGGCCAGTCCGCGCCGACGCTCTCCGGCGGTGAGGCCCAGCGCGTGAAGCTGGCCTCCGAGCTCCAGAAGCGCTCGACGGGCCGCACCGTGTACGTACTCGACGAGCCGACCACCGGTCTGCACTTCGAGGACATCAGCAAGCTGATCACCGTCCTGTCCGGCCTGGTCGACAAGGGCAACACGGTCATCGTCATCGAGCACAACCTCGACGTCATCAAGACCGCGGACTGGGTGGTCGACATGGGCCCCGAGGGCGGCAACGGCGGCGGTCTGGTCGTCGCCGAGGGCACGCCCGAGGAGGTCGCCGGAGTCACGACGAGCCACACTGGCAAGTTCCTGCGGGACATCCTCGCCGCGGACCGGATCAGCGACGCGGTTCCCTCGCAGGCGCGCAGGCCCGCGAAGAAGGCCGCGGTGAAGAAGGCCGCCGCGAAGAAGGCGGTGGCGGCCAGCGCCGGCACCGGGACGGCGAAGAAGACGGCGACCGTCAAGACGGGGGCCGCGAAGTCCACGGCCGCCAAGAAGGCCACCCCCGCGAAGAAGGCCGCCGCGAAGAAGGCCACGGCCACGAAGGCCGCTCCGAAGAAGGCCGTCAAGGCCCGTAAGGCCTGACCTGGTAGTACGGATCCGCGGGTCCGCCGTGAACGGGCCGCCGGACAAGTTCCCTTGTCCGGCGGCCCGTTCCTGTGTTCGCCTTGGCCGTATGGCCGTACGCAGTGAACGTGAAGGTCCCGTCACCACGATCGTGTTGTCCCGCCCCGACGTGCGCAACGCCGTCGACGGGCCCACGGCCCGTGCCCTCGCCGACGCGTTCCGCGCCTTCGACGCGGACCCCGACGCGTACGTCGCCGTGCTGTGGGGCGAGGGCGGCACCTTCTGCGCCGGAGCGGATCTCAAGGCCATCGGGACACCCACCGGGAACGAGGTGACCGAGAAGGGCGACGGACCCATGGGCCCGACCCGCATGCGGCTCTCCAAGCCCGTCATCGCGGCGATCTCCGGACACGCGGTCGCCGGCGGCCTGGAGCTCGCGCTCTGGTGCGATCTGCGGGTCGCCGAGGAGGACGCCGTACTCGGTGTGTTCTGCCGCCGCTGGGGCGTCCCGCTCATCGACGGCGGGACCGTACGGCTGCCCCGGCTCATCGGCGAGAGCCGGGCCATGGACCTGGTGCTCACCGGCCGACCCGTCCTCGCGACGGAGGCGCTCGCGATGGGCCTGGTAAACCGGACCGTACCGCCGGGCACCTGCCGCGCCGCGGCCGAACGGCTCGCCGCGGAGATCGCCGCGTTCCCGCAGACCTGCCTCCGCAACGACCGGCTTTCCGTGCAGGAACAGGGCGGCCTGACCGAGGAGGAGGCGATGGCGGGCGAACTCCGCCACGGTCTGCGGTCCCTGACCGAGGCGGCGGACGGCGCGGCCAGATTCGCCGCGGGGGCGGGGCGGCACGGGGCCTTCGCCGAAGGCGGGAGCGGGAGCGGGGGAGATGCGGGACCGGCCGTCGGCTAGCCCGCGGAGGGCGCGGCCTCCGGCTCCAGGAACTGCATGTCCAGCTGGATCTTCACCACGTCACCGAGCAGCCCGGCACCGAAGTCGAGCCCGTAGTCACCGCGGCTGATCTCCCCGGTCGCCTCGAACCCCGCATGGCGCCGGGCGTCGCCCGGGAAGGCCTGCAGTCCGCCGAACTCGACGGCGAGGGTGAGGGGTTTCGTGACGTCACCGATGGTCAGGTCGCCCTCCAGTGTCCACTCGTACTCCTGGCCGATGACCCGCGTCGACCGGAACGTCATCGTGGGGCGGCGCTCCACGTCAAGGAGGTCCGGCGCGCGGACATGGGCGTCGCGGTCCTTGTTGCCGGTGTCGACGGACGCCAGCGCGACGGTCGCCGTCACCGATGAGGTCTCGGCGCTCTCGCCCACGACCAGTCCGGCCGTCACCTCCGTGAACCGTCCCCGCACCTTCGAGATCCCCAGGTGGCGGATGGTGAAGTTGACGGCGGAGTGGAACGGGTCGATCTCCCAGGTTCCGGCGGGGAGAGGGAGCGCGGTCGTCGCGGCGGTGCTCGTGTCAGAAGTCATGCCGTCCACGATGCGAGGCCGGCCGCGGCCCAGGAAGGCCGGGCCGAGACTGGTAGTGACAGGGCCACGATCCGGCCCGGTGACGGCTGGTACGTTCGGCCGGTGAGCGACAACGAGCTGGGCACGTTCCTGCGCACCTGCCGTGAAGCGGTCACGCCCGCCGAAGTCGGGCTCCCCACCGGCCCCCGGCGCCGCACGCCGGGGCTGCGCCGGTCCGAGGTCGCCACGCTCGCCGGCGTCAGCGTCGAGTACCTCGCCCGCCTCGAACAGGGCCGGGACCGCCACCCCTCCCCGCAGGTGATGGGCGCGCTCGCGGACGCCCTGCGGCTGTCCGTGGCGGAACGCTTCCACCTGCGCCGCCTGGAGAAGGAGACGAGCGGCGACCCCTGCTGCCCGACGGCGAGTGAGCCCTCCCGGTCGGTGCGTCCCACCGTGCGGGCGCTCATCGACCGCATGGAGCCCACCCCCGCCGTCCTGTTCAACCGGCTCGGCGACGTCCTCGCGTACACCTCGGGCTACGAGCGGATCGTGGGGCCCATCGGGCTCCTCGACGGTGAGCGGCCCAATCTCGTCCGGTACCTGTTCACCGACGAGCGGGCCCGCGCCGCCTACCCCGAGTGGGAGCGGATCGCCGACGAGCAGGTCGCCTCGCTGCGGGCCGGATCCATGCTCACCGACCCCCATGCCGAGGGATTCGCCGACGAGCTGACCGTCCTGGCCGGTGCGCCGTTCGCCGACCGGATGACGGCCGTGCCGCGGCTGCCCCGGCACAGCGGCGTCGAATCCCTGACGCACCCGGAGGCCGGCGCGCTGCGCCTCTCGTACGAGACGCTGGCCCTGCCCGACGCCGACGGCCAGCGCCTGGTCGTCCACCTGCCGGCCGACGAAGCCTCGTCGGCCGCGCTCGACCGCCTCAACGGCCGCAAGCCGGGCGGCCTCCGCGCGGTGACGGGCTGACGGGCCCACGTCGTTGCCCTCGGGTGGGCCTTGAGCCCTACCCCAGCTCCTTCGCGTACGGCGGCTCGGCGCCCGCGCGCGACACGGTGACGGCCGCCGCGCGTGCCGCGAAGCGCAGGACCTCGCACCAGCTGTCCGCGCCGAGGCCGGACAGTGACTCCACGGACAGCGCGTCCCGGGCGGAAAGTCCGTGCAGCAGGGCCGCGTTGACCGTGTCGCCCGCGCCGATGGTGTCCACCACGTCGACCGGCTCGCCCGGCACCGACCACTCACCGCCGTCCCGCGTGAAGACGGTGAGCCCCTTGCCGCCCCGGGTGATCACCACGGCGCCCGGGCCGGACGCGAGCCACTCGCGCGGCGTTCCGCCGAGCCAACTCGCGTCCTCCTCAGACAGCTTGAGCAGGGCGACCGACGGCAGCCAGCTCTTGAACCGCGCCCGGTAGGCGTCCGCGTCCGGGATCAGACCCGCCCGGATGTTGGGGTCGAGCGCCGTGAAGACGCCCCGCGCCGCCTCCCGGCGCAGCAGCTCCTCGTACGCGCTCGCGCCCGGTTCGAGGACGAGCGAGCAGGTGCCGAACGACACCGCGCCCACGTCGTCGGGCAGTCGCTCCGGGGCCGCGAAGAGCCGGTCCGCCGTGCCCTCCACGTAGAAGGAGTAACCGGCGGAGCCGTCCGCTCCGATCGAGGCGACCGCGAGCGTCGTCGGCTCGGCGCCCCGCTGGACGTACGACACGTCGACACCCGCGGCCCGCAACCCGTCGACCAGCGCGTCACCGAACGCGTCCGCCGAGATCCGCGAGCAGAAGGCGACGGGGGAGCCGAGCCGGCCGAGGGCCACCGCGGTGTTGTACGGACCGCCGCCGAGCCGCGGGGCGAGCGCGGGCAGCCCGGCAGGGGCGGAATCCCGCGGCACATCCTGCGGCATATCCTGCGGAACGAGGTCGATCAGGGCCTCTCCGGCGACGACTATCACGGGTGGTTCCTTCCGGCTCTGCTTTCGTGGCGCTGCGGTCGTGCTCCCCGGCTTCCGCCACAGGTTAGAGCTTCTGGGCGGGCCCGGCCCGACACGGGCGGCACTCGGGCACGGCCGCGCCCAACGCGGGCAGGCGGCACCCCACCGGTATGGTCTGATCCGTCACCGAAGCGCCTGACCTGTGGAGATTCCATGCCCGGCACGCCGCCCCCCGCCCGCCGCACCGTGCTGCGTGCCGCTGCCCTCGTCCCGGCCGCAGGCCTGGGGATCACGGCCTGCTCGTCCGGCGGTGGTGGTGGCGACGGCGGCTCCAACAGCTCGGCGCCCACCACGGCGGTGGACCTCGGAGAGTCCGACGAGGTGAAGGTCGGCGCCTCGAAGCTCTACACCGACGAGAACGTGGTCGTCAGCCGCATCTCCGACGACGAGTACAAAGCGTTCAGCACGATCTGCACGCACGAGGGGTGCCCCATCAACAAGCTCCAGGGGCACAAGCTCATCTGCCCCTGCCACGGCAGTCAGTTCGACGCCACGAACGGCAAGGTGCTGCACGCCCCCGCCATCTCACCGCTGGAGGAGCTGCCGGTGAAGGTGGAGGACGGCAAGATCGTCGCGGGCTGAGCAGCTACGAAGCCGGTAATGGGGGCTGAGAGGCCGTGCGGCCCTTCAGTCCCAGTCCCACGCGATCCCCAGGATCCCCGCCCGTACCTGCGGCTCCACGAGGTGCACCGACCGGTGGCTGCCGCTCAGCGTCAGCTCCTGGCGCCCGCCGCGCGGCGCGGCGGCCGAATGCTGCGTGAAGCGGTGGCAGCGTACGGGCAGGGCGCCCTCGTCGAAGCGCACCTGGAGCGCGTACTGCCCGCCCGCGAACGTGAAGCCCCGGAAGTACTCGGTGGCCGCCCCCGCGGTGCCGTCCTCGAAGCCGTAGCGGAACAGGTGCGTGTCGCCCGCGCGCAGGCGCGCGTCGAAGAGCAGCTCGGCGACGAGCACCCCCGTCTCGTGATGCCACCGCACACGTCCCGTGCGGCAGTTCTCCAGGGCGTGGACGCCGACACGTTCCGGTACGCAGCCGGGGTCGCCGTGGTAGATCGCGAGGTAGCGGTCCACGGCGTCCCGATGGGCGCGCACGACGTGCTGCGAGTCGCGGCCGAGCAGCTCACGGCGCTCGCCGATCCGCACCCGCTCGTGGTGGCCGATGGTGTGCAGGCCGCCGTCGAGCGGCGACCCGAGCTCGGAGATCAGCTCCTGGACGACGTCGGAGGCGTCGAGGAGGGAGCGGTAGGAGCGGGCGGCGGGGCGTTCGCAGTCGGGGTGCTCGGAGGGCTTGGCGAGCAGCCGGATCAGTGACTCCTCGGGGAGATCGAGGATCTCCTCCAGGGCGCGCACGGCCCGGAGCGACTCGGTGCGCTGGGGGCGGCGGGCGCCCTGCTGCCAGTAACTCAGGCTCGTCACCCCGACGTTGACGCCCTGGCGCGCGAGATGATGCCGTACGCGTTGCAGGGGAAGGCGCCGTGCGGCGATCGCGGCCCGCAGTGCCACATGGAAGGGGCCGGTGCGCAGGGCGGCCTCCAGGTCCGCAGGCGTGCCGTCCGCGAGCTGTGTGCCGTGCCGCATCGCAAGCCCCCTCTGTGAACATTCACACCGGCCGTCCGGGCGTACGCGCCGGTCGGAGCGGGCCACCAGGTGGGCGTACGAGGGGTGTTCACATACGTACGCCGACGTTCACGGCCCAAGTTAATCCCGCATTGAACCTTGTTGACCTGCACCCGACAACACTCGATGCTCAATCGCAGCGTCCGGACGCGCTCCTCCACCCCCTCACCCCCCGCTTGGGAGGATCGCGATGCGCCATCGAATCAGCAGACACAGCGGACGCAGACGCCTGTCCGCGCTCGCCGTGGTGGCGGCTGCCCTGGTCGCCGCACCGGCGGCCACGGCCACGGCCGCCCCCGACAGCCCCCCGTCCGTGTCCGCGTCCGCAGCCGTACCCGGCACGGACGCCCCTTCCCTCCTCGCCGCCAAGCGTCTGAACATCACGATGCAGGCCCAGCAGAAGACCAACTGGTGCTGGGCCGCGGCCGGGAACACGATCGCCACCTTCTACGGCAGGAAGTACAGCCAGAACCAGTTCTGCAACGCCGCCTTCGGGCGCAGCCAGAGCACCGAGTGTCCCAACTCGCAGGCCACGCTCGGCGACGTGCAGAACGGCCTGGACTGGGCGGGCATCAACGCCGGTTCGTACGTCAGCGGCTGGCTGCGCTACCCGACCGTGCAGGCCGAGATCAACGCGGGCCGCCCGGTCGAGACCCGCATCCAGTGGTCGAACGGCGGCGGCCACATGCACGTCCTCTACGGGTACGACGACGCGAGCAGCTGGGTCTACTGGGGCGACCCCTGGCCCTCCAGCGACCGCTACAACTGGGCCTCGCACAGCTGGTACGTCAACAACAACACCTTCTCCTGGACCCACTCGCTGTACCGGATCGGGGCGTGAGCGCGATGACCCGTCACCTTCCCCGCCACCTGGTGCGGGCGGCGCTCGCCGGTTCGGCGGCCACCCTGCTGCTTGGTCTCGCGGCGCCGTACGCCACCGCCGACTCCGGACCGTCCGCCGCCTCCCGTGACGCTGCCCACGATGCCGCGAGCGCTCCTGAGACCCTCGACACGCTCTCCCGGTTCTTCGCGCGGGAGGGGGCCGTCAGCAAGGCCGCCGCGGACCCGCGCGTGCGGGGCGAGGCCGTGCCCGTGCGCTACCTCTCCCCGGAGTTCGTCGCCGGCGAGAAGGGCGCTCCGGTCGCCCGTGTGGAGTTCCTCGCCAGCAAGGCGGTCTCCTCCGACGGGCAGGAGGCCTCCCTGTGGACCGTGCGGCAGGGCGGTTCCTGGCAGGTCGTGAACATCGCCACCGGGGACGACGAGACGCGCTACGCGCGCGTGGGCGCCGACAAGCTCCCCGGGGGCACCGTTTTCCACGAGCCGCAGATCAACGCCTGGTACGTCCAGGGCGGCGGGCGGGTGCTTCCGCTGGACGCGGACGCGAGGCGCGCCGTGGGCTCTGGCGGGACCTCGGTCGCCGCCTACCAGAAGCGTGTCCACAAGGCGTACGGCGACAAGCTGCCGGGCTCCGCGTACGCGAAGTCCGGCAAGGCGGGGGGCTTCGCCCCGAAGGAGCGGGCTGCTGGGGCTTCGGCCTCGCCCGGGGCTTCGGCCGACGGCCCCGTCACAGTTGCCTCCTCCGTGGCCGGAGCGGGGGCCCTGGCCGCCCTCGGTCTCTCCGGGGCTGCCGTCCTGCGACGTCGCGCCCGGCAGCGAGGCTGACCCCGAGGCTCCTCCGGCCGGGGTGCCCCACCCGCCTGCCCTCCCGGGCGGGCGGGCCCCGGCCGGAGGTGGTGGCTGGCCCCCTGACTGTCAGCCCCCGCCAGTAGGGTGTGGAGCATGGCAGACCCCTCCAGCTACCGCCCCAAGCCGGGACAGATCCCCGACTCGCCGGGGGTCTATCGGTTCCGCGACGAACACCGCCGGGTGATCTACGTGGGCAAGGCGAAAAGCCTGCGCCAGCGCCTGGCCAGTTACTTCCAGGACCTGTCGAACCTGCACCCGCGCACCGCCACGATGGTGACCACGGCCGCCTCCGTCGAGTGGACCGTGGTCTCCACCGAGGTCGAGGCGCTGCAGCTGGAGTACTCCTGGATCAAGGAGTTCGACCCCCGGTTCAACGTCAAGTACCGCGACGACAAGAGCTATCCGTACCTCGCGGTGACGATGAACGAGGAGTTCCCGCGCGTCCAGGTGATGCGCGGCCACAAGAAGAAGGGCGTCCGCTACTTCGGGCCCTACGGCCACGCGTGGGCGATCCGCGACACCGTCGACCTCCTCCTGCGCGTCTTCCCCGTCCGCACCTGCTCGGCGGGCGTCTTCAAGAACGCCGAGCGCACCGGCCGCCCCTGCCTCCTCGGCTACATCGGCAAGTGTGCGGCGCCCTGCGTGGAGCGTGTCTCACCGGAGGAGCACCGTGAACTCGCCGAGGACTTCTGCGAGTTCATGACGGGCCGCACGGGGACGTACATCCGCCGCATCGAACGGCAGATGGCGGACGCCGCCGAGGACATGGAGTACGAGAGGGCGGCCCGTCTCCGCGACGACATCGGGGCCCTCAAGAAGGCCATGGAGAAGAGCGCCGTCGTCCTCGCCGACGCCACGGACGCCGACCTCATCGCCCTCGCCGAGGACGAGCTGGAGGCGGCCGTCCAGATCTTCCACGTCCGCGGCGGCCGAGTGCGCGGTCAGCGCGGCTGGGTCACCGACAAGGTCGAGGCGGTCACCAGCGGCGACCTCGTCGAACACGCGCTCCAGCAGCTCTACGGAGAGGAGAGCGGGGACTCCGTACCGAAGGAAGTCCTCGTTCCCGCGCTGCCCGACCCCATAGAGCCCGTCCAGGAGTGGCTCACCGGGCGCCGCGGTTCGAACGTCTCCCTGCGCATCCCGCAGCGCGGCGACAAGAAGGCGCTCATGGAGACCGTGGCACGCAACGCGCAGCAGTCGCTCGTGCTGCACAAGACCAAGCGTGCCTCCGACCTGACCACCCGCTCCCGCGCCCTGGAGGAGATCGCCGAGGCGCTCGAACTGGACAGCGCCCCGCTGCGCATCGAGTGCTACGACATCTCGCACCTCCAGGGTGACGACGTCGTGGCCTCGATGGTCGTCTTCGAGGACGGCCTCGCCCGCAAGAGCGAGTACAGGCGCTTCCAGATCAAGGGCTTCGAGGGCCAGGACGACGTCCGCTCCATGCACGAGGTGCTCACGCGCCGCTTCAAGCGCTACCTCTCCGAAAAGGAGAAGACGGGGGAGTGGGACCCCGAGGGCGAGCAGGAGAGCCTGACCGAGGAGGACGGGCGTCCCAAGCGCTTCGCCTACCCGCCCCAGCTCGTCGTCGTGGACGGCGGCCAGCCGCAGGTCGCGGCCGCCCAGCGGGCCCTGGACGAGCTCGGCATCGACGACATCGCGGTGTGCGGCCTGGCCAAGCGCCTCGAAGAGGTCTGGGTGCCGGGCGACGACGACCCGGTGATCCTGCCCCGCACCAGCGAAGGCCTGTACCTTCTCCAGCGGGTACGCGACGAGGCGCACCGCTTCGCGATCACCTACCAGCGGGCCAAGCGCGCCAAGCGGTTCAGGGCCGGGCCGTTGGACGCCGTGCCCGGCCTGGGCGACGCGCGCAAGCAGACGCTGATCAAGCACTTCGGTTCGGTGAAGAAGCTGCGATCCGCGACAATCGACCAGATCTGCGAGGTTCCGGGCATAGGCCGCAAGACCGCGGAGGCGATCGTCGTGGCCTTCGCCTCCGCGGCACCCGCGGCGCCCGCCGTGAACACGGCGACCGGAGAGATCATTGAAGACGAGGAGCCCGCGAACGCGGGATCCCCGAGCGATGGCGAGGAGCCCGTGTCCGCGGGCACCTCAGAGGAACGACGGGGGCAGGAGACATGACCGAGCACGACGAAGGCGGCGAGCAAGTGAGTACGGGCACGACCATCACGCCAGGTGAGACCGCCGAGGTGGTCCCCGAACTGGTGATCATCTCCGGCATGTCGGGAGCCGGCCGCAGCACCGCGGCGAAGTGTCTTGAGGACCTCGGCTGGTTCGTCGTCGACAACCTGCCGCCCGCGCTGATCCCCACCATGGTGGAGCTCGGCGCCCGCTCGCAGGGGAACGTCGCCCGCATCGCGGTCGTCGTCGACGTGCGAGGCCGCCGCTTCTTCGACAACCTGCGCCAGTCCCTCGCGGACCTGGAGGCCAAGCACGTCACCCGGCGGATCGTCTTCCTGGAGTCCTCGGACGACGCCCTGGTGCGCCGCTTCGAGTCGGTCCGCCGCCCGCACCCGCTGCAGGGCGACGGCCGCATCGTCGACGGCATCGCGGCCGAGCGCGAGCTCCTGCGCGAGCTGCGCGGCGACGCCGACCTGGTGATCGACACGTCCAGCCTGAACGTCCACGAGCTGCGCGCCAAGATGGACGCCCAGTTCGCGGGCGACGAGGAGCCCGAGCTGCGGGCCACGGTCATGTCGTTCGGCTACAAGTACGGCCTGCCGGTCGACGCCGACCTCGTCGTGGACTGCCGCTTCCTGCCCAATCCGCACTGGGTGCCGGAGCTGCGGCCCTTCACGGGGCTCAACGAAGAGGTCTCCGGCTACGTCTTCAACCAGCCGGGCGCCAAGGAGTTCCTCGACCGGTACGCCGAGCTGCTCCAGCTCATCGCCGCGGGCTACCGCCGCGAGGGCAAGCGTTACGTGACGATCGCGGTCGGCTGCACGGGCGGCAAGCACCGCTCCGTCGCCATGTCGGAGAAGCTCGCGGCGCGCCTCGTGTCCGAGGGCGTCGAGACCGTCCTCGTCCATCGGGACATGGGGCGAGAGTGAAGTCCTCCCTGCGGCTGAACCGCCTGGGCCGCAAGCGGGGCGCTCAGCCCAAGGTCGTGGCGCTCGGCGGCGGGATGGGCCTGTCCGCCTCGCTGGCCGGGCTGCGCCGCATCACCGGTGACCTCACCGCCGTGGTCACCGTCGCCGACGACGGCGGCTCCAGCGGGCGGCTCCGCGACGAACTGGGCGTGCTGCCGCCCGGTGACCTGCGCAAGGCGCTCGCGGCCCTGTGCGGGGACGACGACTGGGGCCAGACCTGGGCGCGCGTCATCCAGCACCGCTTCCAGTCCAAGGGCGACCTGCACGAGCACGCGGTCGGCAATCTGCTGATCGTGGCGCTGTGGGAGCAGCTCGGCGACCACGTCCAGGCCCTCGACCTGGTCGGCAAGCTGCTCGGCGCGCACGGCCGCGTGCTGCCCATGTCGGCGGTGCCGCTGGAGCTCCAGGCCCTGGTCAAGGGGCACGACCCGGAGCGCCCGGACGACGTCGACACGGTGCGCGGGCAGGCCACGGTGGCGCTCACCCCGGGGGAGGTGCAGTCCGTGCACGTCGTCCCGCACGACCCGCCGGCCGTCCCCGAAGCGGTCGCCGCCGTGCTCGACGCGGACTGGGTGGTGCTCGGCCCCGGCTCCTGGTTCTCCTCGGTGATCCCCCATCTGCTGGTCCCCGAACTGCTCGACGCGCTCATCGAGACGAAGGCCCGCAGGGTGCTCTCGCTCAACCTCGCGCCACAACCCGGTGAAACCGATGGGTTCTCTCCGCAGCGTCATTTGGAGGTTTTGGCCCGACACGCCCCTAAACTCGCCCTGGACGTGGTGCTGGCCGACGACGCCGCCGTGCCCGACCGTGAGTCACTCACCGATGCCGCCAAGCGGCTCGGCGCCACGGTCGAGCTGGCGCCGGTGGCCAGGCACGATGGCACTCCGAGGCACGATCCGGAGCTCCTGGCCACCGCGTACGACCGTATTTTTCGGATGCATGGAAGGATCGGCCCATGGCGATGACGGCAGCGGTGAAGGACGAGATCTCCCGGCTTCCCGTCACCCGGACCTGCTGCAGAAAGGCAGAGGTCTCGGCCATCCTGCGGTTCGCGGGCGGCCTTCACCTGGTGAGTGGCCGCATCGTGATCGAGGCGGAGCTGGACACGGCGATGGCCGCGCGGCGGCTGAAGCGGGACATTCTTGAGATTTTCGGGCACAGCTCGGAGCTGATCGTGATGGCCCCCGGCGGGCTGCGACGCGGCTCCCGCTACGTCGTACGGGTGGTCGCGGGCGGCGATCAGCTGGCCCGTCAGACGGGCCTCGTGGACGGCCGGGGGCGCCCCATCAGAGGACTGCCGCCCCAGGTGGTCTCGGGGGCCACCTGTGACGCCGAGGCCGCGTGGCGCGGGGCGTTCCTCGCCCACGGCTCGCTGACCGAGCCGGGGCGCTCCTCGTCCCTGGAGGTCACCTGCCCGGGCCCGGAGGCCGCGCTCGCCCTGGTAGGCGCCGCACGCAGGCTGCAGATCGCGGCCAAGGCCCGTGAGGTGCGCGGCGTGGACCGCGTGGTCGTCCGGGACGGTGACGCGATCGGCGCCCTGCTCACCCGGCTCGGCGCCCATGAGTCGGTGCTGGCCTGGGAGGAGCGGCGGATGCGCCGCGAGGTGCGCGCCACCGCCAACCGCCTCGCGAACTTCGACGACGCCAACCTGCGCCGCTCGGCCCGCGCGGCCGTCGCCGCGGGCGCCCGTGTGCAGCGCGCCCTGGAGATCCTCGCCGATGAGGTCCCCGAGCACCTGGCGGCGGCCGGGCGGCTGCGCATGGAGCACAAGCAGGCCTCCCTGGAGGAGCTGGGCGCGCTCGCCGAGCCGGCGCTGACCAAGGACGCGGTCGCGGGCCGCATCCGCCGGCTGCTCGCCATGGCGGACAAGCGGGCGCAGGACCTGGGGATTCCGGGCACGGAGTCCAATCTGAGCGAGGAGCTCGCCGACAACATGGCGGTCTGACCGCCGTCGTACGTGACGCAAGCCGCCGGGGCCGCCGAGGCCCCGGCGGCTTTTTCCGTCCCTTTCCGCCTTGCCCTTTCCGCCTCGCCCTTCACGCCATATTGACATGATCATGAAGTGTCACGAGCCTGGCGTTCGCGCACAAATGTGCCGGACATCCGCAAGGGGGGCTCATGAGACGAAGAGCGAGATCCAGAGCCGGTTTCAGATCCGTCGTCGCCGCGGGCGCACTGCTCGTCGGCGGCCTTGTCGCAGTGCCGCACGCCCAGGCCGACAGCGGGGCGAAGGCCCCGGCCGCCGATGACCCGGCAGCGGTCAAGGTCTACGAGGCGGAGGTCACCAAGAAGCAGATCCCGATCCTCGTCGAGGCGGGCCAGGACGCCCGTGAGCTCGCCGGGCAGGCCCCCGAGCGCGGCACCGGCCGCGTCGAGGTCTACCTGACCGAGGCGCAGGCCAAGGGCGTCGAGCACGAGGGCGTGAAGCTCACCGAGCAGAAGATCCCGGCCAGTACGCAGCAGAAGCTCAAGGCCGCGGGGGACGGCGTGTTCCGCCCGTACAGCGGCGCGGGCGGGCTCAAGGAGGAGATCGTCAAGACCGGTCAGGCCAACCCCGGCCTCACCAAGGTCGTCTCCATCGGCAAGACGCTCAAGGGCCAGGACATCCTCGCCCTGAAGCTCTCCAAGGGCGCGGCGAAGTCCAAGGACGGCTCCAAGCCGTCCACGCTCTACATGTCCAACCAGCACGCGCGCGAGTGGATCACTCCCGAGATGACCCGCCGCCTGATGCACTACTACCTCGACAACTACGGCAAGGACCAGCGCGTCACCAAGCTCGTGAACACCACCGAGCTGTGGTTCGTGCTCTCCGCCAACCCCGACGGATACGACTTCACGCACGCCGCCGACGGTGAGCGCCAGTGGCGCAAGAACCTCCGTGACATCGACGGCGACGGCAAGATCGCGGCGGGCGACGGCGTCGACCTCAACCGCAACTTCGCCTACAAGTGGGGCTACGACAACGAGGGTTCGTCCCCCGAACAGTCGTCCGAGACCTACCGCGGCACCGGCCCGATGTCCGAGCCGGAGACCAAGGCGCTCGACCGCTTCCAGAAGCGCATCGGCTTCACGTACGGGATCAACTACCACTCCGCGGCCGAACTGCTCCTCTACGGAGTGGGCTGGCAGGTCGCCACGCCGACCCCGGACGACGTCCTCTACAAGGCGCTGAACGGCACCCCGGAGAAGCCCGCGGTTCCCGGCTACCACCCACAGGTCTCCTCGGAGCTCTACACCACCAACGGCGAGGCCGACGGGCACGCGGGCAACGTCAACGGCTTCTCGATGTTCACGCCGGAGATGTCCACCTGCCAGACCGCATCGAACATCGACCCGAACGACGCGTGGAAGCCCGAGGACTGTGCGTCGGTCTTCACCTTCCCGGACGACGAGAAGCTGATCCAGCAGGAGTTCGCGAAGAACGTCCCGTTCGCGCTCGCCGTCGCCGAGACCGCCACCCACCCCGACCAGCCGGTCTCCGTCACCGGCATCGAGGCCCCCGACTTCACGCCGGACGCCTTCAAGGAGTCGTACGCACGCGGCGCCGACCAGGAAGTCGCCGTCACCGCCCGCAAGTCGGTGCGCGACAAGGAGCTCAACTACCGCATCAACGGCGGCCGTACGCATGACGAGGACGTCAAGGCCTGGAAGGGCGGCGAGACGTACGGCGGTAAGGACAACATCCACTTCGACCAGTACCGCGCCGAGGTCGAGGACGCACGCGTGGGCGACAAGGTCGAGGTCTGGTTCACCGGCCGCGGCAAGAAGGGGCGCACGGAGAGCGAGCACTTCACGTACACCGTCGCCGAACGCCCCAAGGCGAACACCCTCGTCGTGGCCGAAGAGGGAGCCGCCGCGACACAGGCCCAGAAGTACGTCGACGCCCTGAAGGCCAACGGCCGTTCGGCCGCGGTCTGGGACGTCGCCAAGCAGGGCGCCCCGCACCCGCTCGGCATCCTGTCGCACTTCTCCGCGGTCGTGCACTACACCGGTGACCCGGTACCCGGCGCGGCCACCCAGCTCGCCGTGCGCGCCTACCTCAACGAGGGCGGCAAGCTCATCGAGTCCGGCGAGCGCACGGGCGGCAACGTCGACCTCGGCGAGGCACTCACCGACGACTTCGCGCAGTACTACCTCGGTGCGTACGAACGCCTCTCCGCGCCCGGTGCCACCCGCTTCGCCGGCAGCGGCGCGCTCAACGGCGTGAACACGCCGCTCGCCGCGGCCGACGCCAACCCCCTGGACAAGGCGGGCCGTTACACCGTCACGTCCGACAACCTGCCCGCCGACGAGTTCCCGCAGTTCAAGAGCGCGGCGGCAGGCAGCTACCCCGGCCTCAGCAACCCCTACGCCCCCTTCGAGGGCCAGGGCATGGCCTCGGCTACCCACGCCGACCAGGACTGGAAGAGGCTGACCCGCACGATCGACCTGACCGGGGTCACGGCCGCGCAGAAGCCGGAGCTGCGGTTCGCGCTCAACTGGAACCTCGAGACCGGCTACGACCACGGCGTCCTGGAGGCGCACACCACGGGCGCCGACGACTGGACCACGCTCCCCGACATCAACGGGAACTCGTCCAGCGCCGTGCCCGCCGAGTGCGGTGCCGGGTTCTTCATCAACGGCCACCCGTTCCTGCGCCACTACCTGACGCAGTCCGCGACCGGCTGCACGGCGTCCGGCACCAGCGGCGCCTGGAACAGCTTCACCGGGTCCTCCGGCGGCTGGAAGCCCGTCACGTTCGACCTGAGCGCCTACGCGGGCAAGACGATCGAGGTGTCGCTCAGCTCCATCACCGACCCCTCCAGCGGGGGCCGCGGACTGTTTGCCGACAACGCTCAGCTTGTGATAGGGGGCAACGCCACGCAGACCGAGGGATTCGAGTCCTCGCTGGGCACCTGGGCGGTCGCTCCGGCGCCCCCCGGCAGCCCCAACATCACGGGTGACTGGGCCCGTACGGGGGAGCTCTACAAGCCCTATGCGGCCGTCACAGCGCGTGACAGCGTGCTGCTCGGCTTCGGGTTCGAGCATGTACCCGGAAGTGCCGAACGGGCCGCTCTTATGGGCGCATCCCTTGCACATCTGCGCCGCTGACGCTGCGTAATCAGGACCAAGGTCCCGGTGGCTCGTGCTCCCTACTCGGGGGTACGGGCCACCGTGCCGTCCGGGACCCCTGTCGATGTCACCCAAAGGCCCTCAGAGAGGTAGGGTCGGGATCGGTCGGGGACATCCCATACAACTCGCCGGCGTCTGAAACCGGCGTACCAACGAGGAGATCGGTTCGTGACGATCCGCGTAGGCATCAACGGCTTCGGCCGCATCGGGCGCAACTACTTCCGGGCGCTGCTTGAGCAGGGTGCGGACATCGAGATCGTGGCTGTCAACGACCTGGGTGACACCGCGACTACGGCGCACCTCCTGAAGTACGACACCATCCTTGGCCGTCTCAAGGCCGAGGTGTCGCACACCGAGGACACCATCACGGTCGACGGCCACACCATCAAGGTGCTGTCCGAGCGCAACCCCGCCGACATCCCCTGGGGTCAGCTGGGCGTCGACATCGTGATCGAGTCGACCGGCATCTTCACCAAGAAGGCCGACGCCGAGAAGCACATCGCCGGTGGCGCCAAGAAGGTCCTCATCTCGGCTCCGGCCAAGGACGAGGACATCACCATCGTGATGGGCGTCAACCAGGACAAGTACGACGCGGCCAACCACCACGTCATCTCGAACGCGTCCTGCACCACCAACTGTGTGGCGCCGATGGCGAAGGTTCTCGACGAGAACTTCGGCATCGTCAAGGGCCTGATGACGACGGTGCACGCGTACACCAACGACCAGCGCATCCTGGACTTCCCGCACTCGGACCTGCGCCGCGCCCGCGCCGCCGCCGAGAACATCATCCCGACCACGACCGGTGCCGCCAAGGCCACCGCTCTGGTCCTTCCGCAGCTCAAGGGCAAGCTCGACGGCATCGCGATGCGCGTCCCGGTCCCGACCGGTTCCGCCACCGACCTCGTCGTCGACCTGCAGCGTGACGTCACCAAGGACGAGGTCAACGCCGCGTTCAAGAAGGCCGCCGACGACGGCGACCTCAAGGGCATCCTCTTCTACACCGAGGACCCGATCGTGTCGTCCGACATCGTCAGCGACCCTGCTTCCTGCACCTTCGACTCCTCCCTGACCATGGTCCAGGAGGGCAAGACGGTGAAGATCCTCGGCTGGTACGACAACGAGTGGGGCTACTCCAACCGCCTCGTCGACCTCACGGTCTTCGTCGGCGGTCAGCTCTGATCACCAGAGCAGGCACCTCGATGTGAGCACAGGGTCCGGACCGCGCAATACTGCGTGGTCCGGGCCTTGTTGCACGTCAGCCCTCTAAAGGAGTCCTGGAGTCCAGCCATGAAGACGATTCGTGAACTTCTCGCCGAAGGGGTCGAAGGCAAGCGGGTCTTCGTCCGCGCCGACCTCAATGTGCCGCTCGCCGACGGCACCATCACCGACGACGGCCGCATCCGCGCCGTCCTGCCGACCGTCACCAAGCTCGTCGAAGCCGGCGCCAAGGTGATCGTCGCCTCGCACCTCGGCCGCCCCAAGGGCGCCCCGGACCCGGTGTTCTCGCTGCTTCCCGCCGCCGAGCGCCTCGGTGAACTCCTCGGCAAGCCCGTGGCGTTCGCCCAGGACACCGTCGGCCCCGCCGCGCACGACGCGGTCGACGGTCTCGAGCCCGGCCAGGTCGCCGTCATCGAGAACCTCCGCTTCAACGCGGGCGAGACGTCCAAGGACGACACCGAGCGCGGCGAGTTCGCCGACAAGCTCGCCGCCCTCGCGGATGTCTACGTGGGCGACGGTTTCGGTGCGGTGCACCGCAAGCACGCCTCCGTGTTCGACCTCCCGGCGCGCCTGCCGCACTACGCGGGCTTCCTCATCGCCACCGAGGTCGGCGTCCTGAAGAAGCTGACCGAGGACGTCAAGCGTCCGTACGTCGTCGCGCTCGGCGGCGCCAAGGTCTCCGACAAGCTGGCCGTCATCGACCAGCTGCTCGGCAAGGCCGACCGCCTCCTGATCGGCGGCGGCATGGCCTACACCTTCCTGAAGGCCCAGGGCCACGAGGTCGGCATCTCCCTCCTCCAGGAGGACCAGGTCCCGACCGTCAAGGAGTACATCAAGCGCGCACAGGAGAGCGGCGTCGAGCTGGTCCTCCCCGTCGACGTGCTGGTCTCCACCGAGTTCCCGGACCTGAAGACCAAGGCCCCGGCCAACCCCACCACGGTCGCCGCGGACGCCATCCCGGCCGACCAGGAGGGTCTCGACATCGGACCCGAGACCCGTAAGCTCTACGCCTCGAAGCTCGCCGACGCGGGCACCGTCTTCTGGAACGGTCCGATGGGCGTCTTCGAGCACCCCGACTACGCCGAGGGCACCAAGGCGGTCGCCCAGGCCCTCCTCGACTCCCCGGCCTTCACGGTCGTCGGCGGTGGCGACTCCGCCGCGGCCGTCCGGACGCTGGGATTCGACGAGAACGCATTCGGCCACATTTCCACCGGCGGCGGCGCCTCCCTCGAATACCTCGAGGGCAAGACGCTCCCCGGCCTCGCCGCACTGGAGAACTGACACCTGATGACTACGCGTACCCCGCTGATGGCCGGCAACTGGAAGATGAACCTCAACCACCTTGAGGCCATCGCGCACGTCCAGAAGCTCGCCTTCGCCCTGGCCGACAAGGACTACGAGGCCGTCGAGGTCGCCGTCCTGCCCCCCTTCACCGACCTGCGTTCGGTGCAGACCCTGGTCGACGGCGACAAGCTCAAGATCAAGTACGGCGCCCAGGACATCTCGGCGCACGACACCGGTGCCTACACCGGCGAGATCTCGGGCCCGATGCTCTCCAAGCTGAAGTGCACGTTCGTGGCCGTGGGCCACTCCGAGCGCCGTCAGTACCACGACGAGACCGACGAGATCTGCAACGCCAAGGTGAAGGCCGCCTACAAGCACGGCCTGACCCCGATCCTCTGCATCGGCGAGGGCCTCGACATCCGTGAGGCCGGCCAGCAGATCCAGTACACCCTCGCCCAGCTCGACGGCGGTCTGAAGGACCTCCCCGCCGAGCAGGCCGAGACCATCGTCATCGCCTACGAGCCGGTGTGGGCCATCGGCACCGGCAAGGTCGCGACCCCCGAGGACGCCCAGGAGGTGTGCGGCGCGATCCGCGGCCGCCTCGCCGAGCTGTACTCGCAGGAGCTCGCCGACAAGGTGCGCATCCAGTACGGCGGCTCCGTGAAGTCCGGCAACGTGGCCGCGATCATGGCGCAGCCCGATGTCGACGGCGCCCTCGTGGGCGGCGCGGCGCTCGACTCCGACGAGTTCGTCAAGATCGTCCGGTTCCGCGACCAGTGAGTATGCGGTAGCGCCGATACGTCGTACCCTTGCGGGGGCCGGGCGGCTTCGCTCAGCGAGGCACCGGCCCCCGTCGTCTATCCAGTTCCGAGGAAGTTGGTCCAGCCGTGGTTATGGGGTTCTCGATCGCCCTGATCGTCTTCAGCCTGCTGATGATGCTGCTGGTGCTGATGCACAAGGGCAAGGGCGGCGGTCTCTCCGACATGTTCGGTGGCGGCATGCAGTCCTCCGTCGGCGGCTCGTCGGTCGCCGAGCGCAACCTCGACCGCATCACTGTCGTGGTCGGTCTTCTCTGGTTCGCGTGCATTGTCGTGCTCGGCCTGTTGATGAAGGTGAACAACTGACCGCGAAAGCGGCTTGATTGCTACCTTGCGAAAGCTTCGCTTAAAGCCCCATGTACGGTGCGCGCCGCACGGCGCGGATTATCATGGGGCTTGCGTCTCTGGGTGGGGTGTAACTCCAAACACTGGACGCGCGTTGGGCCTTACGTAGACTGAGGCGCCCGCAGCAGCACCATCACGCAGGGAGTTACGACCGTGGCAAGTGGCAACGCGATCCGAGGAAGTCGGGTCGGGGCGGGGCCGATGGGCGAGGCCGAGCGCGGTGAGTCCGCGCCGCGACTGCGCATCTCCTTCTGGTGCTCCAACGGACACGAGACGGTGCCCAGCTTCGCCAGCGACGCGCAGGTCCCCGATACGTGGGACTGCCCCCGCTGCGGCTTTCCCGCAGGTCAGGACCGGGACAACCCGCCGGACCCGCCCCGCACCGAGCCGTACAAGACGCACCTGGCGTATGTGCGGGAGCGGCGCAGCGACGCGGACGGCGAGGCGATTCTCGCGGAGGCGCTGGCCAAACTGCGGGGCGAGATCTAGGGCGTGCGAAGGGCCGGACATCCGTGGATGTCCGGCCGCTGTGTTTTTCACGCGGCGTTTACTGGCACGTGTGCGGACAGACAGCTTCAGAGATCTCATATCGGGCCCTGATCAATTAGGTTGGAACGTGCAGCGGGGCAAGGTACGTACACAGGTACGAGAGAAGGCTGAAGTCCGAGATGAACGCAGAAAGCCGCGCCAGGCTCAACCAGACGCCCGAATGGGCGGCGCTCAGCAAGCACCGGGAGCAGCTGGGGGAGGTGCAGCTGCGTGAGCTGTTCGCGAAGGATCCGGCGCGCGGCACGCAGTACACGCTCCAGGTCGGCGACCTGCACGTCGACTACTCCAAGCACCTCGTCACGGACGAGACGCTGACGCTCCTGCGCGATCTTGCCGCGGCCACCGACGTCTTCGGCCTGCGGGACGCCATGTTCCGCGGCGAGAAGATCAACACCACCGAGGACCGCGCCGTCCTGCACACCGCGCTGCGCGCCCCGCGGGACGCGGTGGTCGAGGTCGACGGCGAGAACGTGGTGCCGGGCGTGCACGCCGTGCTCGACAAGATGTCCGCCTTCGCGGACAAGGTCCGCTCCGGCGAGTGGACCGGACACACCGGCAAGCGCATCAAGAACATCGTGAACGTCGGCATCGGCGGCTCGGACCTCGGTCCCGCCATGGCGTACGAAGCGCTCCGGTCCTTCACCGACCGCGACCTCACCGTGCGCTTCGTGTCGAACGTCGACGGCGCCGACCTGCACGAGGCCGTGCGGGACCTGGACCCGGCCGAGACCCTGTTCATCATCGCCTCAAAGACGTTCACCACCATCGAGACGATCACGAACGCCACCTCGGCGCGCGACTGGCTCCTGACCGGCCTGCGCGCCGACCAGAGCGCCGTCGCCAAGCACTTCGTGGCCCTGTCGACGAACGGCGGGAAGGTCTCCGACTTCGGCATCGACACGGCCAACATGTTCGAGTTCTGGGACTGGGTCGGTGGCCGTTACTCGTTCGACTCGGCGATCGGTCTGTCGCTGATGATCGCGATCGGCCCGGACGCCTTCCGCGAGATGCTGGACGGCTTCCACCTCGTCGACGAGCACTTCCGCACGGCGCCCGCCGAGTCGAACGTGCCGCTCCTGCTCGGCCTGCTGGGCATCTGGTACGGCAACTTCCACGACGCCCAGTCGCACGCGGTCCTGCCGTACTCGCACTACCTCTCCAAGTTCACGGCCTACCTCCAGCAGCTCGACATGGAGTCCAACGGCAAGTCCGTGGGCCGTGACGGCGAGCCGGTCGACTGGCAGACGGGACCGGTCGTCTGGGGCACGCCGGGCACCAACGGCCAGCACGCGTACTACCAACTCATCCACCAGGGCACGAAGTTGATCCCGGCGGACTTCATCGGCTTCGCCGAACCAGTCGGTGATCTGCTGCCCGGCCTGGTGGCCCAGCACGACCTCCTGATGGCCAACTTCTTCGCGCAGACGCAGGCGCTGGCCTTCGGCAAGACGCCCGACGAGGTGCGGGCCGAGGGCGTGCCGGAAGAGCTCGTCCCGCACAAGACGTTCCAGGGCAACCACCCGACGACGACGCTCCTCGCCAAGGAACTGACGCCGTCGGTTCTCGGTCAACTCATCGCGCTCTACGAGCACAAGGTGTTCGTGCAGGGCGCCGTGTGGAACATCGACTCGTTCGACCAGTGGGGCGTCGAGCTCGGCAAGGTCCTCGCCAAGCGCATCGAGCCCGCCCTGACCGAGGGCGCGGACGTGCCGGACCTGGACGGTTCGACGACGGCGCTGGTCGCCAAGTACCGCACCCTGCGCGGGCGTTGATCCTCTGAGCAGCAGCTGAAACAGTACGGCCCGGTCCGCCGAGAGGCGGGCCGGGCCGTACTGCCGTAATGCGAACCGGTCAGGAAGAAGCCGGCGGATACAGGTCGCGCGGCAGCTGCGAGGCCGCCGCCGTGTCCAGCAGCCACAGCGTCCGCGACCTGCCGTACGCGCCCGCGGCGGGCGCCTGCACCTCACCCGCGCCCGACAGGGCGATCGCCGCGGCGTTCGCCTTGTCCTCGCCGGCCGCGAGCAGCCACACCTCGCGCGCCGAGCGGATCGCCGGCAGCGTGAGCGTGATGCGGACGGGCGGCGGCTTGGGCGCGCCGTGCACGCCGACCACCGTCCGCTCCGTCTCGCGGACCGCGGGCAACTCCGGGAAGAGCGACGCGACATGGGTGTCCGGGCCGACGCCCAGCATCAGCACGTCGAACGTCGGCACCGGACCGTGGTCCTCGGGCCCCGCGGCCGCGGTGAGCTCGGCCGCGTACATCCCGGCCGCCGCGTCCACCTCGTACGCACCGTCCGACGCGGGCATCGGATGCACCCGGGCCGGGTTCAGGGGCACCGAGTCGAGCAGTGCCTCCTTGGCCTGGGTGTAGTTGCGCTCCGGGTCGCCGTCCGGCAGGAAGCGCTCGTCGCCCCACCACAGGTCCAGGCGCGACCAGTCGATCGCGTCCTTCGCGGGGGACGAACTCAGCGCCGCGAGCAGGCCGTTGCCGTTGCGGCCGCCCGTGAGGACCACCGACGCGAAGCCGCGGGCGGCCTGCGCGTCGACGATCTTCGTGATGAGGCGGGCCGCGGCGGCCTGCGCCATCAGCTCCTTGTCGCGGTGCACGACCAGCTGCGGCGCCGCGCTCACTTCGTCGCCGCCTTCTTGGCCGGGGTCTTCTTCGCTGGGGCGGTCTTCTTCGCCGCCTCGGCGGGCTCCTCCACCGCGGGAACCGTGGTCTCCTCGGCGGGCTCGCCAAGACGGTCCACGCCGAACTTCAGCGCGGACGCGTAGGTGTCGTCCGGGTCGAGACGGCGCAGCTCCTCGGCGATCAGCTCGGCCGTCTCGCGGCGCTTGAGCGCCACCGCACGGTCGGGCTGCCCCTGGATGGAGAGCGTGGCGAGCGAGCCGTCGGCCCGGCCGAGCACGATGGGACCGCAGTCGGTGTCCATGCGTACGCCGGTGAGGCCGGGGCCCGCGGAGAGCGAGCGCTTCACGGGGACGGAGAGCCGGTCCGCGAGCCACATGGCGAGCAGCTCGCAGCTCGGGTTGAACTCCTCGCCCTCCACCTCGACCGACGTCACCTTGCAGTGGATCTGGTCGAGGGCCGCCGCGAGCATCGAGCGCCACGGGGTGATCCGGGTCCAGGAGAGGTCCGTGTCGCCGGGGTGGTAGGCGTCGGCGCGCGCGGTCAGCTCGTGGATCGGCTGCTCGGCGGCGTACGTGTCCGTGACGCGGCGCTGAGCGAGGGCGCCCAGCGGGTCCTTGGCCGGGTTGAGCGGCGCGTTGACCGGCCACCACACGACCACGGGGGCGTCGGGAAGCAGCAGCGGCAGGACGACCGACTGGGCGTGGTTGATGACCTCGCCGTACAGCCGCAGGACGACCGTCTCGCCGGTGCCCGCCTCGACGCCGACCCGTACCTCGGCGTCCAGACGCGACGTCGTGCGGTCACGGGGCGAGCGCGCGGCGCGCTTGATGACGACCAGGGTGCGCGAGGGGTGCTCGCGCGACGCCTCGTTGGCGGCCTTCAGGGCGTCGTAGGCGTTCTCCTCGTCGGTCACGATGACGAGGGTGAGCACCATGCCGACGGCCGGGGTGCCGATCGCCCTGCGCCCCTTCACGAGCGCCTTGTTGATCTTGCTGGACGTGGTGTCCGTAAGGTCGATCTTCATGGGCGACGCCAGCTCCGTCCGTCTCGTGCGAGCATTTCGTCCGCCTCGGACGGGCCCCAGGTCCCGGACGGGTACTGCGCGGGCTTGCCGTGCTTGTCCCAGTACTCCTCGATCGGGTCGAGGATGTTCCAGGAGAGCTCGACCTCCTCCGTGCGCGGGAAGAGGTTGGCGTCGCCGAGCAGGACGTCCAGGATCAGGCGCTCGTACGCCTCCGGGCTGGACTCGGTGAAGGACTCGCCGTAGGCGAAGTCCATCGACACGTCGCGGATCTCCATCGAGGTGCCGGGCACCTTCGAGCCGAACCGGACCGTGATGCCCTCGTCGGGCTGGACGCGGATGACGATCGCGTTCTGGCCCAGCTCCTCCGTCGCCGTGTGGTCGAAGGGGGAGTGGGGCGCGCGCTGGAAGACGACCGCGATCTCGGTGACGCGGCGGCCAAGGCGCTTGCCGGTGCGGAGGTAGAAGGGGACGCCCGCCCAGCGGCGGTTGTCCACCTCCAGCTTGATGGCCGCGTAGGTGTCGGTCTTCGACTTGGGGTCGATGCCCTCTTCCTGGAGGTAGCCGACGGCCTTCTCGCCGCCCTGCCACCCCGCGGCGTACTGACCGCGGACCGTGCTCTCGCCGAGGTCCTTGGGCAGCCGCACGGCACCCAGGACCTTCGCCTTCTCGGCCACCAGCGCGTTCGCGTCGAAGGAGGCGGGCTCCTCCATCGCGGTCAGCGCCATCAGCTGGAGCAGGTGGTTCTGGATGACGTCACGGGCGGCGCCGATGCCGTCGTAGTACCCGGCCCGGCCGCCGATGCCGATGTCCTCGGCCATCGTGATCTGGATGTGGTCCACGTACGACCGGTTCCAGATCGGCTCGAACATCTGGTTGGCGAAGCGGAGCGCCAGGATGTTCTGGACGGTCTCCTTGCCGAGGTAGTGGTCGATCCGGAACACCTGGTCCGGGGCGAACACCTCGTGCACGATCGAGTTGAGCTCCTTGGCCGACGTCAGGTCGTGTCCGAAGGGCTTCTCGATGACCGCGCGGCGCCAGGAGCCCTGCGGGGCGTCCGCCAGCTCGTGCTTCTTGAGCTGCTGGACGACCTGCGGGAAGAACTTCGGGGGCACCGACAGGTAGAAGGCGAAGTTGCCGCCCGTGCCCTGTGCCTTGTCGAGGTCCTGGATGGTGGCCTTGAGCTGCTCGAACGCGGCGTCGTCGTCGAAGTTGCCCTGGACGAAGCGCATCCCCTGGATGAGCTGCTGCCAGACCTCCTCGCGGAACGGCGTGCGCGAGTGCTGCTTGACCGCGTCGTGGACGACCTGGGCGAAGTCCTCGTCCTCCCAGTCGCGACGCGCGAAGCCGATGAGCGAGAAGCCCGGCGGCAACAGACCTCGGTTGGCGAGGTCATACACAGCGGGCATCAGCTTTTTACGGGACAAATCGCCCGTGACGCCAAAGATGACCAGGCCCGACGGCCCCGCGATACGCGGGAGCCGTCGGTCTGCGGCGTCACGCAGCGGATTGCTGCTTGACAAGGTGGTCAGCCCTCCGAAGGGGTGAGGCGCTTGAGCTCCGCCTCGGTGGACTTGAGCAGGTCGTTCCAGGACGCCTCGAACTTCTCGACGCCCTCGTCCTCGAGCAGCTGCACCACGTCGTCGTAGCTGATGCCGAGCTTCTCGACGGCCTCGATCTCGCCGCGCGCGGTGTCGTACGTCCCCGCGATGGTGTTGCCGGTGATCTGACCGTGGTCGGCGGCGGCCTCCAGGGTCGCCTCCGGCATCGTGTTCACCGTGTTCGGCGCGACCAGGTCGTCGACGTACAGGGTGTCCTTGTACGCCGGGTCCTTGACGCCGGTCGAGGCCCACAGCGGACGCTGCTTGTTGCCCTGCGCCTTGTCGAGCGCGGCCCAGCGGTCGGACGAGAAGACCTCTTCGTACGCCTCGTACGCCAGACGGG
This sequence comes from Streptomyces sp. NBC_01283, assembly GCF_041435335.1. Classification (NCBI taxonomy): domain Bacteria; kingdom Bacillati; phylum Actinomycetota; class Actinomycetes; order Kitasatosporales; family Streptomycetaceae; genus Streptomyces; species Streptomyces sp. NBC_01283. The sequence continues at coordinate 6,929,125 of NZ_CP108430.1, forward strand.
CGTTGGCGAGGGCGGCCTTGCCCTTGAGGGCCTTGGCCTCGTCCGTGCCGATGCCGTCCAGGCGCTTGTCGATCTCGGTGTCCACGCGGGACACGAAGAAGGACGCCACCGAGTGGATCTTGGAGAGGTCCAGGCCGGCGGCCTTCGCCTTCTCCAGGCCCGCCAGGTACGCGTCCATGACCTCGCGGTAGCGCTCCAGCGAGAAGATCAGCGTCACGTTCACGCTGATGCCCTTGCCGATGACCTCGGTGATCGCGGGCAGGCCCGCCTTCGTCGCCGGGATCTTGATGAGCGTGTTCGGGCGGTCCACCAGCCAGGCGAGCTGCTTGGCCTCGGCGACCGTCGACTTCGTGTTGTGCGCCAGGCGCGGGTCGACCTCGATCGACACGCGGCCGTCCTGGCCGCCCGTCGCGTCGAAGACCGGGCGCAGGATGTCGGCGGCGTCACGGACGTCCGCCGTCGTGATCATGCGGATGGCCTCTTCGACGGTGACACCGCGGGCGGCGAGGTCCGAGACCTGCTGCTCGTAGCCGTCACCGCTGCTGATCGCCTTCTGGAAGATCGACGGGTTCGTCGTGACGCCCACGACGTGACTCTGGTCGATCAGCTCGGCGAGGTTGCCGGACGTGATCCGCTTGCGCGACAGGTCGTCCAGCCAGATCGCGACGCCTTCGTCGGAAAGGCGCTTGAGTGCGTCTGTCATGGGGATTACATCTCCTACTTGGTCGTATGTCGGCGTCAGCGCTGAGCGGCGTCGATCGATTCCCGGGCGGCTGCGGCCACGTGGTCGGCGGTGAAACCGAACTCGCGGAAGAGCACCTTGCCGTCGGCCGAGGCACCGAAGTGCTCCAGCGAGACGATGCGGCCGGCGTCACCCACGAAGCGGTGCCAGGTCAGGCCGATGCCCGCCTCGACCGCCACGCGCGCCTTGACGGACGGCGGAAGGACGCTGTCGCGGTACCCCTGGTCCTGCGCCTCGAACCACTCGACGCACGGCATCGAGACGACCCGCGTGGGCACGCCCGCGGCCTGGAGCTGCTCGCGCGCCTCGACGGCGAGCTGCACCTCGGAGCCGGTGCCGATGAGGACGACCTCGGGGGTGCCGCCGTCGGCCTCGAAGAGGACGTAGCCGCCCTTGACGGCGCCCTCGGTGACCTCGCGGTCGTACGTCGGCACGCCCTGACGGGTCAGCGCGAGGCCGTGCGGGGCACCCTTGCCGAACTCCTTCGTGTAGCGCTTGAGGATCTCGCGCCACACGACCGCGGTCTCGTTCGCGTCCGCCGGGCGGACGACGTTCAGGCCCGGGATGGCACGCAGCGAGGCCAGGTGCTCGACCGGCTGGTGCGTCGGGCCGTCCTCGCCGAGACCGATGGAGTCGTGCGTCCACACGTACGTCACCGGGAGGTGCATCAGCGCGGAGAGACGGACGGCGTTGCGCATGTAGTCGGAGAACACCAGGAAGGTGCCGCCGAAGATGCGGGTGTTGCCGTGCAGCGCGATGCCGTTCATCTCCGCGGCCATGGAGTGCTCGCGGATGCCGAAGTGGATCGTGCGGCCGTACGGGTTCGCCCCCGGCAGCGGGTTGCCCGTGGGGAGGAACGACGACGTCTTGTCGATCGTGGTGTTGTTCGAGCCCGCGAGGTCGGCGGAGCCGCCCCACAGCTCGGGGATCACCGCGCCGAGCGCCTGCAGGACCTTGCCGGACGCGGCACGCGTCGCGACACCCTTGCCCGTCTCGAAGACCGGGAGCTTCTCCTCCCAGCCGGCGGGCAGCTCGCCCGCGGCGACGCGGTCGAACTCGGCGGCACGCGCGGAGTTCGCGGTGCGCCAGGCGGCGAAGCCCTTCTCCCACTCGGCCTTGGCGTCACGGCCGCGGTCCAGCGCCGCACGGGTGTGCGCGAGGACCTCGTCCGAGACCTCGAAGGTCTGCTCCGGGTCGAAGCCGAGGACACGCTTGGTGGCCGCGACCTCTTCGTCGCCGAGCGCCGAGCCGTGCGCGGCCTCGGTGTTCTGCGCGTTCGGGGCGGGCCAGGCGATGATCGAGCGCATCGCGATGAAGGACGGCTTGTCCGTCACGGCCTTCGCGGCCAGGATCGCCTCGTAGAGGGCGGCGGGGTCGAGGTCGCCGTCCTCCTTGGGCTCCACGCGCTGGACGTGCCAGCCGTAGGCCTCGTACCGCTTCATGGTGTCCTCGGACACCGCGGTCTCCGTGTCGCCCTCGATGGAGATGTGGTTGTCGTCCCACAGCAGCACGAGGTTGCCGAGCTTCTGGTGCCCGGCCAGCGACGACGCCTCGCCGGAGATGCCCTCCTGGAGGCAGCCGTCACCGGCGATCGCGAAGATGTGGTGGTCGAACGGCGACTCGCCGGCAGCGGTGTCCGGGTCGAACAGGCCGCGCTCGTAACGGGCGGCCATCGCCATGCCCACGGCGTTGGCGACGCCCTGGCCCAGGGGGCCCGTCGTCGTCTCCACGCCCGTGGTGTGCCCGTACTCCGGGTGGCCGGGGGTCTTCGAGCCCCAGGTGCGGAAGGCCTTCAGGTCATCGAGCTCCAGGCCGAAGCCGGCCAGGTAGAGCTGGATGTAGAGGGTCAGGGACGAGTGGCCCGCGGAGAGAACGAACCGGTCGCGCCCGGTCCACTCGGCGTCAGCGGGGTCGTGCCGCATCACCTTCTGGAAGAGGGTGTACGCGGCGGGCGCGAGGCTCATGGCCGTACCAGGATGGCCGTTGCCGACCTTCTGTACGGAGTCCATGGCCAGGACGCGGGCAGTATCAACAGCCCGCTGGTCCAGTTCGGTCCACTCGAGGTCTGTGGTGGTCGGCTTGGTGCTCACCCTGAGTCAGGGCTCCTCTCCACATGTCGAATGCCGGCGATGTAGATCCCACCGGCCGATGTCGAGCCTACCGCTGTAAAGACGTGCATTTTTTCGAGTCATTCCAGAGTGCCGGGGTGCGCCGGTATCCGCCTCCCGAAAGGGATCCACGGTGTTCACCATGTGATCCGCGAGCCGCTCATCTGGACTCGAAGAACGAGTGCCGGACCGCTCATCTGAACGGGTGTCGGGCCGCGTTTCGGGCAGCCCAACACGCCGCTCAACACGACCCCACCCCCGCGATGGGCGAGGTATGGGCAACGTCTACAGTGGCGTGGTACGCGCGAGCCTTTACCGGATCTTCATGTCTGAACGTCCGATGCGGCTTGCTGGGAAGTCTCTGTCAGGGGTGTGCGTGACGGCCGTTGAATCCCGTCCAGCGGGAGCAATTGGGACGAGCTCTAGCCCAAGCCACCGGCCGCTCGGGGCCCGTGTCATGGCGTTCGTGGCGCTGACCAAGCCGCGAATCATCGAACTCCTCCTGATCACCACCGTTCCGGTGATGTTCCTCGCCGAGCAGGGGGTGCCCGACCTGTGGCTGGTCTTCGTGACCTGCCTGGGCGGTTACCTCTCCGCGGGCGGCGCGAACGCGCTCAACATGTACATCGACCGTGACATCGACGCCCTGATGGACCGTACGTCCCAGCGGCCCCTGGTCACGGGAATGGTGAGCCCCCGGGAGTGCCTCGCGTTCGGCATCGCGCTCGCGATCGCCTCGACGCTGCTGTTCGGCCTCGTCGTCAACTGGCTGTCCGCGTGGCTCGCCCTGGGCGCACTGCTCTTCTACGTGGTCGTCTACACGATGATCCTGAAGCGCCGCACCTCGCAGAACATCGTCTGGGGCGGCATCGCGGGCTGCATGCCGGTGCTCATCGGCTGGTCCTCGGTGACCAACTCCCTGTCGTGGGCCCCGGTCATCCTCTTCCTCGTCATGTTCTTCTGGACGCCGCCGCACTACTGGCCGCTGTCCATGAAGGTCAAGGACGACTACGCCCGCGTGGGCGTGCCGATGCTGCCGGTCGTGGCGTCGAACAAGGTGGTCGCCCGCCAGATCGTCCTCTACAGCTGGGTGATGGTCGCCGTCTCGCTGCTGCTGCAGCCCCTCGGCTACACCGGCTGGTTCTACACCGTGGTCGCCTTCGTGACCGGCGGCTGGTGGCTGTGGGAGGCGCACGGCCTCCAGAACCGCGCCAAGGCGGAGGTCACGGGCGGCAAGCTCAAGGAGATGCGGCTCTTCCACTGGTCGATCACCTACGTCTCGCTGCTGTTCGTGGCGGTCGCGGTCGACCCCTTCCTGCGCTGATTCTGCTGATCCCCTGAGCCGAAGACTCGCCGACGGGCGGGGCACGTGGTGTTGAACGCCACGTGCCCCGCCCGTCGCCAGTTGATCTACCCGTCGGTAGCATCCTGGCTATGGCAGACGTGGCAGAGACGCAGCAGGTTGAGGACAGCAAGCAGGCCGCCCGCGCGGAGAAGAGGGCGGCGAAGCTTGCCAAGCAGATCGGTGCCTTCGCCCAGGCGCACGGCGGTGCCGAGGGGCAGGTCGCGTACATCGGGCACGAAGGCACCCGCATCGTCCTGGTCGGTGACGACGGCGGCTGGGGCGACCTGGTGGCCCCCACCTATGCGATCGCGCTGAGCGCTGTCGAGAAGGCCGGGATCACCGTCCACGAGGACTTCGACGGTGACTTCGCGGCCAAGGTGAAGACCGGTCCGTACGAATGGTCGCGCATGGCGGGCATTCAGCTCGGCGGTCCGAGCAACGGCTGAGGCGGTCGCGGCCGTCCAGGACAGAACGGCCGTAAGCAACACCTGACACCCGGGTCACCCGTTAGGACGGTAAGGAGCACGGTCCGTCCACAGGGAGTCCGGATGATCGAAACGCCGTCCCTGGTGGACCAGTACTGCCACGGAGTGCTGCGTACGGAGCTGGGCCTCGGCACCTTCGAGGCCCACCTCGGCCGCGGCGAGGGCCCGCCCGCGCCCGGCACCACCTTCTTCGACACCCAGACGGGCTTCGCCGTACGCCGCTGGTGCCCGCCGCTGCTCGGCCTCGAACCGCACTGCCCGCCCGCCCGCTATCTCGCCCGCCGACGCGACCTGGGCGTCCTCGAAGCGGGGCGGCGGCTGCTGCGGGGGAGCGGCATCACGACGTATCTCGTGGACACGGGGCTGCCCGGCGATCTGACCGGCCCCGGCGAGATGGCGTCCGCTGGTGACGCCGAGGCCCACGAGATCGTCCGCCTGGAATTACTGGCCGAACAGGTGGCCGACACCTCGGGAACCGTCGACTCGTTCCTCGCCAATCTCGCCGAGTCCGTGCACGCCGCCGCCGCGAACGCCGTCGCCTTCACCTCGGTCGCGGGCGTCCGGCGCAGCCTCGCGCTGGCCCCCGAACCGCCGGGACCCGGCGAGGTGCGGGGAGCGGCGGGCCGCTGGCTCGCCCGGCGGCAGGTGGGCGGGGCGCTCCAGGACCCCGTGCTGCTCAGGCATCTGCTGTGGATCGCCGTCGCGTCGGGGCGTCCGTTGCAGCTGCACGCGGGGGCCGGCGACCCGCAGGGATACTTCGGCGGTTTCGCGCGGGCGACCGCGGGGCTCGGCACCGATCTGGTCCTGCTGCACGGCTACCCGTACCACCGCAACGCCGCGGACCTCGCGGCCCTCTTCCCGCACGTGTACGCCGATCTGGGCCCCGCCCTGGTGCGCACGGGGGCCCGCGCGGCCGCCGTGCTCGCGGAGATCCTGGAGCTCGCGCCCTTCGGCAAGCTGCTGTTCTCCAGCGGCGCGCACGGGCTTCCCGAACTGCACGTGGTGGGCGCACGGCTCTTCGGGGAGGCGGTGGGGCGCGTGCTCGGCGGGTGGGTCGCGGAGGGGGCCTGGTCGCTGCCGGACGCGCAGCGGGTGGCGGGGCTCATCGCGGCGGGCAACGCCCGCCGCGTGTACGGGCTGTCGCAGGACGACTGACCCGCAGGGCTCAGACGGTCGAAAGCCGCGAGTCGCCGGTCTGGGAGGGCACGTCGGCGACGGTGTACGGCCGTTCGCGCAGCGAGAGCAGCACGCGCATCACGCCGATCCAGACCACGCAGGAGCCGAACATGTGCAGGCCGACCAGGACCTCGGGCAGGTCCGTGAAGTACTGGACGTAGCCGATCGCACCCTGGGCGAGCAGGATCAGGAACAGGTCGCGGGTGCGGTGCAGCGGGCCCTTGGGGGCGTCGACGGCCTTGAGGACGAACCACAGGGCGAACGTCAGCGTCACCACGATCCAGGCGAGCACGGCGTGCAGCTTGCTGACGGTCTCCCAGTCGAAGCCCATCCGCGGCACCTCGCTGGAGTCACCGGCATGCGGCCCCGAGCCCGTCACGACCGTGCCGACCGCGATGAGCAGCACGGACGCCGCGACCAGGAACCACACCAGCTGCGCCACGGCCTTGCCGACCAGCGGGCGTGCCTCGGAGTCACCTTCGCGGGTGCGCTGCCACATCGTGACGGCGACCGCGATCAGGGCGGTGGAGAGCAGGAAGTGCGCCGCGACCGTCCACGGGTTCAGGCCCACGAGGACCACGATGCCGCCGAGCACGGCGTTGCCCATGACCAGCCAGAACTGGATCCAGCCGAGCCGGGTCAGGCTGCGCCGCATCGGCTTCTGCGAGCGCGCCGTGATGATCGCCCAGCCGACGGCCGCGCACAGCACGTACGTCAGCATGCGGTTGCCGAACTCGATGAACCCGTGGAAGCCCATCTCGTGGGTGGCCGTCAGGGACTCGTCCGTGCACTTGGGCCAGGTCGGGCAGCCGAGGCCCGAGCCGGTCAGCCGGACGGCGCCGCCGGTGACCACGATGCACACCGTCATCGCGAGCGAGATGAGGGCGGCGCGCTGCACGGTCCGCTGCTGCGGGGTCCAGCGTTCGGCGATGAAGGCGAGCGGATTGCGCACGGCGGAGACGGCGTCGGCTCGGGTCACGTTTGGCACGGTCCCATCGTAGGGGGCCGCTTGTGCACGGCTTCACGAGGGGGACGAGTTGGCCCAGAGCGATCGGTGGATGCGGGCGGCGCCGGCCCGCAGCACCGCGGCCCGCTCGGGGTCCGGGGTGCAGTCCGCGAGGAACTCGTACACCGCGACGAGTGAGGGGTGGCATTCACCGAGGCCGGCGATGAAGATGCGCTCGGCCGTGCGAAGTTCCCGCTCCGCGCCCGCCCGGTCGCCCGCGGCCCGCAGCACCGGGCCGATCCGGGAGAGGGTCTTGGCGCGGTAGTGGTGCTCGGGGCCGTACGCGGTGACGTAGATCTTCTCGGCCTCGCGGAGGGTGCCGAGCGCCTTGTGGATGTGCCCCTGCGCGTACTGCAGCGAGCCGAGCTTGTTGAGACAGGCGGCGTAGGTGTGGGCCTCCGTCTCGCGCCGCTCGCCGAGCAGCGCGAGGACCGGGGTGAGCAGTTCGTGCGCCCTGGCGAGCCGTGCCTGGGACTCACGGTGCAGTCGGCGCTTGCGAACAGGGTTGCGGGCGTGCCGGCAGCGGGCCCGGCGGTCCTGACCCTGGCGGCGCAGCACGTCCGCGAGGAACTTTGCGACCTGCGCTGTCTCGAAGTCCTCCGTGCCGCGCTCTTTGCTGAGGACGGCGTGAGCAGCCGACAGTTCGCACTCGGCGGTGTCCAGGTCGCCGCGGTCCTGGGCGACGATCCCCATGTCGCGGCGCAGCATGGCGCGGAACACCACGTACTCGTGCAGCTCGGTGGAGCCGCCGCTGTGGACGAGTTTGCGGGCCCGCTCATAGCAGGCGAGCGCCGTGGAGAGCCGGCCCGCGTTGCGGTGGATCATGCCGGCTTCCTGCTCCGTGACCGCCCAGTCGAGGATCTCCCATCCTGAGCCCTGGTTCTGGTAGATCCGCAGGGCGCCTTCGAGGTAGCCGCTCGCCTCTCGGAAGCGGTTGCGCTCGCGCAGGATGCCGCCGAACTGGCGGCAGCACTGGGCTCGCACCTGCTGGAAGGCGTTGTCGTCCTTGTACGCGTCGCACAGGGCGAGCGCCTTGCGGCATGCCTCCTCCGCGTCGTCGAGGTGGGCCAGCAGATAGTGCTGACGGGCGACGGCGAGGTGGGCCGTCGCCAGGCCGTGGTCGGAGCCGGTGCCGAGCTGCCGCAGCCCTGTCTCCCGGGTGAAGAAGGCCAGCGCCTTCTTCCAGTCGCAGCGGTGGTTCTGATAGCTGCCGGCCCGGTGCAGCAGCCGCACAAGGGCCTCGGGGTCGCGTGCCGCGCCCAGATCGCCGTCGCGGTCGTCCGCCCAGGCCGTCTCGGCGGTGACCGCCTCCACGTGCGGCATCAGCCGTTCGCAGTCGACGCGCGAGTCGAGCTGCTCGGGGGCGGGCGGGAAGGCCGCCTCGATCAGCCGGACCGCTGCCTGCGACCACTCCAGGCGCTCGTGGTCCGAGAGCCTGGACCGGATGAAGATCTGCACCCGCGGGTGGATTCCGTAGATCACCGGCTCCACCCGGCCGTCGCCCTGGCGGGTCATCAGCGAGTGCTCGACCAGCTGGAGCACGAGCCGGGTGAACGCGAGCTGATCGTCCATGACCAGGCGCAGCCGGTCGGGGACGACCGAGCGGTACCGGAAGAGCGTCGTGCGCGGGACGTCCTCGGAGGCCAGGAAGGCGCACAGCCTCATGAGGTCCTCGGCGGCAGGCTGCCGCGAGCCGATCCGCTCGATCGCCAGCTCGAAGGTCTTCGCGTCGCTGTCGGCGGTCCGCTCGGTCAGCCGCTCCAGATAGTCCTCGTACTCGTCGCTCGCGATGCGGACCTCGGCCTGCTCGAGGTAAGCCCCGGCCGTCTCCAGGGCGAGGGGCTGCCAGCCGAGCAGCCGGCCGAGCCGGATGAGGCGCTCGTCGGCGTCCGAGTCGGTCCTGCGCCGCAGGAAGGCCATGCCGTCGCTCTCGTCGTAGACGGTGAGCTCGACGGGGTCGGGGCAGAGCCCGCTCCAGCCCTCGCGCAGCTGGGTGGTGATCAGGACCTTGCCCAAGCCCTCGGGAGGCAGCAGGGGCTGGAGCTGGGGCTGCAGGTCGACGGGTCCATCGCTGTGCGAACCGGATTCGTCGAGCTGGACGTTGTCGTAGATCAGCAGCCAGCCCGGGTGGTCGCGCAGCCAGCTCCACAGCCTGCTCAGGACGACGGTCTTGGACTCGTGGTCGATGCCGATCGCGTTGGCGAGTTCGATGAGGTCGGTCCGGAGCCGTTCCAGGCTGGTGGCGTTGAGCCACCGGGTGAGGCTGTGCTCACCCAGCTTGTCGAGCGCGTATGCCGTGGCGAGCTGGGACTTGCCGACGCCGCCGGTGCCGTGGATGACACAGACACGCCGGTGCCCGGAGTTCTTGTCGGGACGGAGTGTCCTCTCGACCTGGTCCAGCTCCTTCCTGCGCCCGACGAAGTACCGCGACAGTGGAAGGAGGTTGTTCGGCGGGTAGGTGTGCCGGGGCGGCGTGCCGTCCTGCGTGGGCGGACGGGCGACGAGCACGAGAGACAGGACGGCCAGCACGATGAGGGCGACGAATCCCCATAAGAGGGGGCCGCTTGTCTTCTCCTTGAGAATCCCCATCAGGGCAATGGCCACGGCGGAGACCGCGGTGGTACCGGTGGCCAGCCGCCTGATGACGACGGCGAACCTCTCGAGGGCAGTGGCGAACCGTTTGTGGGCACCGAGAAATACGCCAGAAATGGATACGGACATCAGTTCCCCCTGTCTGCCCCGCCCGCGCTGTGCGCAGTACGTTCCCATTCTCGGGGGAAACCATCCCTTCGGCGTGTATCGCGGCAGCAGAATGTGACAGCATCCTCGCTTCGCGGATTCGACAGCACGGAGGCGGCGTGGACCCCAGTACAAAGGATCGACTCCCGGGGGGCGGGATGCACATCGCCTTGGTCCACTGGTCCTTTCCACCCAGTGTGGGCGGGGTGGAATCCCACCTCTGGGACTATTCGCGGCTGTTGGCGCAGCAGGGGAACCGGGTCACTGTCCTCACCGGGACGCCCGGCGCGGAGTCGCCCGGTCAACCCGGCGTGGAGGTGCTCACCCACCCCGCGCTCGACCTGGCCAGGATCGACCCCGACCCCGACGACCGGCGGGCGCTGACCGCGTGGTTCGCCGAGGTGCTGGGCAAGCGGGGCATTCGGCTGGTGCACGGCCACAACCTGCACCATTTCAGCGAGGCGCCGGCCAAGGCGCTCGAGGCCGTGCGCAAGCCGCTCGGGCTCGTGCTCTGCCATACGTACCACAGCATCTGGAGGGATTCGGAGGGGCGTCGCTCAGGGCTCGCGTGGCCGGAGTGGCAGGGGCACTATGCGGTCTCCGAGTTCCTTCGGACAGCCTGCGCCGAGGTACTCGGCGTGGACGCCACACGCACCTATCTGGGTATTGACACTGCGCCCTACGCGCATGTTCCTGCCCTCGACGTCGAGCCGGGGCCCGGCACCGTACTGCTGCCCGCCCGGCTGATTCCGGACAAAGGGGCGCTGCTCGCGGTGCGCGCACTCGAACGGGTCATCGAGCAGCGGATGTGTGAATTCCGGCCGAGGCTCGTGCTGACGGACACCCGTCATGTGGTCGATTTCCACGGGGAGAAGATCGGGTTCAGGGAGAAGGTAGAAAAAGAGATCCTCATGCGCGGACTCGTCGACGACGTGGAATTCGTGGAGGCCGGCGTCGATCAAATGCCGGAGCTTTACGCGAAGTCCACTGTTGTCGTCTACCCCTCCCTCTTCCAGGAACCGATGGGACTCGCACCGCTGGAGGCGATGTGCGCCGCGCGGCCCGTGGTGGTGACGCGAATCGGCGGACTCGACGAAAGCGTCGACAACGACGGAGTGATCGGTTATCTCGTGCCCGATCGGGACGAGAGGCAACTCGCCGCGCGCCTCGCCGAGCTGCTGAACAACAGGGAGTCGGGGCGACTGATGGGGATGCGGGGGAGGGCCCACGTCAGGGAGCACTTCGATCTGCGCGAGATCTATCTGGAGCGGATGCAGGACAGATACCGTGCGTTGCTCGCCGGGTCCGCCGACGTCTCAGCCGACGTCGACGCCTTCGACGTCAAGGCCCCAGCCGTCCGGTAGCCCCGTCACCGTGGTGCGCCCCGAGACGTCGACCCGCACTGACAGATCCGCCCCCGCGAGCCGCAGCCCCGACGCCGAGAGCGCACCGAGCAGCGACGGGGCAAGGGGGCGCAGCCGGAGCGTGCGGCGGGGGGTGTCCGGACGCAGGCCGAGCAGGGCGGCGAGGACGGCCACACCGGACGCCGCGGACCAGCCCTGCGGGCGGCAGGCGGCTGGGTAGGCGAGCGGGGCGGGGGAGGTGTCGGTGCGCGCGTCGCCGCCGTACAGCTCGGGCATCCGGTACGAGAAGTGGACGGCTGCCTCGAGCAGCCCGTCGGCCAGTGCGGCCGCCTCGGTGTGGCGGCCGGTTGCACACAGGCCCTGCACGGCGATCGCCGTGTCGTGGGTCCACACCGAACCACCGTGGTAGCTCAGCGGATTGAACCCGGGGACGGCGGCGGAGCGGCTGCGCAGCCCCCAACCGGAGTTGAGTTCGGGCGAGGCCAGCCAGGCGGCGACGTCGGCACAGCCGTCTCTGTCGAGAATCCCCGTCGAGAGCAATTGCCCCATGTTGGAGGCGGGTCCGCTGACCGGGGCGAGGTCGCGGCCGACCGCGATCGCCACGTAGCGAAGAGCTGGTCCGTCGGCGGTGTCGATCCAGAAGGCGTCGGTGAAGCGGGCACGGAGCCCGCGGGCCCAGTCGCGCAGCGTCTGCGCCTGCTGGGTCTCCTTGCGGGACACGAGCAGGTCGGCCAGCCCTGTCGCCGCCTCATAGGCGTATCCCTGTACCTCGCACAGGGCGAGCGGCGGTTCGATACGGCGTCCCGCCGCGTCGCGCACCGCGTCGGCCGAGTCCTTCCAGGACTGGTGGACGAGGCCGCCGGGGCTCGGGAAATAGCGGAGCAGCCCATCCTCGTCGGCGTCGCTGGTGGCGACGATCCACTGCATCGCGCGCTCCGCGTACGGCAGGAGGGCATCGACATCCGCGTCGGGCAGGCCCCAGCGCCAGGCGTCGACGAGCAGCGAGACGAAGAGCGGCGTGGCGTCGACGGAGCCGTAGTAGCGGGAGGGGAGCCGCAGGCCGTGGCCGTGCCGGGACGCCGTGGGGCGCAGCTCGTGCAGAATCCTGCCCGGTGCCTCCTCACGGGCTTTGTGATGGACCGTGCCCTGGCGGCGGGCGAGCGTCCAGAGGGTGCCGCGGGCCAGCTCGGTCCCGAGAGGCAACAGCATGCGGGCCGACCAGATGGAGTCCCGGCCGAAGAGCGTCAGGTACCAGGGACATCCTGCGGCGATGAACTGGTCGTCGGCGGAGCCCCGTTGGCCGTCCTCGCTCCGTGAGCCGTCTGCGAGGCGAAGCGCCCGCAGATCGGCCAGGCCCCTGCGGACCAGGCCGATCAGTCGCCGGTCGCCGCGGATCAAGGGTTCCGACCAGGGAACGCGAGGTGAGGCCGCGATGGGGTGGCCCGGCGGGGCAGGGACCGCGCATCCCGTCACCGCGAGCCGGATCCGCCAGGAGCATCCGGGGCGCAGGGTGACGCGGGACCAGGTGAAGGTGCCGCCGTGGGAGCCCTCGGCGACCACCGGCTCCGCGGCGTACTCGGCGGCGTGGACACGGGCGAGGCCGGTGGCGGAGCGCCAGGTCAGCGCCGGCCCTCCGTCGTCATCGGCATCTTCGACGGACGGTGGGAGCGCCCGTCCGGTGAGCCCCTGCTTGACGTCGGCGATGTCGGCGAGGTCGGTGGCGAAGGACAGCTGGAGGTGCAGGCTGCGGGTGACGGTGCCGACATTGCGCAGACTGACGGTCTCGCCGTCGCCCGCGGTGCGGACGCGCTCGACGATCAGCGTCGGATCGTCCGTGCGGTCGCTGGGATAGCGGTGCACCGAGGTGAAGCGGACCCGGTCGGGGCCGAGCGCCCGCACACCGATGGGCTCCGGCTCCCGGCCGTCGATCAGCAGACACAGGGTGTGCAGGAGGCGGCGGTCGTGGTCGTAGAAGCCGTCGGCGCTGGCGCCGCGGAGCTGTCCGTCACGGGGCGACGCGGCGAACGCGGGCGCCGCGACGCAGATCATCACGTCGTGCAGCAGCGGCTGCAGGGCCCGCACACGCCGTGAGCCGGGTAATTCCGGGGTATCGGCCACGGAACGGGACTGCCCGTTCCGTGGCCGGATCACTCCCCGTCAGGTCACTCCCAGCGAAAGAACTTCCCCGCGGCCCCCAGCCCCAACACCGCCCAGACCGCCAGGATCCCGAGGTTCCCCCACGGCATCCCCGCGCCGTCCTGGAGTACGTCCCGCAGGCCGTCGGAGAGCGCCGAGATGGGCAGCAGGCCGAGCACCGACTGGGCCGCGTCGGGGAACTTGTCCAGGGGCACGATGACCCCGCCGCCGACCAGCAGGAGCAGGAAGACCAGGTTCGCGGCGGCGAGCGTCGCCTCCGCCTTGAGGGTGCCCGCCATCAGCAGGCCGAGCCCGGAGAAGGCCGCGGTGCCGAGGACCAGGAGGAGCAGTACGGCGAAGGGGTTGCCCTGCGGCGACCAGCCCAGGGCGAAGGCGATCACCGTGAGCAGGACGATCTGCAGGACCTCGGTGACCAGGACCGACAGGGTCTTCGCCGCCATCAGGGCCCAGCGGGGCAGCGGCGAGGCTCCGAGCCGCTTGAGCACGCCGTAGCGGCGCTCGAAGCCCGTGGCGATGGCCTGGCCGGTGAACGCCGTCGACATCACGGCGAGCGCGAGGACGCCGGGCGCGAGGAAGTCCACGGCTTTGCCGTCGCCCGTGTCGACGATGTCGACGGCGCTGAACAGCACGAGCAGAAGGGTCGGGATCACCACCGTGAGGAGGAGCTGCTCGCCGTTGCGCAGCAGCATCTTCGTCTCCAGGGCCGCCTGCGCCGCGATCATGCGGGGGAGCGGGGCGGCGCCCGGCTTCGGGGTGTACGTACCGGCGGCGCTCATCCGCGCAGCTCCTTGCCTGTGAGCTCCAGGAAGACGTCTTCCAGAGTGTGGCGTTCGACGGCGATCTTCTCCGGCATCACGCCGTGCTGGGCGCACCAGGAGGTGACCGTGGCGAGCATCTGCGGGTCGACCGTGCCGCTCACGCGGTAGGCGCCCGGCGTGAGTTCGGCCGCCGCGGAGTCCGGTGGAAGTGCCTTGAGGAGGGAGCCGACGTCGAGTCCTGGGCGCCCGGAGAAGCGCAGGGTGTTCTCGGCGCCGCCGCGGCACAGCTCCTCAGGGGAGCCCTCGGCGATGACCTTGCCCGCGTCGATGATCGCGACCTCGTCGGACAGCTGCTCGGCCTCGTCCATGTGGTGCGTGGTGAGGATGACACTGACGCCGTCGGTGCGCAGATCGCGTACGAGATCCCAGGTGGCCCGGCGTGCCTGCGGGTCCAGGCCCGCGGTCGGCTCGTCCAGGAAGACCAGTTCGGGCCGTCCGACCACGGCCATCGCGAGCGCGAGGCGCTGCTGCTGGCCGCCGGACAGGCGCCGGTAGGTGGTGCGGCCGCAGCTGTCCAGGCCCAGGCGCTCGATCAGGGCGTCGACGTCCAGGGGGTGCGCGTGCAGCTTCGCCATGTGGCGCAGCATCTCGTCGGCGCGGGCGCCGGAGTAGACGCCGCCGGACTGGAGCATCACGCCGATGCGGGGGCGCAGGGCGCCGGCCTCGCGGACGGGGTCGAGCCCGAGGACGCGCACCGTACCCGCGTCCGGCCTGCGATAGCCCTCGCAGGTCTCGATCGTGGTGGTCTTCCCTGCGCCGTTCGGCCCGAGGACCGCAGTGACGGCGCCCGCGCGGACCCGCAGGTCGAGGCCGTCCACCGCGGTCTTCTTGCCGTACCGCTTGACCAGGCCGGTGACCTGGACGACGGACTCAATTCCCATGCCGGGAAGTCTAGAGAGCGGCCGGGGGGTCGCGGGCAGGGGGCTGCTACCCCGGCGCCGCTACCCCGCCCACTCGGCACGCGAGCGGTGGGTGCCGAGCCACCGCTCCGCGTACGCGACCGCGTCCGCCACCGGGAAGAGGCGGGCCGTCGCCGCGCCCACCGTGCCGCGCACCACGGGGCGGTCCCGCTCGAAGTCCGAGCCGAGTTCGTCGAAGCGCTCCTCGGAGATGGAGGTCTCGCGCACGGTCGTCCAGCGGCGGCCCTGCGGGGTCATCACCGCGAAGGAGTTCGACACCTCAGGGGCGGGGAGCCGGTACTCGGCCAGGTGGAAGGAGGTGCAGGAGGCGAAGCCCGCGCCGAGCAGCAGGACGCGGGCGCCCGACTCCTCCAGGCGGGCCAGCGGGCTTCGCTCACCGAGGCGGCAGTCCAGCGCGTGCCCCGCCAGGAGCGCCTGCGCGCGGGGGCCGACCGCGGCGAAGGAGGTCTGGGGGTGCGCGCTGCGCAGGGCGCCGGGCCAGGTCCGTACGGTCTCGGGGATCACGCCGACGCCTCGGGTGGGGGCGGTGCGCGGGTCGTAGGCGGGGATGGACGCGCGGATCTCGGGCCACCAGGCCTGGGGGACGGGCGGGGCCTGCCACTCGGTGGGGTCGGAGTTGTCGCTGGATTGCGTGGGGACCACGAGGGTGCCCTTTTGGCCCAGCGTGTCGAGGAGTGCCTGGACCACGGCCACCGGGCCGCCGCTGACCCAGCCGAGCGCGCTCAGCGAGGAGTGCACGAGGAGGGTCTCGCCGGGGCTCACGCCGAGCTCGCCGAGGTCCGCCGAGAGGGACGCTCGCGTACACAAAGGGCCGGTCGGAGGGGGTGTCGCCATGGTCAGGGAGTCTCCTCGCCGCTGCCGTCCGGCGCCACCGATTTGATCGATCAGTGATCATTCCCGCAGGTCAGCTTAGGTATGCCTAAGTGATGCAGCGCACCGGACCGTGATCCGGACGCGGGTTGTCAGGCTCTGAGGAATTACGCAACAATGGCGTTGTGAAAAACGTTGGCGAGGCTCCGCAGGAGGAACTCGCGACCGGGGAGCGGTCTACGCGCAACCGGGTCGCGCGCTCCATCCTGGACCACGGCCCCTCCACGGTGGCCGACCTCGCGGGCCGCCTGGGCCTGACCCAGGCCGCCGTCCGCCGCCACCTCGACACGCTCGCCCATGAGGACGTCGTCGAGCCCCGTGAGCAGCGCGTCTACGGAGCACGTACCCGTGGCCGCCCCGCCAAGGTCTTCGCGCTCACCGACTGCGGCCGGGACGCCTTCGACCAGTCGTACGACAAGCTCGCCGCCGACGCCCTGCGCTGGATCAGCGAGCGGCACGGCGAAGGAGCGGTCGTCGAATTCGCCCGCGAGCGGATCGCCGCCCAGGCCGTGGCCTACCGAAAAGCCATCGACGCGGCGCCCCCCGAGCAGCGCACGGAGGCTCTCGCGAAAGCGTTGACCGCCGACGGGTACGCTGCTACGGCTCGCAGCGCGCCGGTGGGTGAGCAGCTGTGCCAGCACCACTGCCCGGTCGCCCACGTCGCCGAGCAGTACCCACAACTTTGCGAGGCGGAGACGGAGATCTTCTCCGCCCTCCTGGGGACGCACGTCCAGCGGCTCGCCACCATCGCCCACGGCGACGGCGTCTGCACGACGTTCATTCCCCGCAACACCCCACAGTCTTCACAGACCACCGATAAAGCATCCGCAAGCACGGCCGGGAGGAACCCCGCATGACGCTCCCCACGGAGACTGCCCACCCCGAACTCGAGGGTCTGGGCACGTACGAATACGGCTGGGCCGACTCCGACGTGGCCGGCGCGTCCGCCAAGCGCGGCATCAATGAAGACGTCGTCAAGGACATCTCGGCCAAGAAGTCCGAGCCCGAGTGGATGACGAAGCTGCGCCTCAAGGGCCTGCGGCTCTTCGGCAAGAAGCCCATGCCCAACTGGGGCTCGGACCTGTCGGGCATCGACTTCGACAACATCAAGTACTTCGTGCGGTCCACGGAGAAGCAGGCACAGTCCTGGGAGGACCTGCCCGAGGACATCAAGAGCACGTACGACAAGCTCGGCATCCCCGAGGCGGAGAAGCAGCGCCTCGTCGCCGGTGTCGCGGCCCAGTACGAGTCCGAGGTCGTGTACCACCAGATCCGTGAGGACCTGGAGGAGCAGGGCGTCATCTTCATGGACACCGACACGGCCCTGAAGGAGCACCCGGAGCTCTTCAAGGAGTACTTCGGCACGGTCATCCCGGTCGGTGACAACAAGTTCGCGTCGCTGAACACCGCCGTGTGGTCCGGCGGCTCGTTCATCTACGTCCCCAAGGGCGTGCACGTCGAGATCCCGCTCCAGGCCTACTTCCGCATCAACACGGAGAACATGGGTCAGTTCGAGCGGACCCTGATCATCGTCGACGAGGACGCCTACGTTCACTACGTCGAGGGCTGCACCGCGCCGATCTACAAGTCGGACTCGCTGCACTCCGCCGTGGTCGAGATCATCGTGAAGAAGGGCGGCCGCTGCCGCTACACGACGATCCAGAACTGGTCGAACAACGTCTACAACCTGGTCACCAAGCGCGCCGTGGCGTACGAGGGCGCGACCATGGAGTGGATCGACGGCAACATCGGCTCCAAGGTGACGATGAAGTACCCCGCCGTCTACCTCATGGGCGAGCACGCCAAGGGCGAGACGCTGTCCATCGCCTTCGCGGGCGAGGGCCAGCACCAGGACGCCGGCTCCAAGATGGTCCACATGGCGCCCAACACGTCCTCGAACATCGTCTCGAAGTCCGTGGCGCGTGGCGGTGGCCGCACCTCCTACCGCGGTCTCGTCGAGATCGGCGAGGGCGCGGCCGGATCGAAGTCGAACGTGCTCTGTGACGCACTGCTCGTCGACACGATCTCCCGCTCGGACACGTACCCCTACGTGGACGTCCGCGAGGACGACGTGTCCATGGGTCACGAGGCGACCGTCTCCAAGGTCTCCGACGACCAGCTCTTCTACCTGATGAGCCGCGGCATGACGGAGTTCGAGGCCATGGCGATGATCGTGCGCGGCTTCGTGGAGCCGATCGCCAAGGAGCTGCCCATGGAGTACGCCCTGGAGCTGAACCGGCTGATCGAGCTGCAGATGGAGGGTTCGGTCGGTTAAGACCGGCCGCGACCCCCGCAGCAGCGACTGACTTCTTACGCAGAGAGAGAGCACGACGACAGCCATGGCTGAGGCTCAGAACATTCCGGTGGGGTCCACCACCGCCGGGTCCATCGCGGTGGCCGCCGAGTCCACCGTCGCCACCCGCATGAGCGCGCCCCCGTCCTTCGACGTGGCGGACTTCCCCGTCCCCCACGGCCGCGAGGAGGAGTGGCGGTTCACCCCGCTGGAGCGCCTGCGCGGGCTGCACGACGGCACGGCGGTCGCCACCGGCGGCATCCGCGTCGAGGTGACGGCTCCGGCGGGCGTGACCCAGGAGACCGTCGGCCGTGACGACGCGCGCGTGGGCAAGGCGGGCAAGCCCGTCGACCGCGTGGCCGCGCAGGCCTACAGCTCCTTCGAGAAGGCATCGGTGGTGACCGTCCCCAAGGAGACGGTCCTGACCGAGCCGATCCGGATCGCCGTGCACGGCGAGGGCGGCACCGCCTTCGCGCACCAGGTCATCGAGGTGGGCGCGTTCGCCGAGGCCCTGGTCGTCATCGACCACACCGGTGACGCCGTGCTCGCCGCGAACGTCGACTACCTCCTGGGCGACGGCGCCAAGCTGACCGTCGTCTCCGTCCAGGACTGGGACGAGAAGGCCGTCCACGTCGCCCAGCACAACGCGCTGGTCGGCCGCGACGCCTCCTTCAAGTCGGTCGTCGTGACCTTCGGCGGCGACGTCGTCCGCCTGCACCCCCGCGTCGAGTACGCGGGCACCGGCGGCGAGGCCGAGTTCTTCGGTCTGTACGTCACCGACGCGGGCCAGCACCAGGAGCACCGCCTCCTGGTCGACCACAATCAGCCGCACTGCAAGTCGAACGTCGTCTACAAGGGCGCGCTCCAGGGCGACGACGCCCACGCGGTGTGGATCGGCGACGTCCTCATCGAGGCCGCGGCCGAGGGCACGGACACGTACGAGATGAACCGCAACCTGGTTCTGACCGACGGCGCCCGCGTCGACTCCGTGCCGAACCTCGAGATCGAGACCGGCGAGATCGTCGGCGCGGGCCACGCATCGGCGACCGGCCGCTTCGACGACGAGCAGCTCTTCTACCTCCAGTCGCGCGGCATCCCGCAGGACGAGGCACGCCGCCTCGTCGTCCGCGGATTCTTCGCCGAGCTGATCCAGCAGATCGGCCTGCCCGACATCGAAGAGCGCCTCCTCGCGAAGATCGAAGAGGAGCTGGAGGCGTCGGCCGCATGACATTCGTACGCGCCTGTGGACTGAGCGAGCTGTCGGAGGACACCCCGAAGCGGGTGGAACTCGACGGCACGCCGGTCTCGGTCGTCCACACCGAGGGCGAGGTGTTCGCGATCAACGACATCTGCTCGCACGCGAACGTCTCCCTCTCCGAGGGCGAGGTGGAGGACTGTCAGATCGAGTGCTGGCTGCACGGCTCCGCCTTCGACCTCCGCACCGGCAAGCCGTCCGGCCTCCCCGCGACGCGCCCCGTCCCCGTATACCCCGTAAAGATCGAAGGGGACGATGTGCTCGTCTCCCTCACCCAGGAGTCCTGAGGCACATGGCAACGCTTGAAATCCGAGACCTGCACGTCACCGTCGAGGCCGACAACGCCACGAAGGAGATCCTCAAGGGCGTCGACCTCACCGTGAAGCAGGGCGAGACGCACGCCATCATGGGCCCGAACGGCTCCGGCAAGTCGACGCTCGCCTACTCCGTCGCGGGTCACCCCAAGTACACGATCACCCAGGGCACGGTCACCCTCGACGGCGAGGACGTCCTCGAGATGTCCGTCGACGAGCGCGCCCGCGCCGGCCTCTTCCTCGCCATGCAGTACCCGGTCGAGGTCCCCGGCGTCTCGGTCTCCAACTTCCTGCGTACGTCGGCGACGGCGATCCGCGGCGAGGCCCCCAAGCTGCGCACCTGGGTGAAGGAGGTCAAGTCCGCGATGGAGCAGCTCCAGATGGACCCGGCCTTCGCCGAGCGCAACGTGAACGAGGGCTTCTCCGGCGGTGAGAAGAAGCGCCACGAGATCCTCCAGATGGAGCTCCTCAAGCCGAAGATCGCGATCCTCGACGAGACGGACTCCGGCCTGGACGTCGACGCCCTGCGTCAGGTCTCCGACGGCGTCAACCGCGTCCGTGAGACCGGTGAGGTCGGCACGCTGCTGATCACGCACTACACGCGCATCCTGCGCTACATCAAGCCCGACTTCGTGCACGTCTTCGCGAACGGCCGCATCGCCGAGTCCGGCGGCGCCGAGCTCGCCGACAAGCTCGAGGCCGAGGGCTACGAGGCCTACACGAAGGGTGGCGTATCCGCGTGACAGTGGCCCACCAGGGGCTCTCCGGCCTCCTCGACACCGAGGCGCTCCGCAAGGACTTCCCGATCCTGGATCGCACGATCCACGACGGCAAGAAGCTCGTCTACCTGGACAACGCGGCGACGTCCCAGACGCCGCGCCAGGTGCTCGACGTACTCAACGAGTACTACGAGAAGCACAACGCCAACGTCCACCGCGGTGTGCACGTCCTCGCGGAGGAGGCCACGGCGCTCTACGAGGGCGCCCGTGACAAGGTCGCGGCGTTCATCAACGCGCCGAGCCGCGACGAGGTGATCTTCACCAAGAACGCCTCCGAGTCGCTCAACCTCGTGGCCAACATGCTGGGCTGGGCCGACGAGCCCTACCGCGTGGACCACGAGACCGAGATCGTCATCACGGAGATGGAGCACCACTCCAACATCGTGCCGTGGCAGCTGCTCTCGCAGCGCACGGGCGCGAAGCTGAAGTGGTTCGGTCTCACGGACGACGGCCGGCTCGACCTGTCCAACATCAACGAGATCATCACGGAGAAGACGAAGATCGTCTCCTTCGTCCTTGTCTCGAACATCCTCGGCACGCACAACCCCGTCGAGGCGATCGTCCGCCGGGCGCAGGAGGTCGGCGCGCTCGTCCTCATCGACGCCTCGCAGGCCGCCCCGCACATGCCGCTGGACGTGCAGGCGCTGCAGGCCGACTTCGTGGCCTTCACCGGCCACAAGATGCTGGCCACGACGGGCATCGGCGTCCTCTGGGGCCGTCAGGAGCTTCTCGAGGACCTGCCGCCGTTCCTCGGCGGCGGCGAGATGATCGAGACGGTGTCGATGAGCTCGTCGACGTACGCTCCCGCGCCGCACAAGTTCGAGGCGGGTACGCCCCCGGTCTCCCAGGCCGTCGGCCTGGGCGCGGCCGTGGACTACCTCTCCGCGATCGGCATGGACAAGATCGCCGCTCATGAGCACGCGATCACCGAGTATGCGGTCAAGCGCCTCCTGGAGGTCCCCGACCTCCGGATCATCGGCCCGGCATCGGCCGAGGACCGCGGCGCCGCGATCTCCTTCACGCTCGGCGACATCCACCCGCACGACGTGGGCCAGGTCCTGGACGAGCAAGGCATCGCGGTCCGCGTGGGTCACCACTGCGCCCGCCCCGTCTGCCTCCGCTACGGAATTCCTGCGACCACGCGAGCGTCGTTCTATCTGTACTCCACGCCCGGCGAGATCGACGCGCTCGTCGACGGCCTGGAGCACGTACGGAACTTCTTCGGCTGAGGGGCTGGCTGGGAACGTGAAGCTGGATTCGATGTACCAGGAAGTCATCCTGGACCACTACAAGCACCCGCACGGGCGCGGTCTGCGTGATGGCGACGCCGAGGTGCACCACGTCAACCCGACGTGCGGCGACGAGATCACGCTGCGCGTGAAGTACGACGGGTCGACGATCGCCGACGTGTCGTACGAGGGCCAGGGCTGCTCCATCAGCCAGGCCAGCGCATCCGTCCTGAACGACCTGCTGGTCGGGAAGGAGCTCGCCGAGGCGCAGAAGGTCCAGGAAGTCTTCCTGGAGCTGATGCAGTCCAAGGGCAAGCTGGAGCCGGACGACGCGATGGAGGAGGTCCTGGAGGACGCCGTCGCGTTCGCCGGGGTCTCGAAGTACCCGGCGCGTGTGAAGTGTGCTCTGCTGAGCTGGATGGCGTGGAAGGACGCGACGGCGCAGGCACTCGGTACCGACGACGTCGCTGAGAGGAAGACCGCATGAGCGAGAACGAGACCCTGACCAAGCCGGCCTCGGAAGAAGAGGTCCGCGAGGCGCTGTACGACGTGGTCGACCCCGAGCTGGGCATCGACGTCGTCAACCTCGGCCTGATCTACGGCATCCACGTCGACGACGCGAACATCGCGACGATCGACATGACGCTCACCTCGGCGGCCTGCCCGCTGACGGACGTCATCGAGGACCAGGCGAAGTCCGCCACCGACGGCATCGTCAACGAGCTCCGGATCAACTGGGTCTGGATGCCGCCGTGGGGCCCGGACAAGATCACGGACGACGGCCGCGAGCAGCTTCGCGCGCTCGGGTTCAACGTCTGAGGGTCCGAGGGCTCGACGTCTGACGTGTGACAGGTAGTTCTGCTGGTTCGGCCCCCCGCGCTTGATGCGCGGGGGGCCGAACCGCGTTCCGCTCAGGGGGCGGGGCTCAGCGCGCCGTCCCGCTCGGCCTCGTTCTCGGCCGCGGCCTGCGCCAGCGTGTGCGCGAGGCCCTCCTTGCGGATGCGTTGGTCGATGTAGAGCACGGCGGTCACCAGGGGCAGGAACACGCTGGCGGCCAGTTGTGTGAGGAACGAGGCGACCAGACCGAACAGGGCGTACAGGCCGAACTGGGAACGCAGTTGGTCGAGCATGATCGTGGAGGTGGAGTCGCCCGCGTGCACCGGAGGCGGTGTCGGCGTCGCGAACTGCAGGGGGAGGCGCACCGCCAGGGACACGGCACCCACGATCATCCCGGCGAGCAGCGAGATGCCGAACGTGCGCCACCAGGCGCCGCGGACCAGGCGTACGGACCGGCGCAGGGCCTGCAGCGGGCCGGCCGTCTCGAGGGACGCGGCCGCGGGGGCGAAGGCGAAGATGACGTAGAGCCAGGCCGCCAGCGGGGTCACGACGAGCAGCAGCAGGAAGATCATGCCGAACGGCGCGGCGGACTGCGTCAGGACGGTGACGAAGAAGGAGACGAAGAGCAGTACGCACACGGCCGCGGGCAGCAGCAGGATGACGGCCAAGAGGACGGTCACGCCCATGACCGACGGCGTCCGCGACCACGCCCGCCGCCAGACCGCCGTGAACGTCGCCGGGCGGCCGAGCACCGCCTCGTGCAGCGTGGCCGCGCACGCGGCCTGGATGAACGAGTTCACGGCCAGGGTGGCGAGCATGATGAGCAGCCACACCGTGCCGAAGGCGATCAGGACGGGCCTGCCGTCGTCCCAGGAGAACGTGCCCCCGGGCTCCGACAGGGTGCGCCAGTGGTCGCGGACACCGAGGTAGGCGATGACGGCCGCCGCTGTCATGACCGCGGCCAGCAGACCGTACGCCGCGGCTGCCGTGCCGAACAGCGGCTTCGCGTACCGCCGCATCGTGGCGAAAGTGCCGCCGAGGACGCGGTCGACGCTCAGCGGGGCGAGGGGGATGACGCCGGGCTTGGGCGGCGGGGGCGGCGGCGTCCACCCGCCGTTCCAGCCCCAGCCGGGCGGGCCGCCGTAGGGACTCGGCGGGTACGGACCCTGCGGGTACGGCCCGGGCTGTCCTTGCGGCCCCTGCGGCCCCTGCGGCCCCTGCGGCCACTGTGGTTCCTGTGGTCCCCACCCCGATGCGTCTGCCATCGCTTTCGTGCTCCGTCGTCTCTTGCGCCTCTGTGGCCCCCCCACAGCGATCGCGTCACCCTAACCGGTGGGAACACCCGCGTTTGCGTACGCCCGTACACAACGATATGTACACTCGTACGCATGGGATACGGACTGCTCGCCGGGGCGATCATCGCGGAGGTGGCCGGGACGACGGCCATGAAGTACAGCGAGGGGTTCAGCAGGCTCTGGCCCTCGCTGATCACCGTCGTGGGCTATCTGATCGCGTTCACGCTGCTCGCGCAGACCCTGAAGACGCTGTCCGTCGGAACCGCGTACGCGATCTGGGCGGGGATCGGCACCGCCGCGGTCGCGGCCATCGGGATGGTCTTCATGGGCGAGTCGGCCGGCCTCGCCAAGATCGCCGGGATCGCCCTCGTGATCGCGGGTGTCGTCCTGCTCAACCTCGGCGGAGCGCACTGATGGCCCGGCGCTACGACCCCGAGCGGCGCCAGCGGATCATCGACGCCGCGATCCGGGTGGTGGGGGACAAGGGAATTGGCGGGCTCAGCCACCGCTCGGTCGCCGCGGAGGCCGATGTGCCGCTCGGTTCGACCACCTACCACTTCAAGACGCTCGACGATCTGCTGGTGGCCGCGATGCGGCAGGCCAACGAAGGATTCGCCAAGGCGGTCACCGCGAGCGGCGCGTTCGAGGACCCGAGGGTCGATCTCGCCGGTGAGCTCGCCGGGCTGCTCGGCCAGTGGCTCGCAGGGGACCGCACGGAGCTCGAGCTGGAGTACGAGCTCTATCTGGCCGCCCTGCGCAAGCCCGCGCTGCAGCCCGTCGCCGCCGAGTGCGGGGAGGCGCTCGCCGTGGTCCTGCGGCGGCGCACCGACCCCGTCACCGCACAGGCGCTCGTCGCGCTCGTGGACGGAATCTGCCTGCAGGTGCTGCTCACGGGCGTGCGGTACGACGAGGCGTACGCGCGCGAGGTGTTCCACCGGCTCGTTCCGTCGGGCGGCTGACCGCCGAGGGCGCTCCCGGGACACGCGGCGCAGGCGGACGGGTGGCCCGGAGGCTGAGACCGGTTCGCCCGCGCGGCGCGCCGCCGGTTAGGTTTTCCCCATGACCGACACGAACGCTTCCCGCCCCACCGGCGCCGTCGCCGCAGGCCTCGCCACCGTCACCACCGACGGCACCGTTCTCGACACCTGGTTCCCCGCGCCCGAGCTCGTCGCCGAAGCGGGCCCCTCGGGCACCGAGCGGCTCACCGCCGAGCGTGCCGTGCAGCTGCTCGGCGAGGGCGCCGCCAAGGCCATCGGCCGGGACGCCCGCCGTGGCGTGGAGATCATCGCCGTACGTACGGTCATCGCGTCCATCGACGACAAGCCGCTGGACGCCCACGACGTCTACCTGCGTCTGCACCTGCTCTCGCACCGCCTGGTCAAGCCGCACGGCGTGAACCTCGACGGCCAGTTCGCCTTCCTCGCCAACGTCGCCTGGACCTCGCTCGGCCCGGTCGCCGTCGACGACGTCGAGAAGGTACGGCTCAACGCCCGCGCCGAGGGCCTGCACCTCGCCGTGACCTCCATCGACAAGTTCCCGCGCATGACGGACTACGTCGCCCCGAAGGGCGTCCGCATCGCCGACGCCGACCGGGTGCGGCTCGGCGCGCACCTCGCCGAGGGCACGACCGTCATGCACGAGGGCTTCGTGAACTTCAACGCGGGCACGCTCGGCACCTCCATGGTCGAGGGCCGCATCTCCGCCGGTGTCGTCGTCGGTGACGGCTCCGACATCGGTGGCGGCGCCTCCACGATGGGCACCCTTTCCGGCGGCGGCAACGTCCGCATCGTCATCGGCGAGCGCTGCCTGATCGGCGCCGAGGCTGGCGTCGGCATCGCGCTGGGCGACGAGTGCGTCGTCGAGGCCGGTCTCTACGTCACCGCCGGGTCCCGCGTGACCATGCCCGACGGGCAGATCGTCAAGGCCCGCGAGCTCTCCGGCGCCTCGAACATCCTCTTCCGCCGCAACTCGGTCACCGGCGCCGTCGAGGCCCGCCCGAACAACGCGGTGTGGGGCGGCCTGAACGACGTGCTGCACAGCCACAACTGAGCATCACCGCTTCAGTGAAGAGCGCCCTCCGGTCTTCCGGGGGGCGCTGTTGCGTAAGCTGCCCTCCCACGGGGGCGCGCGTCGCGCCGGACGACAGGAGAGCGATATGCAGCGAGTGGGTGTCAGGGCGCTGGCCCTGAGCGGAACGGTGGTTCTCGCGCTGGTGGCCGGGTGCGGTCAGAGCGTGGGCGCGGGAGCCGGGGCCGCGCACGGGGCGAGCCGGATCTCCACCGGTGACCACGGCTATCCCCTGCAGAAGAGCGACATCCCCTGGAGCGGCAGCCCCAGCCCGTTCAACGCGCAGGTCAAGCTCGCCGACGGGCGGCGCGTGGCGATGCACTACATGAAGGGCAAGGGGCTCCTCGTGCAGGACTACAGCCCCAAGGCCAAGGGCTGGTCCAAGTCGGCCGTGGTCCACAAGACGAAGACCGACGCCTGTCAGGGCATCACGCTCAAGGCCAAGGACGGGACGGTGGCGGCCTTCGGGGACTTCGGGGTGTACTGCGCCGACGGTGAGCCGCCGACCGAGTCGGTCGCCGCGGTCGCCACGGGCCCGCTGACCAAGTGGGCCACGCACCTCACCAAGAACTTCGACGGCTGGGAGAAGATCGCCGTCGCCCCCGGGGGAAAGAAGGCCACGTTCAGCCGAGGCTCCGACACGCTCGTGTGGACGAAGGCAGGGGGCTTCCCCGCCGCGGGCTGAACCTCTCGTAGGCGGCGAGCAGCCCGTCGGCCGCCTCGGGCCCGGCGGGCCGCAGCGGTGCGCGGACCGGGCCGCCGGGCAGTCCGAGCGCGCCGAGCAGCGCCTTGGAGGTGACCGTGCCCGGCAGTCCCGCGCCCATCATCAACTCGATCAGTTCCATGGCCTGTTGCTGGAGCCGTTGGGCCTGAGTCGTCTCGCCCGCGTCGAACGCGTCGATGATGGAACGGAGTTGACGGGGTACGACGTTGGCCACCGTGCTGATGTATCCCGCGCCGCCCACCGCGTACAGCGCCAGGATGAGCTCGTCGCAGCCGGCGTAGTACGCCAAGTCCGACCGGGACAGGACCTTCTGGGTGCCCATCAGGTCGTACGCGCAGTCCTTCACGGCGACGATCCGCGGATGCTCCGCGAGCCGCAGCATCGTCTCCGGCTCGATGCGGGTGCCCGTGCGCCCGGGGATGTCGTAGAGCGCGAGCGGGAGCCCCGACGCGTCGGCGACCTCCAGGAAGTGCGCCTCGACGGCGTCCTGCGGCGGCTTGCTGTAGTAGGGCGTGACCACCAACAGGGCGTCGGCGCCCGCCTTTTCGGCCTGCAGCGCCATCTCGACGGTGTGCCGGGTGGCGAAGCTGCCGACCCCCGCGACGATCGATGCCCGGTCGCCGACCGCCTCGGCGACGGCCCGCACCAGCGCGGCCTTCTCGCTGTCGGACGTGGTGGGGGACTCGCCGGTGGTGCCCGAGAGCACGAGCCCGTCGCAGCCGTCGGCCACCAGGCGCTCGGCGAGCAGCTGGGCGCCGTCCAGGTCGAGCAGCCCGTCGTCCGTGAAGGGCGTGACCATCGCGCAGAGGGCGCGGCCGAAGGGGGGATGCGGTGATGAGGGAGAGGCCATGGAGGCAGTGTCGGCACACCGACGCTGAAGCTCCACTTAATTCTGCTACGAGATGTTTCACAGGAATGCTACGAGGTGGCCGCCGAGGTGCCGACCAGGGAGGCAGCGGCCCCTTGTGCCGACTCGCACCCCAGGAGCGGCGGGGCACCCACCGATGGACGCCCATCCGGGCCGACTGCGACCGGCACAGCGAGCAGTGGTCGCGTGCCTTCGCCGACTACATGTGCGCACGCGCCGAGCTGGCCCGCGGCCGGGTACAGGCCGCGTTCGAACACGGCAGGGCCTCGTGGGACGCCAAGCGGCGCCTCGACGACTCGCTCGGGATGGCCGTCGCCCTGGATGTCCTCGGCGCGGCCGCGGCCGCGGACGGCGACGCCCGGCGGACCGCCCATCTGCTCGGCCTCGCACAGCAGTTGTGGGACACCCTCGGCGCACCGCGGATCGGAGTCGCCGAATGGATCGCCACCCGGCGGACCTGCGAGGAGCAGGCTCGTCTGGCTCTGGGTGACGATGTCTACACCATCGTCTTCCAGGACGGCTACCGCACGCGTCAGGACGCCCCCGACCCACTGGCTCCCGGGTCCGGCGGCACACCCCCTAGTGCCAACTCGCCCCCGTATGGGCCACCATGGGCCGGACGGTAGTCGACGGACGGCCGCAGGGCCGCCGGCCACAGGAGGCGTCATGAGGCTGGGCAAAGCACTCGCCACCGGGATCGCCGAGGAAGACCCGCGGGAGCAGCCGCGGCAGGAAGCACGTGAGCACGCGGATCCGGAGCCCGAACAGAACGCGGTGGCCGAGGAGTTGGCGGCCGAGGCTCCGGCGGCGCGATGAGGCTGCGGCTCCCCGCGGAACGCCCGAAGGAGCCGCCGACCGGATACAAGATCGCCCGCCTCGCGCTGTCCCAGGACGGCGCGAGGGCAGGGTTCACCGGCGTCTCCCTGGGCGCCGCCCTGCCCTACGGCGTGCTGGACGAGGCCCACTGCGTCTACGGCCGGCGGCACGCGGCACCGCACCGCCGCTGCGACTGCGGCTTCCACTGCGTCCACGAACGTGCCGCGGCGGAGGCGTTCCTGTGCACCGCGGAGCATCGCGGGGCGGCGCTCCTCCAGGTGACGGTGCTCGGCGCGTACATCCGCTTCGAGCGCGGCTTCCGGTACGCGCGGCAGCGGGTGCGGGCCGTGACGGTGCGGCCCTGCCGCTGCGGTGCGAGGGCAGTGGTCCTGGCGGACGCGGGCTGGGGCAGGCCCGGGTGGCGGGTGGTCGAGGGAGCGTGCGGTGCCTGCGCGGGCAGGCGTGCGTCGCTGCGGCTCGCGGAGTTCGCCCGCCTCGCCGGAGAAGGCCTCACGGTCACCGGGGCGCGCCCCGATTCCGTACCGGGGACGCCTTCGGAGGCCATGGGGGTGCCCGAGCTGCTCGCGGAGGCGGCGCTGCTCCAGGCCCGGCTCGATCTGTTCCAGGGGGAGTTGGCGCGCCTGGCGGGGGACGGGAAGAGCTAGTGCCGCCCGTCTGGCATGATCGGAGCCGGGTGCGACAGGCCGACATGACAAAGGCATGAGGCTTGATGAACAAGAACGAAAGCCCGACCGGGACGACTGGGACGGGCAAGACGACCGAGGCGGCCGAGGCAGTAGAAGAGACCCGCGTGGCCCTGGTGACGGGTTCGTCGTCGGGCATCGGCGCGGAGGTGGCCAGGCGTCTCGCCGCGGCCGGAATCCGGGTGGTGCTCAACTCCGCCCGCTCCGTCGAGGCGGGCGAGAAACTGGCCGCCGAACTCCCCGACGCCCTCTACGTCCGGGCGAACGTCGCCGACGAGGACGACGCCAAGCGCCTGGTCCGGTCCGCGGTCGACGCGTACGGACGCCTGGACATCCTGGTCAACTGCGCCGGGGCCACGCGCTTCATCGCCCACGACGACTTCGAGTCCGCGAGCCCCCAGGTCTGGCGCGAGCTGTACGACATCAACGTCATCGGCGTATGGCAGACGATCACGGCCGCCGTGCCGCACCTCAGGGCGAGTGGCACGGGCAGCGTCGTCACCATCTCCTCCCAGGCGGGAGTGCGCCCCGGCGGCAGCTCCATCCCGTACTCGGTGAGCAAGGCCGCCGTGAACCACATGACGAAGCTGCTCGCCAAGACGCTCGGCCCGGACGTACGGGTCAACGCGGTCGCGCCCGGCATGATCGACACCCCGTGGTTCGACGGCGTGGAGGGCATCGAGGCCGCGATGGAGGCCGCGGCGGCCCGGCTTCCGCTGCGCCGCGTGGGCAGGCCGCAGGACATCGCGGAGGCGGTCTTCGACCTGGTGAACGCCTCGTACATCACCGGCGAGATCCTCCTGGTGGACGGCGGGGGCCACCTCCTCTGAGTAGCGGGGGGGCCGGCGGCCGGTACCGCGTTGACGTGCGCTGACTCCGGGGGGAGGCTCTGGCCATGACGACGCATTCGTACGCACGCTATGTCGCGATCGGCGACAGCCAGACGGAAGGGGTCGGTGACGGCGACGAGGCTCACGGCTACCGCGGCTGGGCCGACCGGCTCGCCGAGATCCTGGCCGAGGGGGACCCGGAGTTCGGCTACGCGAACCTCGCGGTACGGGGCAGGCTGACGGCCCGCATCAAGGGGGAGCAGCTCGCCCCGGCCCTCGCGCTGCGCCCGGACCTGGTCACGGTCATGGCGGGCATGAACGATCTGGTGCGCCCCGGCTTCGACGCGGCCCAGGTGGCCCGTGACATCGAGGACATGTTCACCGAGCTGACCGCGGCGGGTGCGCGGGTCGCCACGGTGACGTTCCCGGACATCGGACGGATCTCGCCACTCGCGCGCAGGGCACTGCCCCGTGTCCTCGACCTGAACGCCCGCATCCGCGCGGCGGCGGACCGCCACGGGGTCGTCGTCCTGGACACGTTCCCGCACCGGGTCACCACGGACCCCCGGCTGTGGAGCACCGACCGACTGCACGCGAGTCCGCTGGGGCACGCCAGGATCGCGGCGGGCATGGCGGACGCGCTGGGCGTGCCCGGCCACGAGGGCTGGGTGCGGCCGCTGCTGCCCCCGGCACCTCCGGTGTCCGCGCCGCGGGCGGTGGCGGCGGAGACGGCGTGGTTCGCGGGGTTCCTGGGCCCGTGGGTGTGGCGGCGCGTCAGGGGCCGTTCCTCGGGCGACGGCCGCGAGGCGAAGCGGCCGGACCTCACCCCGGTGGCCGCTCCCGAACGGGCCTGACCGCGAGGGCTGCGAGGGCTGCGACGACCGCGAGAACCGCGAGGTCTGAACGGGCTTGACCTCAAGCGAACTTGAGGTCGCAGTGTGTCCGTGGGGCGGGCGCAGCGCCACCCCCACACACTGAAGGAGCAGGCCATGAAGGCTCACACCGACACCACCACCCTCCCCGACCCGGCTGTCGCGGACGGCGGGCTCGTCTTCCTCAGCACGTGGAGCACGGGCACGCCGGAGCGGCAGCGGGCGGCGGCCGAGGCGATCGCCGGTGCCTGGGGGAGCAGGCCGTGGCCGCACGAGGGCCTCCTCTCGTACACCGTGTACGCCGGTGCGGACGGCTCGACGCTGGCGCACCGCTCGCACTGGCGGAACGAGGGGGCGTACCGGGACTTCTTCGCCCACGGCAGGGACGAGCGGAACGCCGAGATCGACGAGGCGGTGCCGGGCATCGAACGGCTGGGGCTGCACAAGACGCGGCTGCGGGACGGGACGGCGCGGGCGGCCGGTGACGACCGGGTGGCCGGGGCGATCGTGATCACCGAGGGGGAGGCAGGGCCGCCGGAGGGGGCGCCGGGCCTGATCTCCGTCCACTTCCACGTGACGACGGACGGTGAGCGGGTCATCCGCTACGAGGAGTGGGAGAGCGGGGACGGGCTGCCCGAGGAGGGCAGGTACCGCCTGGCCGTCGGGATCGAGCCACAGTAGGTCGAGCCGCGCAGACTTCCGGAACCCGTACGCTCAAGTACTCAAGTAGTGGCGATTTCCCCCACATTGCACATACTTTCCCCGGCAGCACCATCCCCCTGGACGGGAATGGTTGACGGTGGGACGTTGAAGCGATGCGGGAACGTCGGGGGGAGCCGCCATGATCGCGGGCAAGGAGTTCGAGATAGCGCGGGAGTTCGAGGTCGACGCCTCTCCTGCCGAGGTCTGGGACGCGTTCACCACCGGCACCGGCTGCTGGCTGTGGCCCCTGGTGGAGTACGAGCCCCGCGAGGGCGGCGCCGCTCCGTTCGGCGGCATCGTCACCCACTGGGAGCCGCCGCACCGCCTCACCGACCGCGCCGACGACCCCACGGGCCTTCCGCCGGGCCAGAAGCTCAACCTGCTCGACCGCACCATCGAGCCCCGCGACGGCGGCCGCCGCTCCTGGGTCCGCTACGTGCACAGCGGCATCTTCACCGGCGCCTGGGACAGCCAGTACGAAGAGGCCGCCAAGCACACCGACTTCTACCTGCACACCCTGTGCCAGTACCTGACGTACTTCACGGGCCTGCCCGTCACGTTCACCGCCCTCGACGGCCCCGCCCCCTCCACCGCCCCGGGAGCCTTCGCCAGGCTGGGCCGCCGCCTGGGTCTCCCCGACGACGCGGCGGAAGGGGCCCGGGTGCGCGTGGACGCCCCGGGCGGAGACCTCGACGCGATGGTCGACTTCCGCAGCAGGCACTTCATCGGCCTGCGCACGGACACCGCGCTCTACCGCTTCTTCGGCCGCAACCACTTCGGTGCCCCCGTGAGCATCAGCATCCACGACTTCGCGCCGCAGGCGGACGCCAAGGGCACCGAAATGGCCTGGCGGGACTGGCTGCTCCGGCTCTACGCGTGACGAGGGAGCGCAGCCGGACAGCAGTCACTCACGGCACTGGCCTACGGCCGGAACCGCAGCACCTGCGGGTCGTGATCGCTGTTCTGCTCGGCGAACTCCGCGTTGATGTGCACGCTGTCGTACGAGAAGTCGCCTGCGCCGCCCACCCCGGGGCTGGTCAGGATCTGGTCGAGGACCTGGGTGTTCCCCTGGTAGACGTACGAGTAACGCTCGGACCGCGGCAGGGACTTGACGGCGGACTTCAGTGCGCCGCCCGCCTCCAGGGCGGTCGTCGTCGCCGAGAACTCAAAGTCGTTCACGTCCCCCACGACGACCACGTCCGCGCTCTTCTGCACCTTCCGCACGTCCCGCACGAAGGCGTTCACGGCCTGCGCCTGCCGGAGCCGCTTGGCCTCCGAGGACCGCACCGGCGGCTGGTGCCGTGACGTGAGCCCCTCGTCGCCGCCCTTCGAACCGAAGTGGTTGGCGACCACGACCACACTGCGCCCCCGGAAGCCGAACTCTCCGGCCAGCGGCTTGCGGCTGTCCGCCCACGCCGTGTTCGCGGGGTCGACGCGCCCCGGGGAGAGCGTCAGCGCGGCGCGCCCACCGGAGGAACGTACGACACCCGTGCCCGTCGTCGCGTCCCCGTGGCCGCGGTCCGTGAAGGAGACCCGCTCGGGGTTGAAGAGGAAGACCTGGCGGATGTTGCCGCCCGGCTCCCCGCCGTCCTTGTTGTTCTCCGGGTCGATGGACCGCCACGCGTACTGGGGCCCGCCCGCGGCGACGATCGCGTCCGTGAACTTCTTCAGGGTCGCCTCCGCCGAGACGGTCCCGTCGTTCTTCGCGCCGTTGTCGTCCTGGATCTCCTCCAGGGCGAGGATGTCGGGCGAGGCGAGGTTCGAGACGACGGCCCCGGCAAGCGCGTCGAACTTCGTCTGCGGGTCACCGGGATCGAGGTTCTCGACGTTGTACGTCGCGACAGCGAGCTCCCTCTTGGTCTGGCGCCGCGTCTTCTCCCGTACGAGACCCTCGTCCGTGACCTTGCCCAGCGTCCGCGCGACCAGCGTGTAACCGCCGAACTGGTTGAAGTCCAGGGGGCCTTCGGCGCCACCGGACAGCGTGTCGCCGACGTTCGCCTTCGGGAAGGGCTGCTCGGAGACCGGGGCCAGCTGCTGGATCTGCAGGCGTCCGGTGTTCTGGTCGTCGTAGGACTTGTAGACCGTGCCGCCGCGCCGGTTCGGGTTCTCGTGCGGCTTCACGGTGATCCACAGCTCCGAGTACGGATCCGTGGCGCCGACCACGCGCGAGGTGCCGACGCGTACGTTCATGCCCTCCAGGGACTCGTACAGGTCCAGGGCGTACGAGCGGGGCTTCAGGGGCAGGGCGTTGATGCTGCCGCCGTTCGCGGGGTCGCCGTCGGGCGCGTACGCGGAAGGCACCGCCTTGGCGTTGACCGTGACGGGCGCGGGCACCGCGTTGCCGGACGACTCGACCGTGACCGTCGGCTTGGTGAGCTGGGTCAGGGACTGGTTGCCGGAGGCCTCACCGCCTGGAACGTACTCGCCGACCGTCCCGGAGACGCGGACCGCGTCACCGGCCTTCACGGTCAGGGCGGCGGAGCCGGTGTAGACGAAGATGCCCTCGCTGGTCGAGGGGTCGGAGTCGGCCTTCGGGTCCTGGATCCAGAAGCCCTTCGAGCCGTACGAGCGGACGCCGGTCACGATGCCCGTCACGTCCGTGACCTGCTGTCCCGCGAGGGGCGAGAGACGGGTGGTGCCCTGGATGTCGTGGACGCGCACCTCGGCGGCGGACGCGGACGAGGAGCTCACGGCGAGCAGACCGGCCGCGAGGGCGGTCGCCACGACGGCGGAGACGGCGGCGGATCTCACGGCGGGCCGGGTGGCACGGGATATGTGCGGCATGCAAGGACTCCGGGAGGGTGAGGGTGAGGGGCGGACCTGAAGCGGGCCGGCCCTGAGGGGCCGGCGGGCACTCGGCGTTCTACGCGCGTCAATCTCTTGCGTGGCCAGGGGAGTTGTCAAGGTTCCGCGGGTGTTCTCACCGTGTATGTCTTCTGACAGGGACATGAACCGGGCGGCATGGGTCCAAATCCGTCTAGGCTTTGGTCCTGCCGACCTTTCCCCGGGTGCTCGACATCGCTCGACCAGGGGACGCCCCATCCTTCGGAGGAGAACCAGCCGATGTCCGTAAGTCCCGCCACCCTGCCGCCGGTGCTGCTGCACTCCGAAGCGGAACTCGCGCGGGCCGCGCTCGCCACGCCGCTGCTCTCCCGTGCCGTGCGCCTCGCACGCTGGGCGGGCCCCGAGACGCGCGTCGGGGCGGGCGGTGAGCTCGTCGACGAGCAGCTGCCGGCCGCCGCGGCCGAGCTCGGGCTCGCGGCGGCCGACCCGGACGCCGCCGCGTACGCGAGCGAGGCCTGGCGCGTGGCGGTCGACACCGGCCTGGTGGACGTGACCGACGCGGACGAGTCGGAGGGTGAGGACGCGCCGGGCACGGTGACCGCGGGCGAGGACCTCGCCGCGCTCACCTCCGGCAGCCCGCAGGACATCCTGGGCGTCTGGCTCGGCGCCCTGGATACCGTGTACTCGGACGCGACCGTTCCGGACATGGACAACCTCCTCGACGTCCTGGAGGAGAACGGCGAGATCGACTTCGAGGAGCTCGGCTGGGACCCGCAGGCGGAGGCGGACTTCCTGGACGGCGTGCTCGGCAACCTGTACCTGCTCACCGCGGGGGACACCGGGGCGGAGGACGCCCCGGTGCCGCTGCCCGCGCTCGCCGCGTCGATGATCGTGCCGGACGACATGGGGGAGCCGACGGACGACATCCTGGAGCAGGTGTCGGACGCGATGATGAAACTCGACGACCAGTTCCGGCTCTTCGAGCCGCTCGGACTCGTCGAGTACCAGCCGGTCGACGAGGCCCTCATGGTGGACATCGACGAGGCCGACGCCCCGCTGCCGGACGACGACGAGGACGTCTCGCGGTACGGGATGGTCAAGCTGACCCCGCTCGGTGTGTACGGCATCCGGGCGCGGATGCTGGAGGCCGGTGTGGACGCCCCCGCGGTGGGCGATCTCGCGGGCAAGGGCGCCGACGCGCTGCTCGAAGGGACGGCCGGTTTCCCGCAGGCCGCGGCGCAGGCCGAGATCGAGCAGTGGCTCGCCCGGCACGAACCGCTGGACGCGGCACGGGAGTTGCTGGCCGCGGCGCGGGGCGGCGACGATGGGGCACCGCTCAGGCGGCTGCGGTGCCAGCAGGCGCTCTCGCTGGTGGGCCGCGAGGCGGAGCCCGCCCTGCGGGAGGTCCTCGACGACGCCGAACTCGGCGGACTCGCCCGGGTGTGGCTGGCCGAGCACGGGGCGTCCGACGTGCCCGCGCCGTCCGAGGAGCTGGTCTTCTGGCTGACCATCGACACGATCGCCGCGCAGCTCGCCGCCGAGGGCAACTCGGACGAGCTGCAGGGTCTCGTGGAGGGTCTCTCCGAGCAGCACAGCGGGTTCTTCGCCGCGGCCTGGCGGGTCGAACACCCCGCCACCGCGGACGTCCTGGAGGCGATGGGGCGGCTGCACCCCGACAAGAAGGTGGCGAAGGAAGCGCGGAAGGCGGCGTTCAAGGCCCGGTCGCAGCAAGGGATGTGACGAGCACGGAGCCGTACCGGGCGGGCCGGAGCTCCCGGCCCGCCCGGTAGTGGTGTCAGCTCAGCACTCGTACTTCGTCGTGTGCTTGAAGGACGATGTCGCGCCGTCGAAGCCGTACGTCCCCCGGTACGCCGGAGGGTTCTGGTACTCGCCGACGATCGTGATCGTGTTGGCGCAGGAGCCCTGTCCCGTGCGCTTGGCGTCCAGGCGGATCGTGTCGCCCACGAAGCCGCCCGTGATGTCCCAGGGGGCGCCGCAGATGCCGGAGGTGATCTGGCCGCCGGTCACCACGTGCGGGTGGGTGTTGGGGTTGTACTTCACCTCGATGGCGAACGTGATCGCGCCGTTGTGCAGCTCCAGCTTGCAGGTGGTGGAGACCGCCTCGGCGGACACGTCCTGGGGCGCGGCGAATGCCTCGTCGCGCGTCTTGACCTCGGCGCCCTGCGGGTTGTGGAAGCGGTGCTCCGCGCGGGCCTGGCCCTTCTGCTTGCGTGACTGAGTGGTCATGAAGCCCTCCTCTCGGGGTGAGGCCGGTCAGGCCAGCTGCTCGGAGACCTCGACCCGCAGCAGCGCGCGGACGTTCTCGATGTGGTTGAGCACCGTCACGGTGGACGATCCGGCGAACAGCAGCCCCAGCGCGACGTTGTCGAGCGAGGTCACCAGGGACCCCGAGTCGCCGCCCGCCGAGATGTTCGTCGTCAGGATCTGGTCCTTGAAGCGGGCCGTGCCCGCCGTGCCGTAGTTGACGTCGATGGTGGCGTCGACCGCGATGATCCGGCCGAAGGAGATGTTGGTCGTACGGCCGGTCTTCTTCACCTGGTCGCCGACCGCGACGTTCGCCTTGCGGCGCCAGGCGCGCGGCGCACCACTGAAGTACGTCTCACGGGTCGCGTCCTGGAAGTCGACGGTGCCGAGCGCCGCGTCGACGACGTTGTTGTGACGCTCCAGCGGGATCTGCGGGGCGAACTGGATCGTGATGAAGCGTTCCAGCGTCGCGATGCGGTCGGCCGGGTCCTGGCCGCCGTCGAAGACGCCCGGCTGCACGATCGCGCTGCCGAGCTGCGCGCGGTTGGAGTCGGCCAGCACGTGGTTGTTGGAGAGGACGTAGAACTTCGCCGGTACGCCGAGGCCGGGGCCCGGCGGGTCGACGGCGGCGCCGGGCAGGAAGTCGTAGACCACGCTGCCGAGCGTGCCGGCCGTCACGCGTACGTTGCCGACCGAGGCGCCGGAGGGGCACGGGCGCATACGGCGCTTGAGGAGCTGCGGCTCGAACGCGCCGAGCCCGCCGCGCTCTTGGAGCTGGGGCTGCGACAGGCCCGCGAGCTGCTCGCTCACGCTGCCGTCGGGGCCGTACGCCGCCGATGAGCGGTCATCGGCGCGGGAGGACTGGCGCTGCTGCCGCTGCGCGGCGACATGGCCGACCGCGACGATGTCGGTGGGGGTGCCGTCGTCCATCTGGCGCGGGACGACGTCCCGCTCCGGGAGCATGGACTCCGGGACCTTCTGGGTGACGAACACGATGACGGCCGGTTCGCCGGTGGGCTGTCCCTCGGTCCACTTCACGCCGTGGCCGAAGCCGACGACGTTGGCAAGCGGCGACTGGGGCCGCAGGAAGTCGGATGTCGCCTGCTGGCGGGAGCTGTCACTGAGCTGACCGCCGGTGGGTCCTCGCATCAATTCGGGCTGGCTCACGCCAGACCACCTCTTCGCCTTCATTGCGGGGTCGGAGTTCCGGTCCGTGCTCTGTCCTTGGCCTTGTCCTAGGCCTGGGTCTGGGCGTCGACGCCGCCGATCGCGAGTACGCGCACGGGGACGCCTTCGAGCACCGCCGGAACCACGTCTTCGTCACGGAGCCGGTCACGGGGAACTTTGCGGGTGACGAAGACGACGATCACGTCCGTACCCGAGTTCTCGTCCCTCCCGGTGCCGACACCGGTGACATTGGCCAGCTTCATCAGCCGGTCCTCATGGAGACTGCGTGCCTGCTGTGCGTCCACGCGGCTCGCCTCCCCCTACGGGTGATGCACGTAGGTGATGTCTATTGCCGTGTGGAGGGCGGGTCAAGGCGTTCTGCACGAAATCTTGGCTTTACGGGTGATCCGTTCCTGTTGACCTTGTCTACGAAGATTCTTCCCACCAGTGGCCCACGTGCGTCGTTTCCCTTTCACGTACGCAGGTGTGAAGCGCCGTTGAGGTCAAGGACCGTGCCGGACGCCCACTCCGCGACCGGCGAGGCGAGCCACAGCACCGCCGCGGCGATCTCCTCGGCCGTGCCCGCCCGCCCGAAGGGGCTCTGCGCGCGGATCGCCGCGCCCTCGTCGCCGCTGAGCCGGTGCGCGACCCGCTCGGTCGCGAAGAACCCGGGCGCCACCGACGCCACCGCGATCCCGTACGGCGCGAGCGACACCGCGAGGGACTGGCCGAGCGCGTGCACGGCCGCCTTGGTCGCCCCGTACGCCGGGTGGTCGGGCTCCCCGCGGAACGCGCCGCGCGAGCCGACGTTCACGATCCGGCCACCCGTGCCCTGGTCGATCATCCGGCGGGCCGCCAGGTGGCTGAGGTTCGCCGTGGCAAGCAGGTTCACCGACACATGTTGCTGCCAGAGCGCCGCCCAGTCCTCGTACGACGTGTCGGCGAGGGGATGCGGCAGGTTCACGGCGGCGTTGTTGACCAGGACGTCCAGACCGCCGAGCGCCGCGGCGGCCCGCCCCGCGACATCCGCCGCGCCCGCCGGATCGGACAGGTCCCCGCCCACCAGCACATGGCCGTCGCCCGCCAGGGACGCGAGGGTCGCGCGCGCCTCGTCCTCGCGGGAGCCGTAGTGCACCGCGACGCGGTCGCCGTTCGCCGCGAAGGCCTGCGCGAGGGCTCTGCCCAGACCTCGGGAGGCTCCGCTGATCAGTACACGACGGCCGGTGGCAGGCAGGTTCATGGAAGGTGGCCCCTTGATGTCGGACAGCGTTCAACCGCCGTTTATACGTGAGCGGGAACGTGACGCCGACAGCAGCCCGGCCGAAACAGGAAGTACGCAGGCCGAGAGTCGCAGCACGTGCACCGTCAGCCCGTAGCCCGCCCGTACGCGCCTCAGGAGACATCATGCCGCTCACCCGCAGGGACTTCGCCAGACGCTCCGCGATCACCGGCGCGGGGGTCGCGCTGGCCGGCAGCGTCGGCGCGCTCGCCACCGCGCCCGGCGCGCTCGCCGCGGAGGAGACGACCCAGGACGGAGTCGACGGCCACGACGGCGCCCCCGGCTACGGGCCGCTGCTCCCCGACCCGAAGGGCCTGCTCGCGCTGCCCGCCGGATTCTCGTACCGCGTCCTCACCCACAGCGGCAGGACCAAGCTGGAGACCGGCGAGTTCACGCCCTCCAACCACGACGGCACGGCCACCTTCGAGGGCCCGCGCGGCGCGACGCTCCTCGTCAACAACCACGAGCTGAGCGGCCCCCGCTCCAAGTGGCCGCACCCCGTCCCGCTGACCGACGGCCTCGTCTACGACCCGGCCGCGTCCGGCGGCTGCACCGTCGTCGAGGTCCGCCGCGACGGACACGTCGCCGAGTGGGTCGGCATCGCGGGCACCGCCACCAACTGCGCGGGCGGCAGCACTCCTTGGGGCACCTGGCTGACCTGCGAGGAGACCGAGGACAAGGCCGGCCAGAACGGCATGACCAAGGACCACGGCTACGTCTTCGAGGTCGACCCCCTCGATAAGCGGGCCAACCGCGCCCCCAAGCCGATCAAGGCCCTCGGCCGCTACGCCCACGAGGCCGTCGTCGTCGACCCCAAGCGCGGCCACCTCTACCTCACCGAGGACGCCTCCGGGCCCAACGGTCTGCTCTACCGCTGGACCCCGCCGCACGGCTTCCACCACGGCCGCGGCAGGCTGCGCACCCTGGCCGACGACGCGGGTGTCCTGAAGGCCCCCAAGTGCTACGACTCCGGCGGCCGTTTCGTGGACGACCTGTCCCGCGCCACGAAGACCGGCACCGTCTACGGCGTGGACTGGGTCGAGGTCCCGGACCGCGACGCCCGCACGGTCTCGGTGCGCAAGCAGTTCGCCGACGGCGACGTCACCCGCGCCCGCAAGCTCGAAGGCATGTGGTGGGGTGACGGCGGCGTCTACATCGTCGCCTCGTTCGCCCGCGGCGAGAGCCCCGTCCCGCACGACGGACAGGTGTGGTTCTACAACCCGTCGCGCCGCACCCTCACCCTGAAGGTCCTGCTCGGCGTGAACCCCGACCCGGCGAAGGACGGCGCCTTCGACGGCCCGGACAACATCACGGTCTCCCCGTACGGCGGCCTGGTCATCGCCGAGGACGGCGAGGGCATCCAGCACCTCTTCGGGGCGACCGACCGGGGCCGCACGTACCCGATCGCACGCAACGAACTCAATGGGGGCACCACCGAGGACCCCTCCTACAGTGAGTTCACCGGCGTCACGTTCTCGCCCGACGGCAAGACGCTCTACGCCAACATCCAGACCCCCGGCATCATGCTGGCGATCACCGGCCCGTGGCGCCGCCAGCGCCACTGACGGGTCCAGCGGCGATCCACCGACGGTTCGTGGAAAGCGCCCGGCGAAAACCTTTGGCGCCCCCCGAGTTCCCTCTCCTAAAGTCATACGGAGTTTCCGGAATTCGGGGGAATTCACATGGCACGCTTCAATACCAAGTCCGCGAAGGCACTGGTCACTTCCGTCGTGAAGTCGACCGGACGCACCGCGCCGACCCACCAGGGCGGCCGGGGCCAGCTCCGCGACGCGCACTCCGAGCTCTTTCTGCTCGCGGTGGCGAATTTCGTCTCGCAGCAGACCTTTTACGAGACCGGAGACGAGCGCGACCACCGTTTTGCCGCGCTCGTGCGCCGCCTCGCCGTCCAGGACCCGGAGTGGACCGCGGGCCTGCTCGGCTGGCTGCGCGGCGACGGCAACATGCGCACGGCCTCACTCGTCGGCGCCGCCGAGTACGTCAAGGCGCGCCTCGACGCCGGCGCCACCGACGGCCCCGCCAACCGCCAGGTCGTCGCCTCCGTGCTGCGCCGCCCGGACGAGCCCGGCGAGTTCCTCGGGTACTGGACGGCGACGTACGGCCGGACCATCCCCAAGCCCGTCAAGCGCGGCATCGCGGACGCGGTGCGCCGTCTGTACAACGAGAAGGCGCTGCTCAAGTACGACACGGCGTCCAAGGGCTACCGCTTCGGCGACATCCTCAACCTCGTGCACGCCGCGCCCGACCCGGACAAGCCGTGGCAGGGCGACCTCTTCCAGTACGCGCTCGACCGCCGCCACCACCCCGACACCGCCGTACCGCCCGCGTCGGCCCGTGTCCTGGCCGCGCACCGCGAGCTGATGGCCGTGCCGGTCGCCGAGCGGCGCGCGGTGGTCACCGGCGCGGGCGGGGCCGAGCGGCTCGCCGCGGCGGGCCTCACCTGGGAGGCGCTCGCGGGCTGGCTGCAGGGGCCGATGGACAAGGCGGCCTGGGAAGCGGTCATTCCGTCCATGGGCGCGATGGCGCTCGTGCGCAACCTGCGCAACTTCGACACGGCAGGCGTGTCGGACGAGGTGGCGAGCGCCGTCGCGGCGAAGCTCGCCGACCCGGCGGAGGTCGCGAAGTCGCGCCAGTTCCCCTTCCGCTACCTCGCCGCGTACCAGCACGCGCCGTCGCTGCGCTGGGCGTACCCGCTGGAGCGGGCGCTCGGCCACTCGCTGGCCAACGTGCCCGCGCTGCCCGGCCGTTCGCTGATCCTGGTGGATCGTTCGAGCTCCATGTGGTCGCCGCTCTCGGAGCGCTCGCAGCTCAACCGCGCGGACGCCGCCGCGGTCTTCGGCACGGCGCTCGCGCTGCGGGCGGCGGACGCGGACCTGGTCGAGTTCGGCACGACGAGCGCCCGCGTGAAGTACCGCGAGGGGGAGTCGGTGCTCAAGATCCTCGAGCGCTTCGGCAAGCTCGGCGGCACGAACACCACCGAGGCGGTGCGCCGCTTCTACGAGAAGCACGACCGCGTCCTGATCATCACCGACGAGCAGGCGACGTACAACTACCACGGCGACCCGACCGAGCAGGTTCCGGCGCACATCCCGGTCTACACCTGGAACCTCGCGGGCTACCGGGTGGGCCACGGCGAGTCCGGCACGGGCAACCGCCATGTGTTCGGGGGCCTTTCGGACGCGGCTTTCCGGATGGTGCAGCTGGTGGAGGCGGGCTCTTCCGGCAACTGGCCGTTCTAGGTTCTTGCTCGCGTGAAGGCTCCTGCTCGCGTCAAGGCCCTTGTCCGCGACGGGAATTGGTATCTAACATTTCAGTGCATGGGAGCCATGCAACCGGTGCGACGCACCCTCCTCAGGGACCAGGCGTACGCATCGATCCGTGACGCGATCGTCGGAGGCGACATCCCGCCGGGCAGCATCGTGCGGGACGCCGACCTCGCCGCGTCGCTCGGCCTGTCCCGCGCACCCGTCCGCGAGGCGTTCGCGAGGCTCGTCGACGAAGGCCTCCTGGAGACCAAACCGCAGAGCCACACCCGTGTGACGCCGCTGGACGCGGCCGACGTCAGGGACGCGGCGGCCGTCGTCCGCGCCATGCACGAGCTCGTCGCCCGCAGCGCGGTGCCATGCCTGGCGCCCGCGCACCTGCACGCGATGCGGGAGGCCAACCGCCGGTTCGCTGCGGCCCTCACGTCCGGCGACGTGGAGGGCGCCCTGCGGGCCGACGACGACCTGCATGGCGTCCTCGTCGCGGCCTGCGGCAACAGCGCGGCAGCGGCCACCATCACCCGCTACACCCCGCTCATCCGCCGCCTGGAGAGGCAGCGCTTCGGCGAGGGCGTGACCTGCGGTTCCGCCGCACTGCACGAGCGGCTGATCGACGCGTGCGCGGACGGCGACGCGGAAGCCGCGGCGGCCGTCACCACGGAGATCTGGCGCGTCCTGGAAGAACTCGCCCACCCCTGAAGACACCGCAGACACCGCCCCGGCTGGAGGCCACCGTGCCCGCACCCCTCGACTCCTACGCCCGCTACCCCCTCCTCTTCGGCCCCTCGCCCGTCCACCCCCTGGACCGCCTCACCCATCACCTCGGCGGCGCCACGCTCTGGGCCAAGAGGGAGGACTGCAACTCCGGCATCGCCTACGGCGGCAACAAGACGCGCAAGCTGGAGTACCTGGTCGCCGACGCGCTCGCCCAGGGCTGCGACACCCTCGTGTCGATCGGCGGTGTCCAGTCCAACCACACCCGCCAGGTCGCGGCCGTCGCCGCCCGCGCCGGGCTCAAGTGCGTGCTGATCCAGGAGAGTTGGGTGGACTGGCCCGACTCCGTCTATGACAAGGTCGGCAACATCCTCATCAGCAGGCTCGCGGGCGCCGACATCCGTCTCGTGCGCGCCGGATTCGGCATCGGCATCAAGGACAGCTGGGAGCGGGCGGTACGCGAGGTCGAAGAGGCGGGCGGCAAGCCGTACGCGATCCCGGCGGGCTGCTCCGAGCACCGGCTGGGCGGCCTGGGCTTCGCGCAGTGGGCGTACGAAGTGGCCGAGCAGGAGCAGGACTTGGGGGTCTTCTTCGACACCGTCGTGGTCTGCTCGGTGACCGGGTCCACCCAGGCGGGGATGGTCGCCGGATTCGCCGCGCTCGCCGAGGAAGGCGGTCGCCCTCGCCGGGTCCTCGGCATAGACGCCTCCGCCGACCCCGGCCGCACCCGCGAGCAGATCACCAGGATCGCGTGCGGGACGGCCGAACTCATCGGCGTACAGGCCGAGGTGAAGGACGCCGACATCGAGCTGGACGCGCGCTATCACGCGGGCACCTACGGGCTCCCGGACGAGGCGACCCTCGACGCGATGCGGCTCGCGGCCCGCACGGAGGGCATGGTCACCGACCCGGTCTACGAGGGAAAATCGATGGCCGGGATGATCGATCTTGTGGACCGGGGGGAGATCGCGCGCGACGCGACCGTCCTGTACGCCCACCTCGGCGGGCAGCCCGCCCTGAACGCTTACAGCGCCCTGTTCTGACCGTCCGGGGTCCGGTCGCTGCCCATGGGGCACACATGTGCGCGTCGTGCGCGTGGTGCCACGGAACAACTACGTACCGCTACGAGGAATCTGCAATTGTGTGTCGGTTTGATGCCGATGTGAGGACCGTGTGAGCTCGGAGCATGGTGCGCCGGGGTCCGGAGGGCGCATACTCAGAACATGACGAGGCCCCCCGGTACCCGACGCCACCTGCCGAACAGTCCTTTCAACGTTCCGCCGCCCCCCGCACCGCCCATCGAGCAGTTCGCCGTGGGCGACCGGGTCTCCCACGACCAGTACGGACTCGGACGGATCGTCGGAGTGGAAGGCGAGGAAGCAGTGGTCATCGACTTCGCAGGCCGCCAGGGAAGGTTCCTGAGCCCTTATCCCAAGCTGGCGAAGCTCTGACCTGACGTACGCCTGCGCGCGCGTCCCCATGTACGACAAGGGGCGGCCGGCGGGAAGGTTCACCCCTTCCCCGCCGACCGCCCCTGCGCTTTGCAACGGGCCTCCTGCTCGTCCG
Organism: Streptomyces sp. NBC_01283; assembly: GCF_041435335.1. NCBI lineage: Bacteria > Bacillati > Actinomycetota > Actinomycetes > Kitasatosporales > Streptomycetaceae > Streptomyces > Streptomyces sp. NBC_01283. Next base: position 6,973,496 of record NZ_CP108430.1, read on the forward strand.
GCCCAGGCCCGTGCGGAGGCTAGAGCGCCTGCGCCGCGGGCTTCACCATGCCGCGCACGGTCCGTGACTTAACGAAGTCACCCATGGCGGTCATTTCCCACTCGCCCGTGAACTGCTTGATGAGTTTGGCCATCATCACGCCCGTCTGCGCCTCGGCGTTCGTGAGGTCGAAGCGGACCAGCTCCTCGCCCGACGCCGCGTCGAGCAGACGGCAGTACGCCTTGGCGACCTGCGTGAACTTCTGGCCCGAGAACGAGTTCACCGTGAAGACGAGACCCGTCACGTCCTGCGGCAGACGGCCCAGGTCCACGACGATCACCTCGTCGTCACCGCCGCCCTCGCCCGTGAGGTTGTCGCCGGAGTGCTTGATCGCGCCGTTCACGATCGACAGCTTGCCGAAGTAGCAACTGTCCACGTGGTTGCGCTGCGGGCCGTACGCGATGACCGAGGCGTCCAGGTCGATGTCCTTGCCGCCGTACGCCGGCTCCCAGCCGAGGCCCATCTTGACCTGCGAGAGCAGCGGCCGGCCGCCCTTGACCAGGGACACCGTCTGGTTCTTCTGGAGGCTGACCCGGCCCTTGTCCAGGTTGATCTTCCCGGCGCCGGGCGCGGGGGCGGCGGGGGCCGGGGGAGCGGCCGGGGCGGCGGGCGCGGCCAGGCGGGGGTCCGCGACCGGCGGGGGCGGGCCCTGGACCGGGGCACCGGTCGGCGGCGCCATGGGGGCCGCAGGCGCGGCTGCGGCGGCCGGGGCGGCGGGCTCCTCGACCGAGACACCGAAGTCCGTCGCGATGCCGGCCAGGCCGTTCGAGTACCCCTGGCCGACGGCGCGCGCCTTCCACGCGCCGTTCCGCAGATAGACCTCGACGATCACCAGGGCGGTCTCGCCGCCGAGCTGCGGGGGCGTGAACGTGGCGAGGACGGAGCCGTCGTCCGCGTTGCGGATGGTGGCGGTGGGCTCGATGCCCTGGAAGGTCTGGCCGGCCGCGTCCGGGCTCGCGGTGACGACGATCTTCTCGATGCCGGCGGGCACGGCGCTGGTGTCGACCGTGATCTTGTCGGGGGTCGTGCCGCCACCCGACGTGTACGTCACACCGGGGCCTGCGGGCTGGTTGAAGAAGATGAAGTCGTCGTCGGAGCGCACTTTGCCGTCGGCGGTGAGCAGCAGGCCCGACACGTCGAGCCGCACCGGTGCGGCGACGTCCACCGCCACGCGGGTGGCGGTGAGAGGGATGTTCGAGCCGGGTGTCATAGCGGTCATGTCCGGGGTAACGAACGTCCCGGCTTTGCCGTTCCCTTACCTGACAGGTTTTCTTCGCCCGCTGTGTCCAGGGGCGCACTCCACGGGGGAGCGCCCCTTCCCGGGGGTGGGGAAGGGGCGCGTTCGGGGGGCCTCCGGGAGGCCCGGGGGCAGGCCTCTACGGGACCACGATGATCTTCCGTCCCACGCCGGAGGCGAACCGATCCAGTGCCTGCGGGTACTCGTCCAGCGGCATCCGGTCACTGATGAAGACATCGGGATCGAGGACGCCCGCGGCGAACAGCTCCGCCGCGCGCTCATAGCTGTGCAGGACCGCCATCGACCCGGTAATGGTGATCTCCTGGTTGTAGATGCGGTACGGATCGATGCTGACCCGGGTCGCGTAGTCGGCCACGCCGAACTGCAGGAACGTCCCCGCCTTGGCGACCCGCCCGAGGCCGTCCTGGATGGCGTTCGCGTTCCCCGTGGCGTCGACCACGATGTCCCAGCCCTGCGGCCGGTCCAGCTCGTCCGCGCCCGCCGCCGACCCCGAGACGCCCAACTGCCGTGCCGTGGCGAGGCGGTCCGGGTTGAGGTCCACGACGTCCACGCTCGCCGCCCCCGTCCGCTTGGCGAGCTCCAGCATCATCAGGCCCATCGTCCCCGAGCCGTAGATCAGCACGTGGGCGCCCAGCTGGGCCCGCAGCACGTCGTAGCCGCGCACCGCGCAGGACAGCGGCTCGATGAGGGCCGCGTCCTGGGTGCGTACGTTCTCGGGGAGCCGCACACAGTTGGCGACGGGCGCCACCGCGTACTGGGCCGCACCGCCCGCGGTGGTGACGCCGATCGCGGCCCAGCGCTCGCAGAGGTTGTTGTGGCCGGTGCGGCAGTAGCGGCACTCGTAGCAGTAGAGCGAGGGGTCGACGGCGACCCGGTCGCCGACCGCGAGCTCCGTGACCTCGCGGCCGAGCCCCACCACCTCCCCGGCGAACTCGTGCCCCGGCACCACCGGCAGCGTGGGCGCGAACTCGCCCTGCAGGATGTGCAGATCGGTCCCGCACAGACCGCACGCCGCGACCTCGACGACGACCTCGCGCGGCCCCGGGGTGGGGTCGGGCACCTCGCCGACTACGGCCTTGCCGACGGACTCGATGATGGCGGCCTTCACTTGACGGCTCCCAACGACAGGCCCTGGACCAGCTTGTCCTGGGCGGCGAACCCCGCGGCGAGCACCGGCAGGGAGATCACGAGCGACGCGGCGCACACCTTCGCCAGGAACAGGCCCTGGCTGGTGATGAAGCCGGTCAGGAACACGGGCGCGGTCTGGGCGACGACGCCCGTGAGCACCCGTGCGAAGAGCAGTTCGTTCCAGCTGAAGATGAAGCAGATCAGGGACGTCGCCGCGATCCCCGGCAGCGCGATCGGGGCCACCACGCGCGCGAGGATGGTCGGCAGCCGCGCCCCGTCGATCTGCGCGGCCTCGATGATGGCGACCGGCACCTCGGCGAGGAAGGACTGCATCATCCACACGGCGATCGGCAGGTTCATCGACGTGTAGAGGATGACGAGCAGCCAGATGTTGTCGAGCATCTCGGTGTTCTTGGCGAAGAGATAGATCGGCAGCAGGCCCGCCACGACGGGCAGCATCTTCGTCGACAGGAAGAAGAACAGGACGTCCGTCCACTTCTTCACCGGCCTGATGGAGAGCGCGTACGCGGCGGGGAGTGCGAGGAGCAGCACGAGCAGGGTCGAGGCCACCGACGCCACGGTCGAGTTGATGAGCGAGGGCCAGGGGCTCGCGCCGCCGCCCGAACCGAAGAAGTCGCGGTAGCCGTCCAGGGTGAGCGAGGCGGCAAGGGAGGGCGGGTTGGTGGCCGCGTCCTCCTCCGAGTGGAACGAGGTCAGCGTCATCCAGGCGATGGGCAGGAAGAACAGGATCCCGGCCAGCCAGGCGGCGAGGCCGAGGCCCGCTGAGCCCCGGATGCGGCTCCCGGGCTGGGTACGTACACGCGTCTCAGCGGTGCTCATGCGCGGGACGCCTCCTCACGGAACAGGGACGAGACGACCCGCAGCGCGAAGGTCGCGATGATGATGGAACCGATGACGACGAGGACACCGGCGGCGGACGCCAGGCCGTTCTCGTGGGCCTGGTAGAAGCTCTGGTAGACGGTGTAGGGCAGGTTGGCGGTGCCCAGACCGCCCGAGGTGATCGTGAAGACGGCGTCGAAGTTCTGCACGATGTAGATCGAGCCGAGCAGCGAGCCGAGCTCCAGATAGCGGCGCAGATGGGGCAGCGTCAGATAGCGGAACACCTGCCAGTTGCCCGCGCCGTCCATGCGGGCCGCCTCGATGAGTTCGCTGTCGCGGCTCTGCAGTCCGGCGAGCAGGATCAGCATCATGAAGGGCGTCCACTGCCAGATCAGGGAGGCCTCGATGGCGATCAGCGGGGTGTTCGAGACCCAGTCGGGCTGGGCCGCGCCGTCACCGCCCACCCAGTGCAGCAGGCCGTTGAAGAGCCCGTACTCGGGGTTGTAGAGCACGTGCTTCCACAGCAGCGCCGCGGCCACCGGAACCAGCAGGAACGGCGCGATGAGCAGCGTGCGCACCATGCCCCGGCCCCGGAACTTCCGGTCGAGGAGCAGGGCGAGGCCGAGCCCGATGACGAGGCTGGCGATCACGACGGTGGCCGTCAGCACGATGGTCGTCAGGACGGACTTGCGCAGGTCGGGGTCGGTGAGGACCTCGGAGTAGTTGTCGAGTCCGGTGAAACTGCGGGCGTCGGGGTAAAGGGCGTTCCAGTCGAAGAAGGAGATCACCAGCGTCGCCACGAACGGCAGCTGGGTGACGACGACCATGAAGATCAAGGCGGGGAGCAGCGGGGCCCTGGTGGCCCAGGCACGCAGCCGTCCCGGCGCCTTGGGCCCGGGGGCGCGCGCGGTCCGTGGCGCGACGGTGGTGGTGCTCGCGGTGGCGGTCATCGTCCCTCGTACTCCTCGGCGATCTTCTCGGCGAGCTTCTGTGACGTCTTGAGGGCCGATTCGACGGACTGGCGTCCGGCGATGGCCGCGCTGATCTCCTGGGAGACCTTCGTGCCGAGGTCGGTGAACTCGGGGATGCCGACGAACTGGATGCCGGGCGCGGGGCGGGGCTGCACGCCCGGATCGGTCGGCCGCGCGCCCTCGATGGCATCGTGGGTGACGTCCTGGAAGGCTGCGGCTTCCTTGACGTACTCGGGGTTGTCGTACGTCGAGGAGCGCTTGCCCGCGGGGACGTTGGACCAGCCGATCTTCTCGCCGACCAGCTCCTCGTACTCCTTGCTGGACGCCCAGGAGACGAACTTCCAGGCCTTGTCCGGGTTGCGCGAGGCCTTCTGCAGGCCCCAGGCCCAGGTGTAGAGCCACCCGGAGCTCTTGGTCTTCTCCACCGGCGCCGGCACGTAGCCGATCTTGCCCTTGACGGGGGACTTGGCGGACTCCAGCGAACCGGCGGCGGCCGTGGCGTCGTACCACATGGCGGTCTTGCCCTGGGTGAGGTTGTTCAGGCACTCGGCATAGCCGGACTGGGCGGCTCCGGACTCACCGTGCTCGCGGACCAGGTCCACGTAGAACTGCGTCGCCTTCTTGAACTCGGGGGAGTCGAGGCGGGCCTTCCAGTCCTTGTCGAACCACGTGCCTCCGAAGGTGTTCACCACGGTCGTCAGAGGCGCGATCAACTCGCCCCAGCCGGGAAGCCCGCGCAGACAGATGCCCTTCATCCCGGACTCGGCTCCATCCACGTCGGCCGCGAGCTTCGCCACCTGCTGCCAGGTGGGCTTCTTCGGCATGGTGAGACCGGCCTTCTTGAAGACGTCCTTCCGGTACATCAGAAAGGACGACTCTCCGTAGAAGGGCTGTCCGTAGAGCTTGCCGTCGTCCCCGGTGAGGGACTGGCGCATGGACGGCAGCACGTCCTTCTCGTCGTACGCCGTGTCCTTCTTGGTGTACGAGCCGAGTTCGTGCAGCCAGTCGTTCTTGGCGTAGATCGGGATCTCGTAGTTGCTGAGCGTGGCGACGTCGTACTGGCCCGCCTGGTTGGCGAAGTCCTGGCTGATCTTGTCGCGGACGTCGTTCTCGGGCAGGACCGTGAAGTTCACCTTGATGCCCGTTTCCTTGGTGAAGTGGGCGGCGGTGAGCTTCTGCAGTTCGACCATCTGCGGGTTGTTCACCATCAGTACGTTGATGGAGTCGCCGCCTGAACCGGTCCCGCCCGCCCCGGCCCAGCAGCCGGAGAGCAGCGGGGCAAGCAGCGTCCCTGCGGCTGCCGCGGCTAGTGCGCGCGGCCTCCGTCGGCTCTGGGTTCGCATGAATGCTCCTGGACGTATGGGGACGTATGGGGGCGTATCGGGTGTGAGGGGGTGTGTCGGGGGGCGTCGAAGGCGGGTGAGGGCGTGCGGGATCACGACAGGTGCCGGAGCGGGGGTCCAGGGGGCGGTCGGGAGCGTCAGACGCGGATGACCTGGGGGCCCTGGAGCGAGTAGCGGTGTGCCTCGGAGGCGGGCAGCTGCGTGCTCGTGACGATGGCCTCCAGCTCGCCGACGTGCCCGAACCTGCAGAAGCTCGTCGCCCCGAACTTGGTGTGCACGCCCGCGAACACGGTGCGCCGTGACGCGCGGATGGCCTGCGTCTTCACCTCGCTGACCGCGGGGTCGGGCGTGGTCAGGCCGTGCTCGCGGGAGATGCCGTTGGCCCCGATGTAGGCGAGGTCGATCACGAACCCGGCCAGCATGCGCGTCGTCCAGTGGTCGACGGTCGCCAGGGTGCCCGGACGGACACGGCCGCCGAGGAGGAGAACGGACATGTTGTCGGCCTCGGCGAGGGCGCCGGCGGTGGCCAGGGACGCGGTGACGATGGTCAGAGGGCGGCCCTTGGCGGCTTCGGGGAGTGCCTCGGCGATGAGCTGCGGGGTGAAGCCCTCGTCGACGAAGACCGTTTCGGCGTCGCCGAGGAGGTCGGCGGCGGCAGCGGCGATCCTGCGCTTCTCCGGGACGTGCATGGTGGTGCGGAAGGCGAGGGTGGTCTCGAAACCGGCGCTCTCCACGGGGTAGGCGCCGCCGTGCGTACGGCGGACCAGACCGTGGTCCTCCAGGGCGCGGAGGTCACGCCGGACGGTTTCCTTGGCTACGCCCAGCTTGGTGGCGAGCGCGGTGACGTCCACGGAGCCGGAGGACCGCGCCGCCCGGACGATTTCCCGCTGGCGCTCTTCCGCGGTCATGGGCGCCGCCTCCTTCCCTCGCTGTGCCCGTTCGGGCCCTGGGGGAAAGTTCTACAGCGGGGCGCGGTGCGTGAACAGGCTCGGAACGGGGGCGATGCTGCCCGCCTCTGCCCGTTTGGCAGGGCCACGGCCTGTGGTTCGGGCGGGCGGTGTGCCCGTTCGGGGGGTCAAGGGTGCCCGTTCGCTGCCCGTTCGGGGGTTCCGGGCACTCCTCCGACGGCGCCGGAGGGCTGATTTCAGCCCCTCCGGCGGCCGAGGACGACCCCGGCTCGGCAAGGCCATCGGAGGGTCATCGGAGGGTCAGTGGGGCCACACCGGAGGGTTCGTGCAGAAGTGGCCCCCCAGATGCGCGTGATCCGGGTTCGCGGGATCCAGTTCGCCCTGCTCGGCGATGAGCTTCTCCGCGTACTGCTCCGAATCGTCCTGCGGCTCGTAGCCGAGCGCACGCGCCGACGAGAGGTCCCACCACAGCCGCGTGTTCGCGGACGACCCGTACACCACGGTGTGCCCCACCGAGGGGGCGGTCAGCGCCGCGTGGAAGAGCCTGGCGCCGTCCCCCGGGCTCATCCAGACCGACAGCATCCGTACGTTCGACGGTTCGAGGAAGCACGAGCCGATCCGCACGGAGACCGTCTCCATCCCGTGCTTGTCCCAGTAGAACTGGGCGAGGTCCTCGCCGAAGGACTTCGACAGGCCGTAGAAGGTGTCGGGGCGACGCGGCGTGTCCACCGGGATCAGCGGATCGTCGCCGACGGGCCGGGGCGTGAACCCCACCGCGTGGTTCGACGACGCGAAGACGACACGGCGGACGCCCTCTTCGAGCGCCGCTTCGTAGAGGTTGTACGTCCCCTCGATGTTCGCCCGCAGGATCTTGTCGAAGGAGGACTCCAGGGAGATGCCCGCGAGGTGGATGACCGCGTCGACGCCCCGCACGGCCTCCCGCAGCGCCTTCTTGTCGGCGAGGTCGGCCGTGATCGCGTCCGGCTCGCCCTCGATGGGCCGCACGTCGAGCAGCCGCAGCTCGTAGCCGTAGGCCGGCAGCAGCCCCCGCATCAAGGTGCCGAGGCCGCCTGCGGCGCCGGTGAGCAGGATGGTGCGGGGAGCGGGCATGAGGGGGTCTCCTCAGATCAGCGGTGGCTCGGTGGTGGCTCAGCGGTGGCTCGGCGGTCGGTCGCGTTCTTGTCCACGTACAGCATTCACATGTATGGACACGCTAGGGATCAACGGCTCATCGCGTCAAGTGTCGTACGGCGGTGGAGAATCCGCTCTTGAATCGCGGTTCTCTCACGGACCTTGACGCTTGACCGGGGCTCAAGAGGCGGCTTAGCGTGGGCTTGTTCAGAAATATGGACGTGGATCAGAAACGTGCACGCTAAGGGAGAGCCCGTGACGTCAGCACCCCTCGCCGCTCGACTCGACATCCCCAGCGGGCCGCTGTTCTTCCCGGTCACCGCCTACGGGCCGAACGGCTCCATCGACCTCGACATCTACCGCGCGCACGTGCGCGCGGGGATCGAGGCGGGTGCCGCGGCCGTCTTCGCCTGCTGCGGCACCGGTGAGTTCCACGCCCTGACGCCCGAGGAGTTCCGGGCGTGCGTCGCCGCCGCCGTCGAGGAGTCCGCGGGACGGGTGCCGGTGGTCGCGGGCGCCGGGTACGGCACCGCGCTGGCCGTGCGGTACGCGAAGCTCGCCGAGGAGGCGGGCGCCGACGGGCTGCTGGCGATGCCGCCCTATCTCGTCGTCGCCGGGCAGGAGGGCCTGCTCCGCCACTACGCCGAACTGGCCGCGGCCACCTCGCTGGACGTCATCGTCTACCAGCGCGACAACGCCGTGTTCACCCCGGAGAGCGTCGTCGGTCTTGCCCGCACCGAGGGCATCATCGGCTTCAAGGACGGCCTCGGCGACATGGACCTGATGCAGCGCATCGTCAGTGCCGTGCGCGTGGAAGTCCCGGAGGAATTCCTCTACTTCAACGGCCTGCCCACCGCCGAGCTGACCGGGCTCGCCTACCGCGGCATCGGTGTGACGCTCTACTCGTCGGCGGTCTTCTGCTTCGCCCCCGACATCGCGCTCGCCTTCCACCGGGCCTTCAACGCCGGGACCGCCGAGGGCGACGCGATGGTGAACCGGCTCATCGACGGCTTCTACCGCCCCTTCGTGGAGCTGCGCAGCGAGGGCCGCGGCTATGCCGTCTCCCTCGTCAAAGCGGGCGTACGCCTGGCGGGGCTCGACGTCGGCGGGGTGCGGACGCCGCTGCACGAACCCGCCGACGAGCACGTCAAGCGCCTCGCCGAGCTGACCGAGCGCGGGCGCGCCCTGGTGCGGGAGGAGGGCGCGTGAGGACCTCCGCCTTCCTGTACCCCTGGGACGTCACCGGCGACCCCACCGCCCCCGCGCGCGTCGCGGACCTCGGCGTCCAGCAGGTCACCCTCGCCTCCGCCTACCACTCCACACGCGCCCTGACCCCGCGTCACCCGCGCCACCGCATCGTCACCGCCGAGCATGCGGCCGTCCTCTACGAGCCCGACGGCCGGTGGGAGGGGCGTGTGCTGCGCCCGTACGCGGCCGGGAGCTGGGCCCCGGGCGACGCCTACAGAGAGGCCGCCGACGCGCTGGCGGCCGCCGGGCTCGACGTGCACACCTGGGTGGTCCTCGCCCACAACTCCCTTATGGGCGCCGACCATCCGGACACCTCCGTCGTCAACGCCTACGGAGACCGCTACCCCTGGGCGCCCTGTATCGCACAGCCCGCCACGCGCGCGTACCTCGTCGACCTCGCGGCGGAGGCCGCCGTACGCCCCGGCGCGCGCGGCACCGAGCTGGAGTCCCTCGGCTGGTACGGCCTCGCGCATCTGCACGCCCACGACAAGATCGCGGGGGTGCCGCTCGGCGAAGCCGGGCAGTACCTGATGTCGCTGTGCTTCTGCGCGGACTGCCGTGCGGGATACGCCCGGGAAGGACTCGACCCGGACGAGCTGGCGGCCGGGGTCCGCCGCGCCCTGGAGCCCGTGTGGCGGGGCGACGAGCCCCCCGGCGGCTGGCAGGCGGTGGAGAAGCTCCTGGGTGCCGGGCCGGCCGCCGCCACGCGCGCGTGGCGCGAGGAAACCGCCCGCACGCTCCAGGAGGCGGCGATCGCAGCCGTACGTGCCGCGGCCCCGGACGGCTTCCAAGTACTGCTGCACGCCGACCCGGTGGCGTACCACTGCGGAGCCAACGCCGGAGTCGACCCGGAGCACATCCTCTCCGTCGCCGACGGAGTGGTCGTGCCCTGCACGGGCGGCGCTCAGGCCCTTGCACCCTTCGCCGCGCACCGCACGGCCCGCACCACCCTCGCCGCGAACCTCACCGTCGTCTCCGGCATGGGTGGCAGCCCCGCCACCCTCGCCGCCGACGCCGCGCATGCGCGCACGCTGGGCGCGAACGAACTGCGGCTCTACCACGCGGGGTTGGCGTCGGACGCGGATCTCGCACAGGTGAGGAGCGCCCTGAAGCAGCTGGACTAGCCCGGCGCGCGCCCCTCAACCACCCTCTGTCGCCCACGAAGTGGAAGCGGTTACCATCCGCCCAACCATTTCGCTCCAGTACGAGGAGACAAGGTGCGCAACAAGGGGATAGCGGCGCTGGCCTGTGCCGGGATCATGGCGGGCGCGGCGGTGCTGGGCGGGGCGATGCCCGCCGCCGCGCGGACCGGTGACGGACAGAGCGCCGCCGCACCCGACGTCCGGGAGCAGCTGGAGAAGATCCCCGGCATGAAGGTCGTCTCCGTGGTCGACAGGGAGGGATACCCCTTCTACACGCTCACGTACGCCCAGCCCGTCGACCACGGCAACCCCCGCGCCGGCACGTTCACCCAGCGCGCCACACTCTGGCACAAGGCCACGGACAAGCCGACCGTCCTCTACACCGGCGGCTACACCCTGGCGTCCAACACCACCGCCCTCACCAAGCTGATCGACGCCAACCAGGTCAGCGTGGAGCACCGCTACTTCGAGCAGTCCCGCCCCTCGGGAGCGGCCGGTTCCGACTGGTCCAGACTCACCGTCCAGCAGGAGGCCGCCGACGAGCACCGCCTCACGCAGGCGCTGCGCGGCATCGAGAAGGGCAAGTGGCTCGGCACGGGCGCCAGCAAGGGCGGCATGACGGCGACGTACCACGAGCGCTTCTACCCCGACGACCTGGACGCGGTCGTCGCGTTCGTGGCACCGAACGACGCCGACAACAGGGACGACAGCGGCTACGAGCGGTTCTTCAAGACGGTCGGCACGGCCGAGTGCCGCAGCGCCCTCAACGCCGTGCAGCGCGAGATGCTCGTACGCCGTGACGCGCTGATCCCCAAGTTCGAGGCGGACGCCAAGTCCAATGGCGACACCTTCGAGGAGACGCTCGGCACCACCGACCGTGCCTACGAGTTCGCGGTGCTCGACCAGGTGTGGAACTTCTGGCAGAGCGGCAGCATCGACAACTGCCCGACCGTGCCCGACGCCAAGAAAGCCACCGACGACGAGCTCTACGCCTGGTCGAAGGGCCACGGCTTCAGCGTCTACCAGGACGAGACCCTCGGCACGAACGGCACGGGCCCCTACTACCGGCAGGCCGCCACCCAACTCGGCTGGGCCGACCTGAAGTTCAAGCACCTCAAGGACGTCCGCCACTACCCGGACATCTACCAGCCCAACTCGGTGCTCCCCGATGCGATGCGAGGCTCGTACAACAACCGGACCATCGCGGACGTCGACCGCTGGGTGAAGACCCGCGGCCAGCGGATGATGTTCATCTACGGCGAGAACGACCCGTGGAGCGCGGAGAAGTTCACCCCGAGCCACCGCGACTCCTACCGCTACGAGGCCCCCGGCTCCAACCACGGCGCCTCCATCGCCAAGCTCCCGGCCGCCGAACAGGCCGAGGCCGTCGCGACCATCAAGCGCTGGGCCGACGTGAAGTAGCGCGTGCGGAACGGGACCTGAGCAGGGGCGCGGCGATCAGCAGCCGCGCCCCCGCGAGGACCGGCAGGAGGACGCGGTAGTCGACTGTCTCGACCAGACCCGCGCCCAGAGCGATGCCCACCGCGGTCGGCGTGAACATCAGGGTGTTCGCGGTCGCCGCCGCCCGGCCCAGGAGCGCCCGCGGTGTCTCGCGCTGCACCGCCGTCATGCCCGCGATCAGTACGCAGGGCAGCCCGAGGCCGTTGGCGAGACTGCCCGCGAGGGCCGTCGCGTCGTACGGCAGTGCCTGCAGGACCACGGCGAGCGCGGTGAGCGCGATGCCCGCCCCGCCGAACCGGCGCCCTCCAAAGCGCCGCATCAGCGCCCCCGAAGCGACGCCGACCGCGACCGATCCCGCGCCCTGCACGACGTACAGCATGCCTGTGTACGCGGGGGAATGGCCCAGTCCCTCCACGACCGCGTAGACGGCCGCCCCGCTGATCCCCGAGGTCAGCATGGCGAGACCGCCCGCGAGGACTAGGGGCCGCAGCCGCGGGTCGCCCCACAAGTGGCGTGCCCCTTCGGCTGTCTGCGCCCGCCAGCCCATCGCGTCGCCGGGCACGGGTGAGTCCTCGCGGACCCGAAGGAGTGCGAACATCCCTGCCGCGAGCACGAAGGTGGCGGCGTCCAGGAGCGCCACCCGGGCGCCTCCGTACGCGGCGAAGAGGCCCGCTCCGGCGAGGGGCGCGATCAGCTTCATGCCTTCGTTCGCGGACATCCGCAGGCCGTTGAAGTCCCCCGTCAGATCCCTGCCGACCGCCGCCGTCACCAGGGCCGCCTCCGCCGCGTCGGTGACGGCGCCGCACGCCCCGTACAGGAACAGCACCGCGTAGAGGATCCACAGGGTGCTGGTGGAGTCGACGAACAGGAGGGCGGTCAGCAGGGCGCCCAGGGCCAGGTTCGTGCCGATGAGCAGGGGTCTGCGGCGGGTGCGGTCGGCGACCGTGCCCAGGAGAGGGCCGATCAGGGCCGGGGCCCAGAGCGCGAAGGCGCAGAGGGCGGCCAGGCCGTCCGAGCCGGTCAGCTCCTTCACCCAGATCCCGGAGACCAGCCACATCGCGGAGCTGCCGAAGCCGGAGACCAGCACCGCGCCCAGGCAGAGACGCGCGTCGCGGTCGCGCAGGACACGGGAGACCGACGATCTCGCGTCAGGTGTCGTGGCAGATGTCATGGCAGGTGATGCTGGTTCTAAGGCCCCCGGTCCGGCATGGGGCAGGTGCGGTATTCCGTGACTCGGACGAGCCGGGTGCGCCGATGACTTTCGGGCGCCGGGCCGGTCTACAGGGCAGGACAGCGGTCCGCGGGGGACAGGGCCGCCGAGATTCTGGAGGATCCATGACGCGGACGATCGACTTCGAGCGGCAGGCCCGGCTGGTGGCAGCTGTCGCGGACGGCATCACCGACGAGCAGCTCGCGGGGCCCACGCCCTGTCCGGAGTATCAGGTGCGCCATCTGCTGGGCCATCTGGTCGGCCTGACCGCCGCGTTCCGGGACGCCGGGCGCAAGGACCTGGGCGCGCACCTCGACCGGAGCCCGGGGGACTCCCTCCCGGAACTGACGCCCGGGTGGCGTGCCGAGCTGCCGAAGCTGCTCGACGAGCTGGTGGAGGTGTGGCGCGGCCCCGCCGCGTACGAGGGCATGACCCGGGCCGGCGGCATCGATCTTCCGGGGGCTGTGGCGGGGGCCGTCGCCATGGATGAACTCGTCGTGCACGGCTGGGACTTGGCGCGGTCCACGGGTCAGGCGTACGCGCCCGACGACGTGAGCCTCGGGGTGGCCAAGGAGCTCCTCACGCCCGAGGAGGGCGACCAGTCCGGGAACAGTCTGTTCGGGCCCATGGTCCCGGTGCCGGACGACGCCCCGCTGCTCGACCGCGTGATCGGCCTCAGCGGCCGGGACCCGGGGTGGACGCCCGGGGTGTGACCTCCGGGCCTTCTCCGGCCTCCTGGCTCTCTCCGGCCTCCTGGCTTTCTCCGGATCGGGTATCGATCGGGTAAAGGGTCTCGCGGGGTGGCGTGTGATGCGCGTAGACAGTGCGCGTAGACAGGTGTTGACCTGCTCGAACCTGTTGCCCCTGCACTGACTCTGATCCGGAGAAATCGACCTATGCGCAAGTCTCTACGGGTGGCGGGCATCGCCACCGCCTGTGCCGTCGCCGGTGCCGCGCTGTACGGCACGGGCGCCGCCACCGCCGACAACGCCACGGCGCGGCACACCGCCGAACCCCAGAACATCGGCGTGCTCGTCGGCGAGATAGACGACTACTACGGCGCCTACCAGGACGCCGACGGTGTCTGGCGCTCCTCGCCCGACAGCCCGTACGCCAAGGACCTGGCGCGCATCCAGGCGAAGGCGAAGAAGGACATCAGGAAGGCCGCCGCCCGCACGGGCCATCACCACGGCAAGAAGCCCGCGATCGTCCTCGACGTGGACGACACCTCGCTGCTCAGCTTCGACTACGAGAAGACGACCAACTACACCTACAACAACACCACGTGGGACGCGTACGTGAAGGCGGCCAAGCGCCCCGCCGTCTTCGGTATGCCCGGACTGGTCACGTACGCCAAGAGCAAGGGCGTCGAGGTCTTCTTCCTGACCGGCCTGAGCGAGTCGCAGCGTGAGGGCGCCGTCACGAACCTGGCCAAGGCCGGGTACGACACGCAGCTCGACACCACGCACGTCTTCACCAAGAACAAGACCGCCCCGCCCGCCTATCTGAGCAACTGCGCCACGCCCGCCAAGTGGGAGTGCACCACCGTGCAGTTCAAGGAAGGCACCCGCAAGCACATCGAGTCGACCGGCTACAACATCGTCGGCAGCTTCGGCGACCAGGTCTCCGACCTCGCGGGCGGCTACGCGGACAAGACGTACAAGCTGCCCAACCCCACCTATTTCGTGGAGTAGCCCGGCTCCGTACTGTTCGGCATGGCGAGATAGGTTGTATTCCTGACTAGGTCGCTCTACGGTCTAGGTAGCTCACATGCTCATGGGGCCGCGCGGTGCGCCCGCGCGGCCCTTTCGGGAAGGGGGATCCCACCATGACCGTCTCGCTCTCACCGGAGTTCTCGGCCGTGTCCACGGCCGTCGCCGCCGCGGTAGGCGCCTATCTGCTCCTCGGCGAGCCCTGGCTCGGACGCCGCGTCTACGCCTCGCTCGCCCGCCGCCGCGACACCGAACCCCGCGCGCTCGTCGGCTACTTCACCTTCGTACTCGTCTTCTGGTGGGTCCTCGCCGCGCTCGCGATGGCCGTGCTGCTGTTCTCGCCGGCCATGGCCGCCGCCGACCTCGGCATCGCGCTCCCCGAGTCGCCGCTGACCGCGGTCGCCGTCATCGCCGTGATGGTGGCGGTGTCCGTGGTGTCCGGGCGGAAGATGCGGGCCCTCGCCGAGGGCGGCAGGAACGTGCCGGGGCTCGCCTCCATCCAGGCGATGCTGCCGCGCACGCCCCAGGAGCGCCGCCTCGCGATCGCCGTCGCCGTGACCGACGGCATCTGCGCCGAGCTCGTCTACCGCGGGCTCCTGATCGCCTTCGGCGTCGGCGTGCTCGGCCTCGACGTCTATGTGGCGGCGGCCCTTTCGGTGCTCGCGTACGCCCTCGCCGGGATCTACCAGGGCCGCAGTGGCGTCATCGCCTTCGGCCTCGTCGGGGTGCTGTTCACCGGGCTCTATCTGGCGAGCGGAAGCCTGCTGCTGCCCGTCGCCATCCATATCGCCCTCTCCGTCAGGGACTTGACGCTCCCCGTGCCGGAGCCCGTCGAGACCTTCACCCCGCGCGAGACCCCGTACGAGCCGACCCCGTACGAGCCGACCCCGAAGGGCAGCTGACCATGACCGCACCCGCTTCCGGGGGCGCGAAGACCGACCGCCGGGCCAGCTGGTTCAAGGGCGTACTCGATCTGCTCGTGCTCGCCGCCCTCACCGACGGCGAGAGCTACGGCTATGAGATCGCCAAGCTGCTCGGCGCCGCAGGCTTCGGCCAGATCAAGGGCGGCACGCTCTATCCCGTGCTCAACCGCCTGGAGGAGGCGGGCCTCGTCGCCGCGGAGTTCCGGGCCACGGAGAAGGGCCCCGGCAGGCGCTACTACTCCCTCACCGACGCGGGGCGCGCCACCCTCGGGGAGCAGGGCGGGCTGTGGCTCGCCTTCGACGGATCCGTGCGCGAGATGCTGGCGAAGGCGGGCGTGCGATGAACGACGCCATGAATGACGCCAAAAACGAAGCGATGAACGAAGCAATGAACGACACCATGAACGACGCAACGATGGACGAGGGTTACGTACGCGACAGCTACCTCCTCGACCTCGCCGACCGGTTGCGGGAGCACGGGCTGCCCGCCGACCGCATCGAGGCCACCGTCGCGGATCTCGGCGCGCACCTCGACGAGTCGGACGGGGCCGACCCGGAGGCCGAGTTCGGCCCGGTCGACGCGTTCGCCCGCGAGCTCGCCCCGGCCGGGGGAGTGCGGCACGACGCCCCCGAGCCGCACGTCGAGACCTGGCGGTGGACCGCCGACACGTACGTCGACGAGGGGCTCCTGAACCGGTTCGGCGGCGAGGGCTGGGAGGTCGAGCGAGTCGACGCCCTCGGCCGCTTCGTCAGCCACCGTGACCTGGAGCGGCCGCAGCGCTGGGAGTACCGGCGTGAGCTGGTCACGCGGGGGCGCGAAGGCCTCGACGAGCGACTGGCCCCGGACGGCTGGGAGGCCTGCGGGAACTGGATCGTCTACGCGTGGTTCAAGCGGCCGGTGGCGGCGAGCCTGGGGCCCGGCGCGGACATCCCGGCGCCGCCGGAGGTGCCCGACCGGTGGCGCTTCTTCAGCCGGCGCTTCTACGCGCTGGTGGCCGTCGCCGCCGTGGCTGTCGTTGTGGCGGGCGTCGCCGTCGCCGTGGACGACGGGGACGCCGGCAGCGGTCTCGGTTTCACCGGCGGACTGCTCGTGGGCGCCGTGGTGCCACTCGCCGCCCTGTGGGGCCTGCAGGCCTGGCGCTCACGGGGCTGACCTCCGCGCGCGGGGTGCCGTCCCGATCACCGGCACCCCGCGGAGCTCGGCACGGCCCAGGGGCTACGACGTCAGGGCCGCCTGCATCATCGCCTTCGCGATCGGCGCCGCCAGGCCGTTTCCGCTGACCTCTGACCGTGCCGCGTCCGACGACTCGATGATGACCGCCACCGCGACCTCCTTGCCGTCGCCGCCCTTGGCGTACGAGGTGAACCAGGCGTACGGCGTCTTGCTGTTGTTCTCGCCGTGCTGGGCCGTGCCCGTCTTGCCGCCCACCTCCGCGCCACTGATCTGCGCGTTCGTGCCCGTGCCAGTCCCGACGACCGTCTCCATCGCCGACTGCAGCTGGTTCGCCGTGCCCTCGCTCATCACCCGCTGCGAGTCGGCGTCGTCGTACGAATCGAGGACATCGCCGTCCGAGTCGGTGATCTGGGACACCATGTGCGGCGCGACCAGCTCACCGCCGTTGGCGATCGCCCCCGAGACCATCGACATCTGCAGCGGCGTCGCCGTCACGTCGAACTGGCCGATGCCGGTCAGCGCCGTCTGGGCCTTGTCCATGTCCGACGGGTACACGCTCTCGGACGCGCGCACCGGCACGTCCAGCTTGTCGGTGTTGAAGCCCATCTTCTCGGCCATCGACTTGACCTTGTCCTGGCCCAGGTCGACGGCGATCTTCGCGAAGACGTTGTTGCACGAGTACTGCAGCGCCGTACGGATCGTGGCGTTCTCGCAGGGCGCGCTCGCGCTCTCGTTCTTCAGGACCGTGCGCGTGCCGGGCAGCGTGTACGGGTTCGGACTGTCGGTCTTCGTGTCCGCCGAACCGTAGAGCCCGTCCTCCAGGGCCGCCGCCGCGACGACCAGCTTGAACGTCGAACCCGGCGGCAGCGGCTGCCGCAGCGCACGGTTGACCAGCGGCTTGTCCTCGTCCTTGAGGAGCGACTGCCACTCCTTGGAGTCCGTGGAACCGCTGATCTTCGAGGGGTCGTACGACGGCGTCGACACCATGCCGAGGATCTTGCCCGTCTTCGGGTCGACGGCGACCGCCGCGCCCTTCTTGTCGCCGAGCGCCTTGTACGCGGCCTTCTGCACCGCCGGGTCGATCGTCGTGACCACGTCACCCGGGTCGGCGCGCTTGTTGGTCACCGTGTCCAGCGGGTTCTTCAGCCGGGTGTCGGTGCCGTCGAGGACGTCCTTGTAGATGCCCTCGAGCTGCGTCGCCCCGTACACCTGCGAGCTGTAGCCCGTGACGGACGAGTACAGGTCACCGTCCTTGTAGGTGCGCTTGTACTTGAGGTCGCTGCCCTTCGTCCGCTCGGAGCCGGTGACGGTGTCACCGCCCACGATGATGTCGCCCAGCGGGTTCGCGTACTGCTCGATCACGTTGCGCCGGTTCTTCTTGTCGTCCGCGAGTGCCTTCGAGTCGTAGAACTGCACCCACGTCGCCCGCACGAGGAGGGCGAGCACGAGCAGCAGCGTGAAGACCGAGGCGTTCCTGATCGTCTTGTTCATCCCATAAAAGGACGAGCGGCCCGGACGTATTCGTTCCGTTCTGCCGGGTTTCTCAGAGATTCCTCATACTGCGGGGACACACGCGACCGTGGGCTCAGTCGGCGTTCATGAAGCCCGCCTCGTACGCCGCGATCACCGCCTGCGTGCGGTCCCGTGCCCCCGTCTTGGCCAGCACCGCGGCCACGTGCGTCTTCACCGTCGCCGGGCCCACGCCCATCCGCCCGGCGATCTCCGCGTTGGTCAGGCCCTCCGCCATCAGCCGCAGCACCTCGCTCTCGCGCCCCGTCAGCCGGGCCACCCAGGCAGGTGGCGCGGGCTTGGCGCGCGCGTGCTCGGCGGCCAGGGCGCGCACCGCCGCGGGGAAGAGCAGCGAGTCGCTGCGCGCGACCAGCCGTACCGCCTGCACCAGCGAGTCCGCGTCGGCCCGCTTCAGCAGGAACCCCGAGGCCCCCGCCCGCAGTGCCTCGTACACATAGGAGTCGTTCTCGAAGGTCGTCACGACCACGATGCGCGGCGGGTCGGCCTGCGTCCCCAGGATCTGCTCGGTGGCCCGGATGCCGTCGATCTCCGGCATGCGTACGTCCATGAGCACCACGTCGGGCCGCAGCTCGCGCACGACGGACACCGCCTCCGCGCCGCTCGCCGCCTCGCCGACGACCTCCAGGTCGGGCTCGGCGGAGAGGATCACGCGCAGGGCGGTGCGCACCATGCGCTCGTCGTCGGCGAGGACGATGCGGATGGGGGCGGGGGCCGAGGCCGTCTCGGTCATGGGTGTGCGGGTCCTTTCAGGGGGAGGTGTACGTCCACGCGCCACACCCCGTCGACGGGTCCCGCCCGCACGGTGCCGCCGAGGAGCCTGGCCCGGTCGGTGACGCCGCGCAGGCCGTGGCCGCCGCCGGGGCGGGACGCGGGGGTTTCGTGGGGCAGCGGGTTCTCCGCGAGGATCGCCAGATCGGCGCCGTCCAGGGCGATCCGCAGGGTCACCGGGGCGTCGGGGCCCGCGTGCCGCAGCGCGTTGCTCAGGCTCTCCTGGACGATGCGGTAGGCCTCGCGGGACACCATCGGGGGCAGGGCGTCCGCGCCTTCGGGGCCCAGCTCAACCGTGGCCTTCACCCGCAGGCCGCCCGCGCGGGTGCGCTTGAGGAGCCCGTCGAGATCGGCGGAGAGGGTGGGGGCGGGGGCGGTCGGACCCGCCTGGCCGCCGCCCTCCCGCAACACCCCGAGGACCGCGTCGAGTTCGCCCACCGTGCGCCGCGTCGTCTCCTCGATGGCGGTCAGCGCCTCGCGGACGAACTCCGGGTCGCGGTCCAGGACCCGGCGGGCGGCGCTCGCCTGCAGCGTGACCGCGCTCAGGGCGTGGCCCACCGAGTCGTGCAGCTCCCGCGCGAGCCGGTTGCGCACGGCGAGGTCCGCGGCGCGCTGCTCGGCCGCCGCGAGCCGGTCGGCGGGCGAAGGGCCGAGGAGATCGGGCGCCCAGCGCGCGAGCAGGCCCCCGGCCGCCGCCGCGCACCCCGCGAGCGCGACGAGGGAGACGATCCCGGCGACCGGGCAGAGCGCGAGCGCCCAGCCCTCGTTCAGGACCTCCGGCGTCCCGGCCCGGCTGTCCCGCAGTGCCGGGGCGAAGGGCAGCACGATCAGCACCGCCGCGAACGGCGGCAGCGCCAGGGACATCCCGCTGATGATCCCGCCGAACCCGAGGTGCAGCGTGAACCACGCGACGGTGCGCCCGCGTGCCTGCCGGGACCGTGCGGGCCCGTCGGCGAGTGCGTCGCCCGGCACGTCGCACAGCGCGCGCACCGCGGCCACCGACATGGGGCGCGTGAGCGGGAAGAGCGCGGTGATCGCGGCGAGCGGCAACCCCAGGGCGAACGCGCCGAGTTGGGAGGTGAGCGAGCCGAACACGTTGTCCTCGCCGAGCAGCGGCCCGACGATGACGGACCCCACGAAGACGTACGGCATGGCGAGTGCGCCGCCGAGGATCAGATGGATCCACCGGCGCCGGGCCCGCCGCCCGAACAGGACCGGCAGAGCTGCCGCGAGAGCCTTCACGCGGGGTGCCGCGGTGCCGGGACGGACGCTCCCGCCCGCTCCTTGAGGAAGGACGCCCCGAGGGCGGCCACCAGTATCCCGGCGATCATCTGCACAGAGTAGGTCAGGAGCATTCCCGCCGTCGGCTGCCGGGCGATGTCGTCCACGCCGACGACCGAGGCGAGCAGCAGCCAGCCGCCCCAGCAGGCGATCGCGCCCGAGCCGAGCCAGCCCAGGGCGAGCGGCACCCTGACGGACAGGGCGGGAGCCCACCGGAAGGCGAGGAGCAGCCCGCCGGCCACGGCCGCGGCGAGGTAGACCATGTCCAGCGCCTCAAGGACGTAGAAGTCGGTCGTACGCCCCTCGATCCGCTCCTCGTTGAGGCCGACGGTGGAGCCGCTGATCCAGAGAACGTGCATCGCCAGGGGGACGAGGGCGAGCAGGGCAGCGGTGAGGGCGGCGCCTCGCTGGGGGCTCCGGCGGCCGGTGGCGGTGCGGGGCAGATCCTCCACGCGGCCCCGCCACACATGTCCCCAGCGGTCCCGTGCGTAGAGGACGAACAGGGCGCCGAGGGTGAGGCCCTGGAGGATGAAGCCGCCGTAGACGACGCCGAAGACCCAGTCGTCGAGAAAGGCACCACCGCTGTCGCCGCTCCCCGACGAGGGGTCGTCGACGCTGCCGCCCAGCGCCCTGACCAGGAGCTGGAGCGGGAACCCGGCCATGATCGGCGTCAGCAGCCCGGTGGCGGTCCACATGGGCAAGGCGAGCAGCCAGGCAGGGGTCCGCAGGCCCCAGGGGCGGGTCAGGAGCAGCGCGAGCACGATGACGCTCGCGTCCATGAGGAGGGTGAGGCCGTTGGCGAAGACCATGGTGCCGCGGTGGTCGAGGAGGCTGCTGCCCTCGGGGATGCCGATGTGGCTGCCCGCGATCCACGCGATCTTGAGGGTGAGGTAGGGGAGGGACGCCAGGACGGCGAGGGTCCGCAGGGCGCGGCGGGAGCGGGGCGTGTCCGTGGGCGCAGTGACCGGCGGGGCGGGGACGAGTGTCTGGCTCATGCCCCCTACGCTCCCGGCGCGGGGCTCTGCGCACGTCGTGCGTGGCGATGATCCGGGTCCGCCGTGCGGGGGAGGGGGCAGCCGGTCCTGTGATCGAGGACGGGGTCGGCCCGTCCCGCGGTCGGGGACGGGGCCGGCCCGTCGCCGGCCTACTCCAGGATCAGGACCGCCTCGTCGATCTCCTCGCCCCGCGCATGCGCGAAGCCCCGCGCGGCGGCGGTGACCCGGAAACCGCACTTCTCCAGGACCCGCAGGGATCCCGCGTTGTCCGCCGCCGCTCGGGCGTACAGCGGCCGCTCCGGCACCTCCGCGAGCAGTTCCCGCAGGGCGGCCGTGGCCAGCCCGCGGCCCCAGTACGCCCGGTCGATCCAGTACGTGACCTCGCGTTCGCCCGGCTCCCCGTACACCGCCGCGTTGCCCACGACGTCGCCGTCCGCGAGGACCGTGCGGACGACGTCGTCCGACGCGCGGAGCCGCTTCCAGTGGGCTTCGAAAAGGTCCCGGTCGGCGGCCTTCGGCGAGGTGAACGCGGCGAGGCGGTTCGACTCGGGATCGTTCATCTGCCGGTAGAAGACCGGGAGATCGCTGTCGTGGACCGGGCGCAGACTGACATCCATACTCACCATGGATCAAAGCCTACGAGTCGCCAGTGTCAGGCGGTCCCGCGCGTCGAACAACGCGTCCTTCACCATCTGCTCGTGCGCGGGCGTAAGCCGCGCGACCGGCACGGAGCAGCTGATCGCGTCCCGCGCGGGCGTGCGGTACGGGATCGCGACGCCGAAGCAGCGCAGGCCGAGCGTGTTCTCCTCGCGGTCCACCGCGAAGCCCTGCTCGCGGACCGTGCGCAGCTCCTCGATCAGCTTCTCGCGGTCGGTGATCGTGTGCTCGGTCAGGGCGGGCAGCGTCTCCGGGAGCATCTTGCGGACCTGCTCGTCGGTGTGGGTGGCGAGCAGCGCCTTGCCCAGGGACGTCGAGTGCGCCGGGAGACGGCGGCCCACCCGCGTGAAGGGCCGCAGGTAGTGCTGCGACTGGCGCGTGGCGAGGTAGACGACGTTCGTGCCGTCGAGGCGCGCCAGGTGGATGGTCTCCGTGGTGTCGTCCGAGAGGCGGTCCAGCGTGGGACGCGCCGCCGCCACCACCTCGTCGCCGTCGATGTACGAGGTGCCCACCAGCAGGGCCCGTACCCCGATGCCGTACCGCGTGCCCGTCGCGTCCGTCTCGACCCAGCCCAGCTCCACCAGCGTACGAAGGAGCATGTAGAGACTGGACTTGGGGTAACCGACGGCTTCCTGGACGGCGGCCAAAGAGTGCATTCCGGGGCGGCCCGCGAAGTATTCGAGCAACTCCACCGTCCGCACAGCGGACTTGACCTGTGCCCCGCCAGTCTCGCCAGCCGACATCGCCCTTGACCCCTTAGTTCGACGAGAAATAGTCTCCGAAGTCTCCGCTATTCATCATCGGAGACAGCGTTCAGCATATCGAACAGCCCAGGTGGGTGGCAGCACATCTGAGGCATCACCTCTGGAGGGGCCCGCGGTGGCAGCAGCACCAGTCTGGAGTGTCGACCCCCGAACCGGGAAGCAGCGCGAACAGGTTGCGGTCGAAGCCACAGTCCAAGAGGTGGATCAGGCGGTGCGTGCCGCACTGGCCGCCAAGGACTCCCTGAACGACCGTGCCGTACGCGCCGCCTTCCTGCGCTCCGCGGCCGACCTGCTCGACGGAGCCAAGGATCACCTGGTGGAGGCCGCGGACGCGGAGACCGCGCTCGGTCCCGTCCGCCTCACCGGCGAACTCGCCCGCACCTGCTTCCAGTTGCGGGCCTTCGCGGACGTGGTCGACGAGGGCGGCTTCCTGGGCGTCGTCATCGACCACCCCGACAACAGCGCCACGCCGCCCATCCCGGACCTGCGGCGCTACAAGATCCCGCTCGGCGTCGTGGCCGTCTACTCCGCGTCCAACTTCCCGTTCGCCTTCTCCGTCCCCGGCGGTGACACCGCGAGCGCGCTCGCGGCGGGCTGCCCCGTGGTCGTCAAGGCGCACCCGGACCACCCGGCCACCTCCGAGCTGGTGGCGGCGACGCTGCGGCGGGCCGCGGCCCTGCACGGCATCCCCGAGGGCGTCGTCGGCCTCGTGCACGGCTTCGAGGCGGGAGTCGAGCTCGTCAAGCACCCGCTCGTGTCCGGCGCGGGCTTCACGGGCTCGATCCGTGGCGGCCGTGCCCTCTTCGACGCGGCGGCGGCCCGCCCCGTGCCGATCCCCTTCCACGGCGAGCTCGGCTCCCTCAACCCGGTCGTCGTGACCGAGGCCGCGGCGGCCGAGCGCGCGGAGGAGATCGGCGCGGGGCTCGCGGGCTCGATGACGCTCGGCGTCGGCCAGTTCTGCGTCAAGCCCGGCCTGGTCTTCGCCCCGGCGGGCGCGGGCGGCGACCGGCTCCTGAAGTCCCTGACGGAGGCGGTCAGCGACACCGAGGCCGGGGTGCTCCTCGACCACCGGATGCGGGACAACTTCGTGGCGGGCGTGCGCGAGCGCGGCGAACTCCCGGACGTGGACGCCCCGGTGACGCCGGGCGCGGGCAGCGAGCACACGGTGAGCGCCGGGTTCCTGACGGTCCCGGCGGCGAGGCTCGCCACCGAGGGCGAGCACGACCTGCTCCTGGAGGAGTGCTTCGGGCCGGTGACGGTCGTCGCGCGCTACGAGGACGACGCGGAGATCGCCGCCGCCCTCACCCGGCTCTCCGGCAACCTCACGGCGACGGTGCAGCTGTCCGCCGAGGAGGCGGCCGGCGAGGGGCGCGGGGCCGCGCTGCTCGCCGAGCTGACGCCGCTGGCCGGGCGCCTGCTGGTCAACGGGTGGCCGACCGGGGTCGCGGTGGCGCCCGCGCAGCACCACGGCGGTCCGTACCCGGCGACGACGTCGACCTCCACCTCCGTGGGCGGTACGGCGATCGAACGCTGGCTGCGGCCCGTCGCGTACCAGAACACGCCCCCCGCGCTGCTGCCGCCCGAGCTGCGGGACGACAATCCGATGGGGCTGCCGCGTCGCTACGACGGGCGCCTGGAACACTGACGCCCATGGACGTCAATATCCCCGAACTGCCCTTCTCCCTGCGCACATACGGCCCTGACGGGAACTGGTCGTACGACGACGGGGTGCTCACCGGCTGGGCGGGTTCCCGGCAGGACCGCTTCGTCCCGCCGACGGGCGAGGCGCTGGACCCCGCGTCGGACGCGCCGCGCCTCCTGGGCGCGCCCGAGGGGGACTTCCAGCTCATCGCCCGGGTGACGGTGGGCTTCGCGGCGGCGTTCGACGCGGGCGTCCTCTACCTCCACGTGGGCGACCGGGAGTGGGCGAAGCTCTGCCTGGAGCGGTCGCCGGACGAGGCGACGGTCTGCACGGTCGTCACCCGCGGCCGCTCCGACGACGCGAACGCGTTCGTGGTGGACGGCAGCAGCGTCTGGCTCCGCATCAGCCGTACGGGCTCGGCGTTCGCCTTCCACGCCTCGCTGGACGGCAAGGAGTGGACGTTCGTCCGGATCTTCTCCCTGGGCGAGGAGGAGACGGCGGGCGCGGCGCTGGTCGGCTTCATGGCGCAGTCCCCTGTCGGGGAGGGGTGCGTGGTGACGTACGACGGGATCGAGTTCCGTCCGAACTGGCCCCGGGGCCTGAGAGACGGCTCCTGAACCCGCGGCTCCGCCCCCGCCACGGGGCTCCGCCCCGGACCCCGCTCCTCAAACGCCGGAGGGGCTGAAATATTCATCCTGAGCCCGCGGCTTCGGGCCCCCGCCACGGGGCCCCGGTCCTCAAACGTCGGAGGGGCTGAAATATTCATCCTGAGCCCGCGGCTTCGGGCCCCCGCCACGGGGCCCCGGTCCTCAAACGTCGGAGGGGCTGAAATATTCATCCTGAGCCCGCGGCTTCGGGCCCCTGCCACGGGGCCCCGGTCCTCAAGCGTCGGAGGGGCTGAAATATTCATCCTGGGCCTGTGGCTTCGGGCCCCTGCCACGGGGCCCCGGTCCTCAAGCGTCGGAGGGGCTGAGATTTCAGATTCAGCCCGTCCGGCGTTTGAGGACGAACTCGGCGGAGCCGCACATGTCACGGCCGGGAAGGGGCGGGGTTGGGGAGAAATCAGCGTCCGCGCCGCAGCCCCAGCGTCGCCACCCCCGAAGCCGCCAGCAGGCCCGCCGCGATCAGCAGGCTCACCCGCATCCCGGGGACGAAGTCCCCGGCCACCAGGCCTCCGAAGGCCGCGATCCCCAGGCCCCCGGCCACCTGCCGGGCCGAGTTGAGAACCCCCGCGGCAAGGCCCGCCCGGTCGGCCGGCACCGCCTCCATCATCGCCGCGGTCAGCGGTGGAATCGTCAACGCGCAGCCCAGCGCCAGCGGCACCATGAGGAACGCCAGGGCGGGCGCGGGCGTCGACGCGTCGGCGAAGAGCAGGGCGAGCAGCCCGAGCACGGCCACCGCCTGGCCCACCAGCATCGGGAGCCGCGGACCGACCCGTGCCGTCAGCTTGCCCGCGAAGACGTTCGTCACCGCGATCAGGCCCGTCATCGGCAGGAACATCAGCCCGGCCCAGAGCGCCGAACGCCCCTGCACCTGCTGGAAGAAGAGGCTGAAGACGAAGACAAGTCCGTAGAAGGCGACACTGCACGCCGCCCCGGCCGCGACGGTGATCGCGACCGTCCGGTCGCGGAAGAGGCCCAGAGGTACCACCGGATGCGGCTGCCTAGCCTCCGTCCACAGGAACAGCGCACCTGCCGCCACCGCGGCGGCCAGGGCGATCAGACCCGTCGTACCGCCCTCGATGACCGCGAAGGTCACTGCCGTGAGCGTCAGGACGGCGAGCAGCTGGCCCGGCACGTCCAGCGGAGCGGGCCGCCGCTCCGAGCGCGGCGCCCGCAGCAACAGGACGAGGGTCACCGCGCCCAGCGGGACGTTGATGAAGAAGATGCCGCTCCAGTCCCACGCAGTGGTCAGCGCACCGCCCGCGACCGGGCCGAGCGCCACCGCCACCGAGCCGCCCGCCGCCCACATCGCCACGGCACGGGCCCGCTTGGCCGCGTCCGAGTAGGCCTGGCGGACGAGGGAGAGCGAGGCGGGCAGGACCACGGCCGCCGCCACGCCCTGCACCACCCGCGCGCCGATCAGCACGGGCAGCGACGGCGCGAGCCCGCACGCCACCGAGGCCAGGACGAACACCGCGATGCCGGTCGCGTACGCCCTCGTCGCGCCGATCCGGTCGGAGAGCGCGCCGGTGGAGAGCATCAGGGCGGCGAAGGCGAGGGTGTAGGCGTCCACGACCCACTGGAGCCCGGACATGCCGCCGCCCAGGGAGCCGCCGATCGCGGGCAGCGCCACGTTCACCACGGAGGCGTCGAGCGTGATCAGGGCGAAGCCGAGCATGGCCGCGGCGAGGGTGAGGCCGGGGGAGGTCCGGCCCGTGCCGCGCCGGCCGGGGCCGGGTGCCGGTTCCGTGGGGTGCGCCGCCGCCGGGGCGCCATCGGTGAGGGAGTTCGTTGCCATGTCCATGAGTCTGCTGGCGGCGGCGCGGCTACAGTAGTGGCCTGAATGCCATACCTCCGGAGGTTCTGGCCATGTCCCGCCCGAAGGCGGCCCCCAGGTCGCACAGGTCGCACCGGCCGCACCGCATCGCCGTCATCGCGCCCTCACCCGTGTCGATGTTCAACCTCGCGGTCCCCGAGATGCTCTTCGAGAGGGTCGAGGTGGCCGGCGGACCCGGCTACGAGGTGGTCGTCTGCACCCCGCAGCCCGGCACCATCGCCACCACCGGCGGGCTCAGCCTCCACGTCGAGCAGGGGCTCGACGCCGCGCGCGACGCCGACACCCTCCTCGTCGCGGGCACCGGACACCGCTACGAACCCGACCCGCGGACCGTCGCCGCCGTCCGCGAGGCCGCCGAAGCGGGACGGCGCATCGCGTCCATCTGCAGCGGCGCCTTCGTGCTCGCCGAGGCGGGACTCCTCGACGGGCGCAGCGCGACCACGTACTGGCAGCTCGCCGAGGAACTGCGCAGCCGCTATCCGGCGCTCGACCTCAAGGGAGACGTCCTCTACGTGGAGGACGGGCAGGTCATGACGTCCTCCGGGTACGCCGCAGGGATCGACCTGTGCCTGCACATCATCCGCACCGACTACGGGGCGGCCGCCGCCAACGAGGTGGCCAGAGCGGCGCTCGTCGCCCCCGTACGGCCCGGCGGCCAGACCCAGTTCACCCAGACCCCGCTGCCGCCGGAGCGCGGCAACGCCTGCGCCGACACCCGCGGCTGGGCCATGCGCCACCTCGACGAGCCGCTCACGCTCACCGACCTCGCCCGGCAGGCGGGCGTCAGCGTGCGCACCCTCACCCGGCGTTTCCACGCGGAGAGCGGGGTGAGCCCGCTGCAGTGGCTCCTCCACCAGCGCGTCGAGCGGGCCAAGGAGCTCCTGGAGACGACGAAGCTCCCCATGGACCGGGTCGCCGAGGCCTGCGGGCTCGGCACCGCCGACTCGCTCCGCGGCCACCTGGTGCGCCGCACCGGGCTCACGCCGAGCGCCTACCGCGTCCAGTTCAGCCGCCTCGGAACTCAAGGCCCCCGGAACACGTCTATCGCAGCGTGATCCACTCAGTACTTCCCACGACGATGCGGACCGTGATGCCGACCGTCATACGCAGCGCCGTCACCGCCGACGCCCCGGCCCTCGCGGCCCTGCACGCCCGCGCCCGCGCCACGTACTACCCCGAGGGGCTGCCGGACGAAGGCCTCGACGTGGTGGCGATGTGGCGGGGAGCCGTCGAGCGCCGTGACGGGCATGTGCTGTGCGCGGTCCGGGACGGCCGGATCGTGGGCCTCGCGTCGTTCCGTACGCCCGAGGGGGAGGCCACGGACACCGTGCGGCTCTTCCAGTTCCACGTCGACCCCGAGCACTGGAGCGCGGGCGTCGGCACGGACCTGCACGACGCGTGCGTGGAGGAGTGGCGGGCCGACGGCATCCGGGCGGCCTCCCTGGACGTCCACCGCGAGAACCGCCGGGCCCAGGTCTTCTACGCCCGCCATGGCTGGCGGCGCGAAGCACCGGGTGGCGGCACCGGCACCCACATGTGCATGCGGCTGTCCCTGACGGCCGGGGAGACGGCCCAGGAGACGGCCGGGGAATGAGCGGGGCAGGTCGTACGTTCTTCAACTGACCGGAGGGAACCTCCGCACTACCGTTCGACCTGAAGAGAGCTAGTCACATGCGCGTCGAGATCTGGTCCGACATCGCCTGCCCCTGGTGCTATGTCGGCAAGGCACGCTTCGAGCAGGCACTCGCCGCCTTCCCGCACCGCGGTGACGTCGAGGTGGTGCACCGCTCCTTCGAGCTCGACCCCTCGCGTGCCAAGGGCGACAGCGGGCTCGTGATCCCGATGCTCGCCAAGAAGTACGGCATGAGCGAGGAGCAGGCCCAGGAGGCCGAGCGGAACCTCGGCGTGAACGCCGCGTCCGAAGGCCTCGACTACCTCACCGAGGGCCGCGACCACGGCAGCACGTTCGACATGCACCGCCTCCTGCACTTCGCCAAGGAGCAGGGCAGGCAGGACGAGCTGCTCGGGCTCCTCTACCGCGCCAACTTCGCCGAGGAGCGCTCCGTCTTCGACGACGACGAGCGGCTCGTGGAGCTCGCCGTCGCGGCCGGTCTCGACGCCGACGCGTCCCGCGCGGTGCTCGCCGACCCGTCCCGCTACGCCGACGACGTACGCACCGACGAGCGCGAGGCCGCCGAGCTCGGCGCGAACGGCGTGCCGTTCTTCGTCCTCGACCGCAAGTACGGCGTCTCCGGCGCCCAGCCCGCCGACGTCTTCGCGCAGGCCCTGGAGCAGGCGTGGGACAGCCGTTCGCCGCTCACCACGCTCGCGGACGGCGACGCCTGCGGCCCTGACGGCTGCGCGGTTCCGCAGGCCTGAACCCCTTGAGGGCGATGGGTAAGCAGCGCTAACCGGTCACCTCCACACATCCGCGATGGACGTGGGTGCGAACGGGCGCGAGAGTTGATCCCATGGGGATCATCACCGGCGCCGAGTTCGCGCCCACGTCGACGTATCTGAACACCGCGAGCTGCGGCCTGCTGCCCGCCCGCGCGGTCCGGGCGATCCAGGCACTCGCGGCCGAGAACGGCGCGGGCAGACGCGGAGGCGCGGGCGACTTCGGGATCGTGCAGGCCGCCCGTGAGTCCTTCGCGCGCCTCGTCGGCGTGCCGCACGCGCGCGTGGCCTTCGGCGGATCGGTCGCCGTCCACACCGGACTGATCGCCGCGGCACAGCGCCCCGGCTCCGAAATCCTCTTCCCCGAGGGGGACTTCAGCTCGATCATCAACCCCTTCGTGGTGCGCGGCGATCTCAAGATCCGGTACGCGCCGCTCGAAGACCTCGCCGAGGCGATCCGCCCCACCACGGCCCTCGTCGTGTACTCCGGCGTGCAGTCGGCCGACGGCCGTGTCGCCGACGACGCGGCGGTGCGCGAGGCCGCCGCAGCCCACGGCGCCCGCACCCTCAACGACGCGACACAGAGCGTGGGCTGGCTGCCCTTCGACGCGAGCCTGTACGACTACACCGTCACCGGTGCCTTCAAGTGGCTGCTCTGCCCGCGCGGCACGTCGTTCCTGACGGTGAGTGAGGAGGCGCAGGAGACCCTCGTCCCGCTGCACGGCGGCTGGCTCGCGGCGGCCGACACCTGGGACTCCATCTACGGTCCGCTGCCGGAACTGGGACCCGACGCACACCGTTTCGACGAACCCCCCGCCTTCCTCGCGTACCACGGAGCGGCCGAGGCCCTGGCGTACGTGGAGGAGACCGGCGTCGAAGCCGTGCACGCCCATGACATGGCGCTCGCGGCCCGCTACCGCGCCGGACTCGCCTCGCTCGGCCACGAGCCGGTGCCCGGTGCGTCCCCCATCGTCTCCGTCCCCGGACTCAGCGGCAGGGAGCCCGAGTTGAGCAGCGCCGGGATCATCACCTCCGCGCGGGCGGGACACCTGCGGGCCTCGTTCCACTTGTACAACACCGAGGCGGACGTGGACCGGATCCTCGACGTGCTCTCCGGCTGAACCCTGGCGCGCCGGGCGGCGGGGCGCTAGGAAGGCATGACGGGGTGGCCTCACGAGGCGGTGGTGTCAGTGGCTCAGGAGTCTTGTCCGGACGCCGGCCTGCACCAGCGCCTGGTGTACGGCGACGAGACGGCTCTCGCCGAGGTCTACGACACGTACGGGGCTCTCGTCCACCGCGTCGCGGGACGCGTCACCCGCAGCCCCTCCGCCGCGGAGGACGTCGCCCAGGAGGTCTTCGCCCATCTCTGGTCGAGGCCCTACGCGTTCGACGCGCGGCGGGGAAGTCTGCGCACCTGGCTGTGCATGCTGGCGCATCGAAGGGCGGTGGACTGGGTACGCGGCGAGGAACGCCACCGAAAGGCGGTCCACGCCGACGACTCGACCCTGCACACGATCCCCACCCCGGATCCGCCCCCGGAAGACGTGGTCATGGCACGAGAACGCTCCCTGCTCCTGCACTCCGCACTGGCGAGACTCCCGCTCCCGCAGCGCCAGGTGGTGCACCTCGCGTACTTCGCGGGCTGCACGTACCGCCAGGCGGCGGCGGAACTCGGCATCCCGGAGGGCACGGCGAAGACCCGATTACGGGCGGCCCTGCGCAGACTCGCCGAAGCCCTGGCCGAACCTCCCGACCCCACAGACCCATCAGATCCATCAGGCCCAGCAGGCTCAACAGGCCCATCCGGCACGGCACTTGCCGACGCTCCAGGCGAAAGAGGCGCGTGATGACCACGGATCACGAAGCCGTACGTGACCTTCTCGGGGCCTGGGCCGTCGGCGCGCTCATGCCGGGCGACGAGCGGACGGTCGCCCCGCATCTGGCCGACTGCGACCCGTGCGCGGCCGAGGCGACACGGCTGCGGACGACGGTGCGCCACCTGGACGGCCCGCCCCTCGCCGCCGGGCCCGCCCCGGCCGGCCGCGCCCGCGTCCTCGACCTCGCCCTGCGCACCCGGCCCGCGGCGACCGGCACGGCTCCGCACGCCGCTCCGTACGCCGCCGCGGTGGCCGGTCTCCAGGCGATGCTGCGGGAGGTGGACGCGCACGGGTCCTGGGAGACCCATGTCGTGCACGACTGGAACGTCCATGACACGGTCGCGCATCTGCTGGCCGCCGACGAGCCGCTGGCCGTACGGCTCCGGCTGCGCGATCCGGGGCCGTGCGACGTCGTGGACGGGACGCCGTGGCGGGTGGCGTGGGCGGCGCGCACGGAAGAGGTCCTGACCCGGGAGCGGCTCCGTACTCCCGCCCAGACCATGGCGTCCTGGGAGAGCCAGGCGACCGCGCTGCTCGCGTCCCCCGAGGCGCACGATCCGGAACTGGCGGGGCGGGCCACGACGTTGATGGGCTCCCGGCTGCCGCTGGCGGACCACTTCCTGGTCCGGGCCTTCGAGGCGTGGGTGCACATGGACGACATCGGCAGGGCGCTTGACGTGCCGGTGCCGCCACCCCGCACCCCGCACCTATGGCACCTGGTGCGCCTTGCCGTACGGATCCTGGAGCTCGCCCTGGGTTCCAGGGCGCCCGCCGTCGCGCTGACCGTCGCGGGGGAAGGGGGCGAGATGTCCTGGGTCCTGGGCAGCGGGGCGGAGCCGGTGAGCGCGGAGCTGGTGCTCGAACCGGTGGACTTCTGCCTGCTCATGGGCGGCCGGGTGGACCCGGCGGAGGTGCCCAGGGGAGTCTCCGGCAGCGAGAGCGCCGCACAGCGGGTCCTGACTCGGGCGGCATCCCTGGCGTGGCTCTAGCGGCACCCCGGACAAGGCCGGGCACGGAGGTGGGCACAAAGTTGGGCCCGGCACCCCCAGGTACCGGGCCCAACTCCCGTACGAGAAATGCTCACTTCGCGAGGCTGCTCACTTCACGAGGCTGCTCACTTCACGAGGCTGCTCACTTCACCGGAGTGAAGTCGCGGGCCCCAATGTATTCCGGCCGCCGGATCGGCGCCGCGAACGGCTCCACGGCCGTGTTCTCCACACTGTTGAACACGATGAAGACGTTGCTGCGCGGGAACGGCGTGATGTTGTCCCCCGAACCGTGCATGGCATTGCAGTCGAACCAGGTCGCGGAGCCCGCCTCACCGGTGAAGAGCCGGATGCCGTAGTCCGAGGCGAGGCTGGTCAGCGTCTCGTCCGAGGGAATGCCCGCGTCCTGCATCTGCAGGGACCGCTTGTAGTTGTCCTTCGGCGTGGCGCCCGCACACCCGAGGAACGTCTTGTGCGATCCCGGCATGATCATCAGACCGCCGTTGGTGTCGTGATTCTTGGTGAGCGCGATGGAGACGGAGACGGTCCGCATGTTCGCGAGTCCGTCCTCGGCGTGCCAGGTCTCGAAGTCGGAGTGCCAGTAGAACCCCGAGGCCCCGAAGCCCGGCTTGACGTTGATCCGGGACTGGTGGACGTACACGTCGGAACCCAGGATCTGCCGGGCCCGACCCACCACTCGCGGATCGGCGGCGAGCTTCGCGAACAGCTCGCTGATCTTGTGCACCTCAAAGATGGTGCGGATTTCCTGGGAACGCGGCTCCACGATCGAGCGCTCGTCCGCCCGCATCGTGGGGTCGTCCATCAACCGCGCGAGCTCCGCGTAGTAGACGCTCACCTCGTCAGGGGTGATGAGCTGGTCGATCGCCAGGAATCCGTCCCGGTCGAACCCCGCCAGTTCGTCGGCCGCGATGGGCCCCGGCGTACCCGGCTCGGACCACACGACGGGGTCCTTGCGCTCGATGAGGACCTCTTCGGCTCCTCGTGTCGGGTACAGGTCGGCGGTGCGTTCGGGTGCGGTGGTCATGGTGTTGCCTGCCTCTCCTCTCGTACGGCCCTTTCCGGGATGTACACCCCCGCCGCCCAGAGGAAGAGGGCGGCGGGGGAGATTCATGGGGTGCGAGCTCCGGCTAGGCCGGCTCAGGCTCCGTGAGCAGCGGGTACACGCCGTTCTCGTCGTGGTCCTCACGACCCGTGACGGGCGGGTTGAAGACACAGATGCAGTGGAAGTCCTCCTTGATCCGCATCGTGTGCTTCTCGTGCCCGTCGAGCAGGTACATCGTGCCCGGCGTGATCGTGTACTTCTTGCCGGTCGTGTCGTCGGTCAGCTCGGCCTCGCCCTTGGTGCACACGACGGCCTCGATGTGGTTGGCATACCACATCGACGTCTCCGTACCCGCGTACAGGATGGTCTCGTGGACCGAGAAGCCCACCCGCTCCTTGGCGAGGACGATGCGCTTGCTCTCCCAGGTGCCGGACGCGGACTTCACGTGCCGGTCGGTGCCTTCAATGTCCTTGAACGAACGGACGATCACGGTGAGTTGGTTCCTTTTCTCTTACGGGGGTGAAGACGCGGTCCGAGAGCCGCCCGGGGCGGTGCAGACGCACCGCCCCGGCCGGCTTCCGGGAACCGCTCAGGCGGTCTCGCGCACCGCGCGGGCGAGCGTGCGAAGTCCTTCGTCCAGCTCGTCGGCGGTGATGGTCAGCGCCGGCAGGAGCTTGACGACCTCGCTCTCGGGGCCGGAGGTCTCGATCAGCAGGCCGAGTTCGAAGGCGCGCTTGGCGATGGCGCCCGCGCGTGCCTTGTCGATGAACTCCATGCCCCAGACGAGACCGCGGCCGCGGTACTCCTTGATGGCGCCGGGGTTCTCCTCGACGATCGCGGCGAAGGCCTCCTCGACCTGCTCGCCGCGGGCGCGGGTCTGCTTCTCCATGGCCGGGCCGTCGGACCAGTAGGTCTCCAGGGCGGCGGCGGCCGTGACGAACGCCGGGTTGTTGCCGCGGAAGGTGCCGTTGTGCTCGCCCGGCTCCCAGACGTCGAGCTCGGGCTTGAACAGCGTCAGCGCCATCGGCATGCCATAGCCGCTGATGGACTTGGACACCGTCACGATGTCCGGCGTGATGCCCGCCTCCTCGAAGGAGAAGAACGCGCCGGTGCGGCCGCAGCCCATCTGGATGTCGTCGACGATGAGCAGCATGTCCCAGCGCTCGCACACGTCGGCGAGCTTGCGGAGCCACTCGGCGCGGGCGACGTTGATGCCGCCCTCGCCCTGCACCGTCTCGACGATCACGGCGGCGGGCTGGTTGAGGCCGGAGCCCTGGTCCTCGAGCAAACGCTCGAACCAGATGAAGTCGGGGGTCTTGCCGTCGAAGTAGTGGTCGAACGGCATCGGCGTGCCGTGCACCAGCGGGATGCCGGCGCCGGCGCGCTTGAAGGCGTTGCCGGTCACGGCGAGCGAGCCGAGCGACATGCCGTGGAAGGCGTTCGTGAACGACACGATCGACTCACGGCCCTTGACCTTGCGCGCGAGCTTCAGCGCGGACTCGACGGCGTTGGTGCCCGTCGGGCCCGGGA
Organism: Streptomyces sp. NBC_01283; assembly: GCF_041435335.1. Taxonomy (NCBI): domain Bacteria; kingdom Bacillati; phylum Actinomycetota; class Actinomycetes; order Kitasatosporales; family Streptomycetaceae; genus Streptomyces; species Streptomyces sp. NBC_01283. The sequence continues at coordinate 7,007,973 of NZ_CP108430.1, forward strand.
ACATGACCTTGTACGGAAGGTCACGCGGGCGCAGGATGATGTTCTGGAACGACTCGAGGAACGCCCGCTTGGCGACCGTGGACATGTCCAGGCCGTGGACGACGCTGTCGCGCTCCAGGTAGTCGATCAGGGCGCGTTTGAGGACCGGGTTGTTGTGCCCGTAGTTGAGCGAGCCGGCCCCGGCGAAGAAGTCGAGGTACGAGTGGCCGTCCTCGTCGAACATGCGGCTGCCCTGCGCACGGTCGAAGACAGTGGGCCAACCGCGGCAGTAGCTGCGCACCTCCGACTCCAGGGTCTCGAAGACGCTCAGGTCGGGCTGGGTGATGGTCACAGCAAATCTCCTGGGAGATGGAAAGACGTGGGAGTGGGGGGTGACGGGTGGTGCGTGGGGGGGAACGGCGGAACTCAGCCGACGGGCTCGACCGGTTCGATCTGCGCGATTTTCCCGGTCTGCGCTATCGGCTCGATGAGGAACAGGACCTCGGGCTCGTGCCCCTCGTCGGGGAAGAGTCCGGCGTCGAAGAGCACCGTGCGCTCGACAGACGCTCCGTGGCGCTGTGCGTACGAGGTGAAGAGCCGCTGGGACGGTGCGTTGTCAGGCGTGATGGTCGTCTCGACCGAGACCAGCTCCCGGTCGGCGGCGACCTTGGCGGTCAGCCCGTCCAGCAGCGCACCGGCAAGGCCGCGGCCTCGGTGTTCCTGGTCGACGGCCACCTGCCAGACCACCAGGGTGCGCGGCCTCTCGGGCCGGATGTATCCGGTGATGAACCCCGCGGGCTCACCGTTCGAGTCCCTGGCCACCACGGAGGTCGCCGCGAAGTCGCGGCACCACAGCAGGTAGCTGTACGAGGAGTTGAGGTCCAACACCTTCGAGTCGCGTGCGATGCGCCAGATGGCGGCGCCGTCGGCGACGTCGGGGGTGTCGAGTCGCAACCCCTCGGGCATTTCCAGGGAATTCGCGTGCAGGTCGGTCGGTAGATCGGCTTGTGCAGCGGTCATGCGGATTGAATTTACCGAGCAATTTCTTTAATTGCATCGCCGGAAGGGGTTACGTCAGAGCGCTTCATGTGTTATCAGGCGGGGGTGCGCGCCCGCGGGAATCCCCGGCGATATGGCCTGATTTGATGGGGTCATACGGCTCATACCGGGCGCGATGTGGAGTACGTCACAGAAGCGTAACTCCCTCGAAGCATGTCCGAATTGTGAGACTTGCCGCTGACGAAACCTTAGTGTTTAGGTCCTCGGAAAGCGGGCAGAAGAATACGGGAAGCTGTGCTGATAAAGTGGATAAAGAAGCGGTGAGAATTCGTCCGTGAATTTACGTAGAGTATTTACGGCCCCGTCACTCCGTCGATGCCCTCCCTGAGGAGATCGACGTGGCCGTTGTGCCGCGCGTACTCCTCGATGAGGTGGACCAGGATCCAGCGCAGGCTGACCTCGGAACCGCCCGTCACGGCCGCGTCCCGCTCGCTCAGCCGCCCGACGTCGTCGAGCGACCGCCCCTCGCAGATCTCCCGGCTCACCGCCACCTCGCGCCGCCACACGGCCAGGGCCTGCTCGTACGTCCGCTCCGGGTCAAGGGCGAAGCCCCCTGCCGGGTCCCCGTACACCCACGGCACGTCCCACCCGGCGAGCACGCGCTGGAACCAGTTCCGCTCCACCTCGGCCAGATGCTGCACGAGACCGAGCAGGGTCAACGACGAGGACCGGACCGAAGCGACACGGGTCTGTGCGTCATCGAGCCCGGAGCACTTGACCACGAGCGTGGCGCGATGGAAATCGAGCCAGTCCGCCAGCATCGCCGGCTCGTCGGCGGTCGGGGCGGGAACGGTGCGGCCGTCCGGGAGGGTGGGCATGGCGGTCACGCTGCCACGCCGACCACCCGGGACGGCCGCTGTTCGCTGTGAGCTTGGCGCGGCAGGGGCGGGCAGGGGCGGGCAGGCGGGTGCCTGCCGCGGTCGGTGTTTCTCGGTGTTCCTGGCGCGCCTAGTGCCGGCTCGCGCTACTGCCAGGCGGCCGTCACCGCGCGCCGGGCCGCTTCCAGGTCGACCGCGAGACCGGCCTCGCCCATCGCGGCACCCAGGGCGGCGAGCGAGGCGTGCACGACGCCACGGGTCGCGTCCGGACCGTAGTGGTTCACCCGGATCATCTCCTGGGCCAGCGCGCCGCCACCGGCGACCAGCGGAAGCACCGGGTCCGCCGCGAGCGCCTTGGCGACGAGCTCCGAGGCGTCGACCCCGTCCGGGGCGCGCAGCGTCGTGGCGACCGGAGCGGCGTCCGCCGCCTCGTGGACGTACGGGGTGAGGCCGCCGCCCAGGGCGATCGCGCCCGCACGGGTCGCCGCCGCTGCGGTCGCGTGCCGTGCCGTCAGCGCGTCGAGGCCCTCCGCCTCGATGCGCTCCACGCACGCTTCGAGGGCGAGCATCTCCAGCTGGGCCGGGGCGTGCAGCAGGGCCTTGCGCCCGCCGTCGATCCAGCGCTCCTTCCAGTCCAGGAGGGAGAGGTAGGAGCGGCGCGGCGCCTGCGGGTTGGCGGCGAGGCGGGCCCAGGCCCGCTCGCTCACGGAGACGGCAGAGACGCCGGCCGGTCCGCCCATCGCCTTCTGGGCGCCGATCACGCACAGGTCCACGCCCCACGCGTCCGGAAGGAGCGGCTCGGCGGCCACCGAGGCGACGGCGTCGAGCATGAAGAGGGCGCCGTGCTCGCGTACGACCTCACCGATCTCGGCGACGGGATTGGTGTTGCCGGTCGCGGCCTCGGCGTGGACGAGCGAGACGAAGTCGATCTCGGGGTGCTCGGCGAGTGCCTGGCGGACCTGCTCGGCGGTGACGGCGGTGTGGAAGGGCACGGCCAGGTCGACGACGGTCGCCCCGCAGTCCCGCAGCCAGTTCCCGAAGGTCTGCCCGTAGGGGCCGGTGATGACGTTCAGCGCGGTCGTGCCGGGCCGCGCCGCACCCCGGATGCAGCCCTCCAGGGGAAGCAGCGCCTCGCCCTGCATGATCACGACGTCCTGCGAGGTGGAGAGCAGCCCGGCGACGCGCTCCTCGATGGAGGCGAAGTGCCGGGCACTCAGGGGTGCCAGGTCAAGGAATGGATGCGTCGTCACGGTGCTGCTCACTTCGCTGCTCACTTCGCTCACGAGTTCGTTCGGGCTGCCGGACCGAGCGTACCGACAGGCTCCTAAGCTGCTGTACATGAGCGATCACACGGTGCTGCACGTGAAGGGGCGGGTGCTCGTCGGCCCGGACGAGGTCCGGGACGAGTTGTGGGTGGTCGGGGGCAGGGTGACGTACGACCGCCCGTCGGCCGCCCCGGACGTGACCGTCGACGGCTGGACACTCCCCGGCCTGGTCGACGCGCACTGCCACGTGGGCCTGGACACGCACGGACCGGTGGACGCGGACACGGCGGAGAAGCAGGCGCTGACCGACCGCGAGATCGGCACCCTCCTGATCCGCGACGCGGGCTCCCCGTCCGACACCCGCTGGATCGACGACCGCGAGGACCTCCCGAAGATCATCAGGGCGGGCCGCCACATCGCGCGCACGCGCCGCTACATCCGCAACTACGCCCACGAGATCGAGCCCGCCGACCTCGTCGCGTACGTCGCCCAGGAGGCGCGGCGCGGCGACGGCTGGGTCAAGCTGGTCGGCGACTGGATCGACCGCGACGCCGGGGACCTGACGGCGTGCTGGCCCCGCCCCGAGGTGGAGGCGGCGATCGCGGAGGCGCACCGCCTGGGCGCGCGCGTCACGGCGCACTGCTTCGCCGAGGATTCCCTGCGGGACCTGGTGGAGGCGGGCATCGACTGCATCGAGCACGCCACGGGCCTCACCGAGGACACCATCCCGCTCTTCGCCGAGCGCGGCGTCGCGATCGTCCCGACCCTGGTGAACATCGCGACGTTCCCGCAGCTCGCCGACGGCGGCGAAGCGAAGTTCCCGAAGTGGTCACGGCACATGCGGCGCCTGTACGACCGCCGCTACGACACGGTGCGCGCCGCCTACGACGCGGGCGTCCCCGTCTACGCGGGCACGGACGCGGGCGGCTCCCTGGCCCACGGCCTCGTCGCCGCCGAAGTCGCCGAACTGAGGCTGGCCGGAATCCCGGCGGTGGACGCGCTGTCGGCGACGACATGGGGCGCGAGGTCCTGGCTGGGCCGCCCCGGCCTGGAGGAGGGAGCCCCCGCGGACCTGGTGGTCTACGAGGCGGACCCCCGGGAGGACGTCGGGGTACTGGCGGCACCGCGAAGGGTGGTGCTGAACGGGAGGGTGGTGGGGTAGCCGTCATTGCTACCCGCCCGGCCCGCTCGCCCCAAGTGACTTACATTGACGCAGCGTTACGTGTGAGGCCCCCGGTTCGTTACACATGATTCGGCCACGGTCCTGGCGTCAACCGATGTGTTCGAGCCAGGGAGTTGCTTGAGTGGCTGAGGGGAACGTCCGTGCCGGGGGATTCGAAAACAGGGGCGGAAACCTCCCTTTGGAGTGAACTCACGCTTCGTCGCTGGCTATTCACTCTCAGTGCGTAAAGATTCCCCCTGTCGATGTTGCCGGTGTCGTGCTCATGCGATGTCCCCATCCAGCGAAGCGCGACGCTTCCGGCGGCTCCGTAACTCTTGTGGGGGTTCCACCACCTTGAACAGCAACACCTTCCGCCTGCCCGCACGCCGCCTCGGTGTGATCGCCACCGCCACGGCTCTCGTCGCGGGTCCCGCGGCGCTCGCCACCGCGGGGCCCGCCTCGGCGACGGGCGGCGGCGACAAGGGCCGCGCGAACGCCGTCGTGCTGCGTACCGGGCTCGACGTGTCCCTGCTCAACAAGACCGTGAACGTCCCGCTCAAGGTCTCGCTCAACGAAGTGCAGGCGCCCGCCACCGCCGACAAGACCGCGCTCACCGCCGAGTTGAACGGCGTCAACGGCGGGCAGCCGTTCAGTGTGCTGCGGGCGGACGTCGCCACCGCGAGGGCGACCGTCGAGCACGGCAAGGCCGAGGGGTACAGCAACATCGCGCGGGCCAAGGTGCATGTGCCGGGCCTGCCGCTGCTGTCCCTGATCGAGGTCGAGCAGGTGACGTCCAAGGCGGTCTGCAAGGCGGGCGCGCGGCCTGTCGCCGAATCGAATCTGCTGGGCGGCGTGACCGTGCTCGGGAAGAAGATCACCCTGTCGGCGGGAGGCACCACCCAGGTGAAGGTGCCGGGGGTCGGTGAGGTGCGGCTCGACCTGTCGAAGACGCACACCACCTCGCGTACGGCCGCCGCGTCCGCACTGGAGCTGAAGGTGTCCGTGAACCCCCTGAAGCTTAATGTCGCCGAGGTGGAGGGGACGGTGACGCTGGCGGGGGCGTCCTGCGAGACGCCCGCGGCGGCCAAACCGAAGCCTGAGCCGTCGGCTCCGGTGAAGCCGCAGGGGGGTGCGGGGGAGAAGCCGGTCGCCGAGAAGCCCAAGAAGCCCGCCGAGGCGAACCTCGCGGAGACCGGAGGGAATTCGTCCACTCCCTACCTGCTGGGTGGCGGGGCTCTGCTGCTCGCTGTGGGTGGCGGGGCGGTGGCGATGACTCGGCGGGGGCGGAAGGGCTGAGGGCAGGGCGGGCCCTGCGGGGCTCTCCCCGATCCCACCCCTTCCCGAAACCATGGGGCTCCGCCCCCTGGACCCCGACAAGATGGCCTCAAACGCCGGCCGGGCTGATTGGTTTCAGCCCGTCCGGCGTTTGAGGACGAACTCGGCGGAGCCGGTGATGACAGCACGCAAGGCGAAGGCCCTCGCGTCAGCGAGTTTTCGGGAAGGGGCGGGGTTGGGGAAAATCAGCCCCCCAACAACCCCCGGACCGCCCCCAAAAGCCGATCACTCGTCCCCCGGTCCCGCACCGCCACCCGAAGCCACTCAGCCCCCAGGCCCGGGAACGTGTCTCCCCGCCGCAAGGCGAAGCCCCGGTCTCGGAGGCGTTCCCGGAGAGCCGCGGCCTCAGGAGCACGGAGCAGGATGAAAGGGCCCTCCGCGGGCTCCACGGCCCGCACCCCGAAGGGGGCCAACTCCCGCAGCCCGGCCAGGAGATGGGCCCGATCCCGAGCCACCCGCACCGCCGCCACCGAAGCCTCCTCCAGCGCCGCGGGCGTCACGCAGGCCTCCGCCGCCGCCAGCGCGGGGGAGGAGACGGGCCACAGCGGCTGCGCCCGTGACAACGCGTCGATCGTCTCCGGGTCGGACAGGACGTAGCCGATCCGCAGCCCCGCCAGACCCCACGTCTTGGTGAGGCTGCGCAGGACGACCAGACCCGGTACGTCCGTGCGACCCGCAAGCGCCTCCCGCTCACCCGGCACCGCGTCCATGAATGCCTCGTCCACCACCAACACCCGGCCAGGGCGGGCAAGTTCGGCGATCGAGGCCGCCGGGTGCAGGACCGACGTCGGGTTCGTCGGGTTGCCGATCACCACCAGGTCGGCGTCCTCGGGAACGGTCGCACCCGAGAGGCGGAAACCGTCCTCCTCCCGGAGGAGCACCCGCCCCACCGCATGCCCCGCGTCCCGCAGCGCCGCCTCCGGCTCGGTGAACTGCGGGTGCACCACCACCGGCTGACGTACCTTCAGGGCGCGGGCAAGGAGTACGAACGCCTCAGCCGCACCCGACGTGAGCAGCACCCGGTCCGGCGTCACACCGTGCCGCCGCGCCACCGCGGCGCGCGCCGCCCGGCCGTCCGGATAGGCGGCGAGGCCGTCGAGCGAGGCGGCGATGTGCCGCTTCAGCCAGGCGGGCGGCGTGTCAGCGCGGACGTTCACCGCGAGGTCCGTGAGGCCGTCGGCGCCCCGGACCTCGGCATCCCCGTGATGCCGCAGGTCCGGTTCGCCGACGTACCCGGCCTCGACCCCGGGACCGGTCTCAGTGGGAGTGCGCATGGGACCCGTGGTGGTGGCCGTGACCGTGGCCATGGCCGTGCGCGTGGTCCCCGTCGTCGTCCGGGTGGAAGTGCGGCTGCTGCGGGGCCCCTACCTTGTCCTCGAAGCCGGGCAGCGCGATGCGGTAGACGCAGGAGTCGCAGTTCATCCGCAGATCGCCCTTGACCGCCTCGCGGTAGCGCTCCATGACGAGGTCGAGCAGCTCCTCCTCGGGGCCGATCACGTCCGCCGAGCGCACCTCGATATCGGGGTGCGCCGCCGCCCAGCCGTCCGTCTGCTGGCGGACCCGGTCCGGCAGGATGCCGGTGAACAGGAAGTACGGCAGGACCACGATCCGCTTCGCGCCAAGACGCACACAGCGGTCCAGGCCCGACGGCACGTCCGGCGCCGCGAGCGACACGAACGCCGTCTCCACGCCCGCGTAACCGCGCCCCTCCCACAGCAGCCGCGCCGCCTTGAGCACCTCGGCATTGGCGTCCGGGTCGGTCGAGCCGCGGCCCACGAGCAGCACCGTGATGTCCGCGCGGTCCTCCGGCGTGCGGGCCGTGCCGCCGAGCGCCTCGTCCAGGCGGCGGTCCAGGACCTTCAGGAGCGAGGGGTGCGGGCCCAGCGGGCGGCCGTAGGTGTACGAGATGCCGGGGTGGCGCTCCTTCTCGCGGGTGAGGGCCGCGGGGATGTCGCCCTTGGCGTGCCCGGCCGACACCAGCATCAGCGGCACCGCCGCGAAGCGTTTGACGCCCCGGTCCACGAGGTCCGTCACCGCGTCGCCCAGCGGCGGCGGCGACAGTTCGATGAAGCCGCCGGCGACCGGGAGTTCGGGGTTGCGGCGGGCGAGCTCCTGCACGAAGTCCCTGAAGGCGGCCGCCCCGGCCTCGTCACGGGTGCCGTGTCCGGCGATGAGCAGTGCGGGCGGGGTGGTCACTGGGACTCCTTGGATGCTTCGGGGGTTGTTTCGTTCGCACCGGACGACGGCGCGGGGTGGTGTGGCAGTGAGGCCTTGTCGGACGGCGCCGGGTGGTACAGCAACGCGTTCAGCGCCGCCGCGGCCACCGCCGAACCGCCCTTCTCCGACACATTGCTGACGGCGGGGAGCCCGCTCTCGCGCAGCGCCGCCTTGGACTCCGCGGCCCCCACGAAGCCGACCGGCAGGCCGATCACCAGGGCGGGCGCCGCGTCGAGTACGAGCAACTCCTCCAGGGCGGTCGGCGCGCAGCCGATCACCCAGATCGCGCCGGGGCCCACCTCCTCGTACGCGAGGCGGATCGCGTGGGCCGAACGGGTAAGACCCGCATGGGACTTGGCGTCCTTGAGGCGGCAGATCGTCTGCCGCTTCGTGATGCCCGCGGCGACCATCTCCACGTCGGCGACCACGGGCGCACCCGCGTGCAGTGCCGCGTGGGCGGTCACGAGGGAGGCCTCGTCGGTGACGAGGTCCGTCGCGTAGTCGAGGTCGGCCGCGGAGTGGATGACGCGCTCCACGACCGCGCGGGTCAGCGGCGCGAAGTGCGAGGTGTCCAGGCGGGCCCGCAGCCGCCGGAACGACTCCTGCTCGATGGGGTGGACGACACGGGTCACTTGGTCACCTCCGAAGGGGCCGCCGCGTCTGAAGGGGTGGCCGCGTGCTGCCAGCGGTAGCCGCGCGGGGTCACCATGCGGCCCGCGATCTCGCGGGTCGCGGTGTTGCCGACGGTCACGACCGTCATCATGTCGACGATCGCCGGGTCGAGTTCGCCGAGCGTGCTCAGGCGCGCCGACTCGTCCGGGCGGGACGCGTTGCGCACCACACCCACGGGCGTCGACGGCTCCCGGTGCCCGGCCAGGATCGACAGGGCCTTCGGGAGCTGCCAGTCGCGGCCCCGGCTGCGCGGGTTGTAGAAGGTGACGATGATGTCCGCCTCGGCCGCCGCGCGCACCCGGCGCTCGATGACCTCCCACGGAGTGTGCAGGTCCGACAGGCTGATGGAGACGTGGTCGTGGCCGAGCGGCGCGCCCAGGATCGCCGCGGCGGCGAGCGCGGCCGTCACGCCGGGCACGCCGATGACGTCGATGTCGTCGCTCGCCTCGGCGAGCGCGGGCGACGCCATCGCGTACACGCCCGCGTCACCGGACCCGATCAGCGCGACCGCCTGCCCCTTCTGGGCCTCCGCGACGGCGGTACGGGCCCGCTCCTCCTCGGCGCCGAGACCGGACTCGATGAGCTTCGTGCCGGGCCTGAGCAGGTCACGGATCTGGTCGACGTACTGGTCGAGGCCGACCAGGACCGAGGCCCTGCGCAGTTCCTCCCGGGCGCGCGGCGTCAGCAGATCGCGGGCGCCGGGACCGAGCCCGACCACGGCGAGCCGCCCGCGGGGCGTCCGCCGCACGATCGCGCAGGTCGCCATGGGCGCGCGGCCCTCGGGCGCCGATTTCCGCTTCGGTACGAGGAGTTCACCGCCGCCGCGCAGCGCGGCGGCCTCCGCCACGGAGGGCGTACCGACGGCGGCGAGCGGCGCGTCTGACGGGTTCGGCACCTCGACGGCGGCCAGCTCGTCGGCCGTGTACGTCACCACCGGCACCCCGAGGCGCGCGGCGGCCCCGACGATGCCGGGCTCCTCCGCCTTCGCGTCGACGGTCGCCAGCGCGGCGACGGACGCGGGGGAGAGCCCCGCGCCACGCAGGGTGTCCTCGACGAGCCCGAGGACTTCCTCGACGGGAGCGCCCTTGCTGGCGCCCACGCCCACGGTGAGCGAGCCGGGCCGCAACACGACCTCACCCGGACCGAGTTCGAGCACCCGGTCCGACACCCGGATGACCGGGTGCCCCTGCCCCGGTGTGACGTTGGACGGCAACGCGGGCAGCGGGTGGGCCAACTCCGCGTCCAGCGCGACCGGTTCGCCGTCGAGGATCGCGCGGGTGACCCCGGCGACGTCCCCCTCCACCGGCAGGCCGAGCGTGTCGAGCCCCGGCACGTCCACGGAGTCCGTCGCCGTCGTCACAACGGGCGTGGCCCCCAGGACGTCCCCCACCTCGTGGGCCAGGGCGTTGGCGCCCCCCTCGTGCCCGCCGAGCAGCGCGACCGCGAAGCGCCCGGCCTCGTCGACGCACACGACCCCGGGGTCGACGTCCTTGCCCCGCAGGAGCGGCGCGGCAAGCCGCACCACCGCGCCGGTGGCGAGGAAGCACACCACCTGCTCGCACTCCGCGAAGGCCTGCTCCAAGGCCTCCCGAACGGGACCCTCGTACACCCGCGTCCGCGAGGGCCATGCCGCGGCGACGCGGTCGCGTGCCGCGCCGCCCGCCGACGTGGCGGAGATCAGGCCGATCACTGAACTACTCCTTCAGACAGGTCAGACAAGGAAGATGTGGGGCGGGTGCCCCACACCAGGAAGACCGGATTGGCCGCGGCGAGCCGCGAGACCTCACCGGGCAGCGGCGCGAGCCGCGACGACTGCAGCAGCACGCCGTCACAGTCGTAACCGGCACCGCTCAGCGCGACCCGGACCGCGGGCACCCGGTCGATCGCCGCCATGGCGACCACGACGGTCCGCCGCGCACGGCGCGCGCACGCGGCCACTATGGCGGGCAGCTCACGTCCGCCGCCGCCGATGAACACGGCGTCCGGGTCCGAGAGATCGGAGAGGACGGTGGGCGCGGCCCCGTGCACGGCCCGTACGTCGACACCGTGCGCGGCGGCGTTCGCCCGGACGCGCTCGACGCCGTCGGCGGTCTTCTCCACGGCGACGACGGCCGCCCCGAACCGCGCGCACTCCACGGCGACCGATCCCGACCCCGCGCCGATGTCCCACACGAGGTCGCCGAGCCGCGGCCCGAGCCTGGCCAGGGCGAGCGCCCGCACCTCGAACTTGGTGATCATCGAGTCGCGGTGCGTGAACTCGTCCTCGTCCAGGGCCCATCGGCCGGGGGAGAGCCGCGCCCCGGCGACGGTCCGCACCGGCGCCAGCACCCGCTCCTCGTCCAGGCAGAGGACGACGCTCACCGCGCCGCCCCAGTCACGGCCCGCGGCCTCGGCCGGCGTGACCCGCTCGACGCGCTCGTGCACCGGGTCACCCAGGGCGGAGGCGACGACCAGGGTGCGGGTGTCGGCGCGGCGCATCAGCTCGGCGCCGAGCTCGGCGGGGCCGCTGCCGGGGCCGGTCAGGACGGCCACCTTGGGGTGCGCGCGGCAGACGTTCACGGCGGTGCGCGGATCGCGCCCGTGGGCGCTCACCACCACCGCGTCGTCCCACGGGAGCCCGGCCCGCGCGAAGGCGGTGGCGACGGACGAGACGCCGGGCCGGATGTCCAGCTCGGCGGGCCCGAACCGCTCGGCGAGCGCCCGCACGATCCCGAAGAACCCGGGGTCCCCGGAGGCGAGCACGACGACACCGCCGTCCGCCGGGTCCGCCTTCGCCAGCCGCTCCTCGATGGCGTCGAGCGCGGGGGCGAGCGGCCCCATCACCACGCGGGCCGTCCCCGGCGGCAGTCCGGCCGCGTCGATGTGCCGCTGGGCGCCCACCACGAGGCTCGCGGCGCGCACCGCGTCGAGGGCGGCCGTGTCGAGCGGCGCCCCCGTCCCCGTACCGACGACAGTGATCATGAAGTGGCCTTCTCGGCGCGTAGCGCGGCCCGCGCCTGCGGGTCGGCCTTGCGGAAGCCGTGGAAGTGGCCCGGGTGGTACAGGTGCGAGCGGGTGCCGTGCGCGGCAAGCGCGGGGCCGACCAGGAAGAGGGTGTGCTTCCAGAGCTTGTGCTCCTTGACCGTCTCCTCCAGGGTCTCGATGGTGCAGTGCAGGATGAGCTCCTCGGGCCACGTCGCCTGGTACGCGATGACGACGGGCGTGGTCGTCGGGTAGCCGCCCTCCAGGAGCTCCCGCACCAGCTGGCCGCTGCGGGCCGTGGAGAGGAACAGCGCCATCGTCGTGCCGTGCCGCGCGAACTCCCGCACCTCCTCGCCGGGCGGCATCGGCGTCTTGCCGCCGCCGAGCCGGGTGAGGATGACGGACTGCGCGACCTCGGGGACCGTCAGCTCGCGCTGCGCGATCGCCGCGACCGCCGAGAACGACGAGACGCCGGGCACGATCTCGGTCTCCACGCGCAGATCGGCGCACCGGTCGACCTGCTCCTGCGTGCCGCCCCACAGGGCCGGGTCGCCGGAGTGGATGCGGGCCACCTTCAGGCCCTCGGCGGCGGCCCGCTCGTAGACGGCGACCACCTCTTCGAGGGACATCGTCGCCGAGTCGAGGATCTCTGCGCCTGCACGCGCGTGTTCGAGTACTTCGGGCTGTACGAGGCTTGCCGCCCAGATGACGACATCGGCGTCCGCGATCGCTCGCGCGGCCCGGAAGGTGAGCAGGTCGGCTGCGCCGGGCCCTGCCCCGACAAAGGTCACCTTGCCGGTGGTGGCTTCGGCGTCGGCCATGGGTGTGGTTCCTCTCGTGAACGAACAGAATCAGGCGGTTGTCACCCCGCGGCCGGATGTCGGACGTGCGGGGCAGGGGGTCAATCGGCTAGCAAGGGCGCATGGCGGTGTTCGTGGCGCTCGGCGCTTTCGTGATGACCCTGGTGGGCGGCTGGACGGCCCAGCGGGTCACTGACCGGCGCCACCTCGTCCTCGGGCTCGCGGGCGGTCTGATGCTCGGCGTGGTCGGCCTCGACCTGCTGCCGGAGGCGCTGGACGCCGCGGGCGCCCCCGTCTTCGGCGTACCGGCGGCGCTGCTCCTGTTCGTCGCGGGCTTCCTCGCCGCGCACCTCGTGGAGCGGCTCCTCGCGGGGCGGCACGCCGCGCACGGCGGGGACGAGCACACGAACGGCCGGGTCCCACAGGTGGGCCTGACGGCGGCCGCCGCGATGGTCGGACACAGCGCCATGGACGGCGTCGCGATCGGCGCCGCGTTCCAGGTGGGCGGCGGCATGGGGACGGCCGTGGCGCTCGCGGTCGTCGCCCACGACTTCGCGGACGGCTTCAACACGTACACGATCACCAGCCTGTACGGGAACGCCCGCCGCAAGGCCCTCGCGATGCTCTTCGCGGACGCGGTGGCCCCCGTGGCGGGCGCCGCCTCGACGCTCCTGTTCACCATTCCGGAGCAACTGCTCGGCGGATATCTCGGCTTCTTCGGCGGAGCGCTGCTCTACCTGGCCGCCGCGGAGATCCTGCCGGAGGCGCACCACGAGCACCCGGCCCGCTCGACGCTGCTGTGCACGGTGGCGGGAGCGGCGTTCATCTGGCTGGTGGTGGGCATCGCGGAGTGAGGCCGCGGCATGCGCCGAGGTCACAGTTTCCCGCCCCGGCCGCCCTCGCGCCGCGCGGGCGCGATGAGGGTCGACAGATAGGGCAGCGGGGCGTCACCGAGCTCGGCGGCCCCCTGGACGGACTCCTCGGGCAGCCCCAGGGCGGAACCCCACACCGCGTCGTCGATCCGGCCGGTCTCCCGCAGCGCGGCGGCCACCTCATGGGCGAGCCGCCCGAACTTGTACGCGACGACCGTGCCGGGCCCGGCGAGCGCGTCCTTGAGCACGGCGGCCCCCGCGGTCACCGGCACCAGCGTCAGCGGCTCGGTGCCCTCGGTGAGGACGGCACCGCTGCGCGCGGCGAGGTCCTGCATGGCGGTGATCCCGGGCACGGTCTCCACCTCGACGCCGGGCACGAGCTCCGCGATGGTCTGCGCGAGGTAGGTGAACGTCGAGTACACGTTGGGGTCGCCGATCGTCGCGAACGCCACCGAGCCGTTCTCCCGCAGCAGCGCGGCGACCCGCTGACCGGCGGCGTCCCAGGCGGCCTCGCGGCGCTGGCGGTCGCTGCGCTCGTTCAGCGCGAACACGACGCGTACGACCTTGTCCTCGGGGACGTAGTGCAGCACGGTCGCCTCGGCCCGGCCGCGCTCCCCGCCGTCCGTCCCGTCGGCCGCGGCCATGACGGGCACGACGACGACGGCGGCGGCACGCAGGGCGTTGACGCCCTTGACGGTGACGAGCTCCGGGTCTCCGGGCCCGACCCCGACACCGGTCAGCTTGCTGCTCATGCTCCGCACCTCTCTACGAACCGACGGGCGATACCGGGTTCGGCGGCCCAATGCGTGTGCAGGTAACTCGCGTGCACACCTTGCTGTACGAAGCCTTCGAGGCGCCGCTCAGGAGCGTGCATCCCCCAGGCGGCGACCGCCCCGGCGCCCGGTTCGACGACGGTGCGGTGGAACTCGTGCCCGCGCAGCCGGGTCCCGGCGGCCGCGAGGGAACTGTCCGACACGGCGACGGCCTCGCGGTAGCCGAGGGTCAGCCGCTCGGACATGCGGGAGTGCGCGTCGAGCACCCCGCACATCGGCTTCCCGTCCAGCTCCCGGGTCAGATAGAGCAGTCCGGCGCACTCGGCGGCCACGGGCGCGCCGCTCAGGGCGAGTTCGGCGACGGCCTTGCGCAGCGGCTCGTTGGCGGAGAGCTCCGGCGCGTACACCTCGGGGAACCCGCCTCCGATGACCAGTCCGGCGGTGCCCGGCGGCAGTTCCTCGTCGTGCAGCGGATCGAAGGTGACGACCTCGGCTCCGGCGGCTTCGAGCAGCTCGGCGTGCTCGGCGTACGAGAAGGAGAACGCGGCGCCCCCGGCGACGGCGACGACGGGCCGCGTGCCACCGGCGGCAGCGGTGCCCGGATCCCAGGGCTCGGTGCCCAGCGCGGGCGCACTGCGGGCCAGGGCGAGCAACGCGTCCAGGTCGCACCCCTCCCGCACCTGCGCGGCCAGCGCGGCCACCGAATCCAGGGCCTCGGCCCGCCGCTCGGCCACCGGCACGAGCCCCAGGTGCCGCGAGGGAGCCCGCACCTGCGGGGCCCGCCCCAGCGCCCCGAGGACCGGCACGCCGGACGCGTCCAGGGCTTCCCGCAGGAGCTCCTCGTGGCGCGCGGAGCCCACCTTGTTGAGGATCACGCCCCCGATCCGCACCTCCGGGTCCCAGGACGCGAAGCCGTGCACCAGCGCGGCCACGGACCGGGACTGCGAGGACGCGTCGACGACGAGGACGACGGGCGCCCGCAGCAGCTTCGACACCTGTGCGGTGGAGGCGAGTTCACCCTGCCCCGAGGCACCGTCGTAAAGCCCCATGACGCCCTCGACCACCGCGACGTCGCATCCGCGTGCCCCGTGCGCGAACAGCGGAGCCACCATGTCGGGCCCGCACAGGTAGGCGTCGAGATTCCGGCCGGGGCGTCCCGTGGCCAGCGCGTGATACCCGGGATCGATGTAGTCGGGCCCCACCTTGTGCGGGGACACGGCGAGCCCGGCCGCCGAGAACGCGGCCATCAACCCCGTGGCGACGGTCGTCTTCCCGCTCCCGGAAGACGGCGCGGCGACCACAAGCCGAGCTACCACTCGATGCCCCTCTGGCCCTTCTGCCCGGCGTCCATCGGATGCTTGACCTTGGACATGTCGGTGACCAGATCGGCGAAGCCGACCAGGGCCTCGGGCGCGTTGCGCCCGGTGATGATCACGTGCTGGTTGCCGGGCCGCGTCCGGAGGGTCTCGACGACCTCGTCCACGTCGATCCAGCCCCAGTGCATGGGGTAGGCGAACTCGTCGAGGACGTACAGCTGGTACGTCTCGGCGGCGAGGTCGCGCTTGACCTGCTCCCAGCCCTCGCGGGCCTTCTCCTCGTTGCTCTGCTCGCCCTCGGCGGGCGCGCGCTGGATCCACGACCAGCCCTCGCCCATCTTGTGCCAGTCGACGGACCCGCCCTCGCCGGAGGCCCCGAGCACCTTGAGGGCGTTCTCCTCGCCGACCTTCCACTTCGCCGACTTCACGAACTGGAAGACCCCGATGGGCCACCCCTGATTCCAGGCCCGCAGCGCGAGCCCGAACGCGGCGGTGGACTTCCCTTTGCCGATCCCGGTGTGCACGATCACCAGCGGACGGTTGCGCCGCTGACGCGTGGTGAGCCCGTCGTCCGGCACCACGCTCGGCTGCCCCTGCGGCATCAGGCCACGCTCCTCATCCGAGTTCCCTGTACGTCCTTGACGAGCCCGGCGATGGACTCGGCCCGCAGCTCGTCGAGCGTCACGGCGGTCCCGCCGAGCTCACCCGCGAGCTGCCCCGCGAGCCCGAGCCGCACGGGCCCCGACTCGCAGTCCACGACCACGGAAGCGATCCCGGCCGACCCGAACAGCCGCGCCGCACGACCCGCCTGCGCCACCGGCTCCACGCCACCCGTGGCCCGGCCGTCCGTCACGACCACGACCAGCGGCCGTCGCGCCGGATCCCGCAGCTTCTCCACCCGCAGCACCTCGTGCGCCTTGAGCAGCCCGGCGGCGACAGGCGTACGCCCGCCGGTGGGCAGCGTCTCCAGTCGGGCGGCGGCGGCGTCCACGGAGGAGGTCGGGGGCAGCGCCACGGTGGCGTCCGCACCCCGGAAGGTGATGAGCCCGACCTTGTCCCGCCGCTGATACGCGTCAAGCAGCAGCGAGAGCACCGCGCCCTTCACGGCACTCATGCGCTGCCGGGCGGCCATGGACCCGGAGGCGTCCACGACGAAGAGCACGAGGTTGCCCTCACGCCCCTCCCGCGTCGCCTGCCGCAGATCGTCCCGCCGCACGACGAGCCCGCGCCCCGCGCGCCCGCGCGCCCGCTGATGCGGGGCCGCGGCCTGCACGGTGGCCGCCAGGTGCAGCTTGGTGAGCGCCCCCTGGGGCCGCCGGGCCCCGGTGGTCCGCCCGTGCTCGGTCCGCGCCCGGGAGCGGCGCCCCGCGGCGCCCTCGCCCAGGCCGGGCACGCTCAGCATCTTCGTGCGGAACGGCTCGGCGGCCCGCACGGCCTGCTGCTCGCCGCCACCGGCGGCCGGGGACTGCGCGGGGGAGGCGTTCTCGTCCTGCCCTGCTTCACCGCCCTCGCTCTCCGTGGCGGGAGCGTCGGAGGCGTCGGGGGTGCCTTCGGGGGTGTCAGGGGCGTCGGGCCCGCCCTCCGGCGGCCGGCCGCCGCCACCGGGGCCGCCGCCGTCCGGGTCGTCGTCCCCGCCGTCGCCCTCGTCGTCGGCCGACTGCTCCAGCGTGTCGTCGAGCTTGTCCTCGTCGAGGCCCGGCGCGTCGAAGGGGTTGCGGCGGCGCCGGTGCGGCAGCGCGAGGAGCGCGGCCTGCCGCACGTCCTCCGCCAGTACGTCCTCGCGCCCGGCCCAGGCGGCCAGGGCCGTCGCCGTACGCGCCATCACGATGTCGGCCCGCATCCCGTCGACCTCGAACGCGGCGCAGGTGGCCGCGATCTGCCGCAACGCGCCGTCACCGAGCCGTACGTGGGGAAGCAGGGCGCGCGCCGCGACGATCCGGGACCGCAGCGCGGACTCCTCGTCGTGCCACCGCGCGGCGAACCCCTCCGCGTCGTCGTCGTACGCGAGCCGTCGCCGTACGACCTCGACGCGCTGGTCGGTCTCCCGCGAGGCGGCGACCTCGACGGTGAGCCCGAACCGGTCGAGCAACTGCGGGCGCAGCTCGCCCTCTTCGGGGTTCATGGTGCCCACGAGCAGGAACCGCGCGGCATGCCGCACGGAGACGCCCTCACGCTCCACGTACGAGGCGCCCATCGCGGCGGCGTCGAGCAGCAGGTCGACCAAGTGGTCGTGCAGCAGGTTCACTTCGTCGACGTAGAGGATGCCGCGGTGGGCGTCGGCGAGCAGTCCCGGCTCGAAGGCCTTGACGCCCTCGGCGAGCGCACGCTCGATGTCCAGCGCCCCCACCAGGCGGTCCTCGGAGGCTCCGACGGGCAGCTCGACCATCCGCGCGTCCCGCACGGTGGCCCCGCCCGCGTCGTGCGGACCGTCGGGGCAGGCGGGGTCGGGGGCGGCCGGGTCGCACGAGAACCGGCAGCCGGCCACGACGGGCACCTGCGGAAGCAGGGCCGAAAGGGCCCGCACGGCCGTGGACTTGGCGGTGCCCTTCTCGCCGCGCACGAGCACGCCGCCGACGGCGGGGGACACGGCGTTGAGCAGCAGGGCGAGCCGCAGGTCGTCCTGTCCGACGAGGGCGGTGAACGGATAGGGGGTACTCACAAGGCCTCCATTGCGTGGTCCAGGGCGGGGCAGGGGACGGCGGGCCTCACCCGTCCCCCTCCAGCTCGCCCTCAAGCTCAAGGTAGGTGGCCCGGAGCCGCTCCAGGGTCCCCGCGTCCGGCTCGGCCCACAGCCCGCGCTCGGCAGCTTCGAGCAGCCGCTCGGAAATCCCGCGCAGCGCCCAGGGGTTGGACTTCTGCATGAACTCCCGGTTCTCGGGGTCGAAGACGTACTCGGCGGAGAGCTTCTCGTACATCCAGTCGTCGACCACGCCCGCCGTGGCGTCGTACCCGAAGAGGTAGTCCACGGTGGCGGCCATCTCGAAGGCCCCCTTGTACCCGTGGCGCCGCATGGCCGCCATCCAACGGGGGTTGACCACGCGGGCCCGGAAGACGCGGTGGGTCTCCTCGCCCAGGGTGCGGGTCTTCACCTGGTCGGGCGTCGCGGAGTCGCCGACGTACGCCTCGGGGGACTCGCCCGTCAGGTGCCGCACCATGGCGACCATGCCGCCGTGGTACTGGAAGTAGTCGTCCGCGTCGACCAGGTCGTGTTCCCGGGTGTCGACGTTCTTCGCGGCCACGGCGATCCGGCGGAAGGCCGTCTCCATGTCGCCGCGCGCGGCCTTGCCGTCGAGGCCGCGCCCGTACGCGTAGCCGCCCCACACCGCGTACACCTCGGCGAGGTCGGCGTCGCTGCGCCAGTTCCGCGCGTCGATCAGCGGAAGGAGACCGGCGCCGTACGCGCCCGGCTTGGAGCCGAAGATGCGGGAGGTGGCGCGCCTGCGGTCACCGTGCTCGCCGGTGTCCTCGTCGGCGTGCGCCCGTACGTAGTTGGACTCCGGGGCCTCGTCCAGCTCCGCCACGGCCCGCACCGCGTCGTCGATCAGGCCGATGACGTGCGGGAACGCGTCGCGGAAGAAGCCGGAGATCCGCACCGTCACATCGATGCGGGGCCGCCCGAGCTCCTCCACCGGCACGATCTCGAAGCCGGTCACGCGCCGCGACGCGTCGTCCCACACGGGACGGCAGCCGAGCAGCGCCAGGATCTCCGCGATGTCGTCGCCCTGGGTGCGCATCGCCGACGTGCCCCACACGGTCAGGCCGACGGACTTCGGGTAGTCGCCGGTGTCCGCCAGGTAGCGCGCGATGAGCGAGTCGGCGAGCGACTGGCCGACCTCCCAGGAGAGCCGCGAGGGGATCGCCTTGGGGTCGACGGAGTAGAAGTTGCGGCCGGTCGGCAGCACGTTCACGAGCCCGCGCGTGGGCGAACCGGAAGGACCGGCGGGGACGAATCCGCCGTCGAGCGCCAGCAGGATGTGCCCGATCTCGTCCGTGGTGCGGGCGAGACGCGGCACGACCTCCTCGCAGGCGAAGCCCAACACGGCCACGGTGGGCGGCAGTTCGACACCGACCACATCGCGTACGAGTTCCCGTACGGCCGCGAGCTCCCAGCCGCGCTCCTCCATGCCCTCGGCGAGGCGGCGGCAGAGCTGCTCCAGGAGGTCCAGGGCGTCCGCGCCGGACCGCGCGGGCCCGTCGACCAGCGAGGTGAGACCGTCGGCGACCTTCACCGCGGCGCCCGGCTCGGCCAGCAGCTCCTTCTCGCTCAGCCCGAAGTGCTCGGCGAGGCAGGCCCGCAGTCCGGGCAGGGCGTTGGCCTGACCGCCCCACACCTGCGAGGCGCGCAGCACGGCGAGGACCAGGTTGACGCGGGCCTCGCCCTCCGGGCCGCCGCCGAGGATGTGCAGACCGTCGCGGATCTGCACGTCCTTGATCTCGCACAGATAGCCGTCGATGTGCATGACGAACTCGTCGAAGGCGGTGTCGTCGGGCTGCTCGTCCACGTGCAGGTCGTGGTGGAGCTCGGCGGCCTTCACCAGCGTCCAGATCTGCGCCCGCACCGCAGGCGCCTTCGTCGGGTCCAGGTCGCTGACCAGCGCGTACTCGTCGAGGAGCTGCTCCAGCTTCGCCAGATCGCCGTACGTGTCCGCGCGCGCCATCGGCGGCACCAGGTGGTCCACCACCGTGGCGTGCCCGCGCCGCTTGGCCTGGGTGCCCTCGCCCGGGTCGTTCACGATGAACGGGTAGATCAGCGGCAGCTCGCCGAGTACCGCGTCCGGGGCGCAGCCCCCGCTCA
The DNA here is from genome assembly GCF_041435335.1 of Streptomyces sp. NBC_01283. Classification (NCBI taxonomy): domain Bacteria; kingdom Bacillati; phylum Actinomycetota; class Actinomycetes; order Kitasatosporales; family Streptomycetaceae; genus Streptomyces; species Streptomyces sp. NBC_01283. The sequence goes on from NZ_CP108430.1 coordinate 7,027,997, forward strand.
GGCCGAGGCCCTTGCCCGGCAGCCACTCCATCGTGCCGTGCTTGCCCATGTGGACGACGGCGTCGGCGCCGAAGGACATCTCAAGCCAGCGGTAGGCCGCCATGTAGTGGTGCGAGGGCGGCATGTCGGGGTCGTGGTAGATCGCGATCGGGTTCTCGCCGAAGCCGCGCGGCGGCTGGATCATCACGACGACGTTCCCGAACTGCAGGGAGGCGAGCACGATGTCGTCGCCGTCCACGTACAGGTTGCCGGGCGGCTCGCCCCACGCCTCCAGCATGCCGTCGCGCAGCTCGGGGGCCAGCGTGTCGAACCACGCCTGATAGTCGGCGAGCGGCACGCGCGCGGGGGCGGCGGCCAGCTGCTCCTCGGTGAGCCACTCGACGTCGTGGCCACCGGCGTTGATGAGCCGGTGGATGAGCTCGTCGCCGTTGTCCGGGTGGCCCTCGACGACGTACCCGGCATCGCGCAGCGAGTCGAGCACCCGCACCGCCGACGCGGGGGTGTCCAGGCCGACGGCGTTGCCGACGCGCGAGTGCTTGGTCGGGTACGCGGTGAAGACCAGGGCGAGCTTCTTCTCCGCGTTCGGCTTGTGCTTCAACTGGGCGTGGCGCAGGGCGATTCCGGCGACCCGGGCGGCGCGCTCGGGGTCGGCGACGTACACCGGTACGTCGTCGGGGCCCTGCTCCTTGAAGGAGAACGGAACGGTGATGATGCGGCCGTCGAACTCGGGGATGGCGACCTGCATGGCCGCGTCCATGGGGGAGAGCGCGGCGTCCGACGCGTCCCACGTGGCGCGCGAGGAGGTCAGGCACAGTCCTTGCAGGACAGGGATGTTCAGGTCGGCGAGCGCGCCGATGTCCCAGGCCTCCTCGTCGCCGCCCGCGCTCGCGCCCGAGGCGTGCGTGCCGCCCGCCGCGAGGACGGTGGCGACCAGGGAGTCCGCCCGCCCCAGGATCTCGTACAGTCCCGCGTCCGCGCCGCGCAGCGAACCGCAGTACACGGCAAGGGCGTTGGCGCCCCGCGCCTCGATCGCCTCGCACAGCGTGTCGACGAAGCCGGTGTTACCGGAGAGCTGGTGCGCCCGGTAGAAGAGCACCCCCACGGTCGGCCGGCCCTCGACGAACGGGCGCGTGCCGTGCACCCCGTACTCGGGCATCTTCTTCGGCTCGGCGCTCTGCCGCTCATGGGCGTCACCGGAGCGCGCGGGTCCCGCCGCGAGGACGTCCTCCTTGAGGAACCGCACCAGCTCACGCAGGTTCTCCGCGCCGCCCTCGACGAGATACCGCAGGGCTTCCGCCACCGACCCCGCGTGCACGGTCGACTCGGCCATCAGCTCCGCGTCCGGCACGGCCTCGCCGCCGAGCAGCACCGTCGGGATCCCGGCGGCCTTCAGCGCCGCGAGCCCGTCCTCCCAGGCACGCTTGCCGCCGAGCAGGCGTACGACGGCGACGTCCGCGCCCTCGATCAGCGCGGGCAGCTCGTCCTGCACGTCGACCCGGGTCGGGTTGCCGATGCGGTAGGGGGCGCCGGAGGCACGGGCGGCAAGGAGGTCCGTGTCGGCGGTGGACAGAAGCAGGACGGTCATGAGGGTGCCCCCGGTGCGATGAAGGGGAGACCGGCGGGTGCGCCGGTCTCGATCAGGCTGAGCAGCGCGTCCGTGTCCGCGTGCCCTTCGATCAGGTCGCCGAGCAGGTCGAGCTGCTCCTCGCGCAGTGCGCCGAAGCTGGTGTCGGGCGCGGGCACGAATCGGCGCCCGGCGGCGCGGGCCACCTCGGTGAGGAAACGCCGCCGGAACGCGTCGCTCTCCAGCGAGCCGTGCCAGTGCGTGCCCCACACCTCGCCGACACGGCAGCCGTCCAGGAAGGGCTCTCCGCCCAGGATCTGAGCGACGCCGTGATGGATCTCGTACCCCTCGACGGGTTCTCCGAGGGCCTCGCCGACGGGCCGCGCGAGGGTCTTCTCCCGCTCGAACCGGACGCGCACGGGCAGCAGTCCGAGCCCGTCCACGGCGCCCGCCCGCGACTCGACGTCGTCCTCGATGTGCTCGCCGAGCACCTGGAAGCCGCCGCAGATCCCGAGCACGGGCCGCCCCTCGGCGGCACGCCGGGCGATGGCGTCCGCGAGGCCGCGTTCGCGCAGCCACTCCAGGGCACGCACGGTCCCGCGCGTGCCGGGGACGATCACCAGGTCGGCGTCGACGAGTTCCTCGGCCCGGTCCACGAACCGCACGACGACGCCCGGTTCGGCGGCCAGCGCGTCCACGTCCGTGAAGTTCGACATCAGCGGTACGGCACAGACGGCGACCCGCAGCACGTCCGCACCGATCGGGGGAGCGACCACGGACTCCCGCACGGCGCCCCGCAGGGACACCCGGAGCCCGTCCTCCTCGTCGATGCCGAGGCCGTGCTGGAACGGCAGCACACCGAACGTCCGCCGCCCGGTGAGCTCATGGAGCATGTCGAGCCCCGGTTCGAGCAGCGAGACGTCGCCCCGGAACTTGTTGACGAGGTACCCGGCGACCAGCTCCTGGTCCTGGGCGCTCAGCAGCGCGGTGGTCCCGAAGAAGGAGGCGAAGACGCCCCCGCGGTCGATGTCTCCCACCACGACCACGGGGAAGCGGGCGGCCCGCGCGATCCCCATGTTCACGATGTCCGTACGCCGCAGATTGATCTCGGCGGGACTGCCCGCGCCTTCACAGATCACGGCGTCATAGCTGCCCCGAAGTTCCTCCAGGCATCCCACGACGGTGGAGAGCAGCGCTTCCTGCCGCCCTCCGTGGTAGCCCCTGGCGCTCATCTCGCCCACGGGCTTGCCCATCAGGACGACCTGGCTGCTGCGGTCGCTGCCCGGCTTGAGCAGCACGGGGTTCATCAGCGCGCTCGGCTCGACCCGGGCGGCCTGCGCCTGCATGGCCTGGGCCCGCCCGATCTCGGCACCCTCGCGCGTGACGAAGGAGTTGAGGGACATGTTCTGCGCCTTGAAGGGCGCGACGGAGACCCCCTTGCGGGCCAGCCACCGGCAGATCCCGGCGGTGACGACGCTCTTCCCCGCGTCGGACGTCGTCCCGGCGACGAGCAGTCCACCGCTCATGAGGCCCTGCCTTTCCGTAGTGTGCTCACGGCCGCGGCGACGCCCAGGGCCAGCAGCCCGACCCGCCGCGACAGCTTCACGGCCCGCTCGATGTCGGCGACCTCGACGCCCCGCCCGGCCTCGTTGAGGACAGGTCGGTGCTCGACACGCCCCGCGTACGAGAGCGTCCCCCCGAGCCGTACGCCCAACGCCCCGGCGAAGGAGGCCTCGACGGGCCCCGCGTTGGGGCTCGGATGCTTCGCCGCATCGCCGCGCCAGGCGCGCAGGGCTCCCCGCGGCGCGTCCCCGGCGGCAGCCGCGAGCACGGCGGTGAGCCGGGCCCCGGGCCACCCCAGTACGTCGTCGAGCCGCGCGGAGGCCCAGCCGTAGCGCCGGTACCTCGCGGATTTGTGCCCGACCATGGCGTCGAGGGTGTTGACGGCCCGGAAGGCGACGAGCCCGGGAACGCCGCCGACGGCGCCCCACACGAGCGCCCCGACCACGGCGTCGGAGGTGTTCTCGGCGACGGACTCGACCACGGCGCGCGCGATGCCGTCGGCGTCCAGCGCCTGCGGGTCCCGGCCGCACAGATGCGGCAGCCGCTCCCGCGCCACCTCGATGTCCCCGGCGGCCAGCGCGCCGCCGACGGCCCGCGCCTCACGCCCCAGCGAGGTGCCGCCGACCACGGCCCAGGTGGTGGCGGCGGTCAGCGCGACGGATGCGGCGCGCGAGTCACGTACGAGAGAAGAGGCCAGGACGGCGGCACCGGCCGCACCTCCGGCACACACCACGGCATGCAGGGCGCCCCACCCGCGGTGGTCACGCCACAGCACACGCTCGACGGCAGCGGCGGCCCGCCCGAACGCGGCGACCGGATGCCCGCGGCGGGGATCGCCGAGGAACAGGTCACCGAGGAGGCCGGCGGCGGCGCCGTACGCGAAGTCGCGATCGGCACGCATCGGTTCAGCCGGCCGTTGTGCCGAGAGGAGAGCTCACGCTCGGGAACTGGTCCGGCAATGGGCGGCCGCGCATGGCGATATGTCCTCACTCAGGGTGTCCGCGCCCTGGTTCGACGTGATCGGCGGCGAGAGTTCCTGGCTTCCGAGGAGTCAGTTCCTCGATGACAGTGGCGGGACCGCGCCGGATTCGCACCGGCTTCCTCTCCTGCTGCCGTATTGGCTCCGGCAGTCCACCACGGCCCGCGAAGGCCCGTCAACTCGCCGTTGACCTGCGACGGGAGAGTGTGCTGAGGCCCACAGCCGGGCCTCTGACGGCTCCTTGCCGAGCCCACGGACAAAAGTGGGGTGCGGGACGCCGAAGCGTCCCGCACCCCACTGAGAACCGCCGTCGTCAGGCGACGATCAGATAGATCCCGTACGCCACTGCCGCCGCGCAGAGCGCGAAGCACACGTACGCGCCCGTGCGTGCCGCCGCGGCGGTGCCGCCCGCGGCCGAGGGGGCGCCGGACGTCGCCGCCTCGCGCTTGGCGAGGCCGACGATGCCGAGGGTGAACAGGCCCACCAGGGCCACCGTCACCGCGAGGCTGACTCCGAAGACGGAGCCGAGAGCTGCCCAGTCGATGTCCATGCTGACTTTTCCTTACACCGTTGCGGGCCGGGCGGGGTCCGCCACGGTGCTGGTCGGGGCCGGGATGGTGGTCTTGACGAGGTCGACGTCGGTGCTGGTCACGGCCGACCCGGTGGGCGGCGGACTGACGGCGGCGATCGCGGTGGTCACGACACCGGCGGGCTCGGCGTCGAGAGCGCCGGGCTCGTCGTTCGTGACGTTCGTGTGGTCGACGGCGTTGCGCCGGGACAGCACCCAGATCACGGCCGAGCCGGCCACCAGCAGCGCGGCGGTCGCCGCGACGCCCCAGGGGCCCTGCTTGGTGAGGAACTCCGCGCCCGCGCCGACCAGACCGGCGGCCGGCAGGGTGAGGCCCCAGGCGACGAACATCCGGGTCGCCGTGGACCAGCGGACCACGCCGCCCTTGCGGCCGAGGCCCGCGCCCATCACGGCGCCCGAGCAGACCTGGGTGGTGGAGAGCGAGAAGCCGATGTGCGAGGAGGCGAGGATCGCGGTCGCGGCGCTGGTCTGGGCGGCGAAGCCCTGCTGCGGCGCGAGGTCCGTGAGGCCCTTGCCCATGGTGCGGATGATGCGCCAGCCGCCGAGGTACGTGCCGAGCGCGATGGCGACACCGGCCGAGACGATGACCCACATCGGGGGGTTGGCACCCGGGTTCAGGACGCCGCCGGTGATCAGGGCGAGCGTGATGATGCCCATGGTCTTCTGCGCGTCGTTCGTGCCGTGCGCCAGCGAGACGAGGCCGGCGGAGGCGATCTGACCGGTGCGGTAGCCCTTGGCGGTCGCCCTGGTGTCGGTGTTGCGCCCGATGCGGTACGTCAGGCGCGTGGCCAGCGTCGCGGCGATGCCGGCCACCAGGGGCGCGGCGATCGCGGGGATCAGGATCTTGGTGACGACGGTGCCGCCGTTGATCGACGACCAGCCCATCGACATGACAGCGGCGCCGATGAGGCCGCCGAAGAGTGCGTGGGAGGAACTGGAGGGCAGGCCCACCAGCCAGGTCAGCAGATTCCAGAGGATCGCGCCGACCAGGGCCGCGAAGATCACCTCTGTCTTCAGTCCGTCCTCGTTGACGATGCCGCCGGAGATGGTCTTGGCGACTTCGACGGAGAGGAAAGCGCCGACGAGGTTCAGCACGGCGGACATGGCCACCGCCGTCTTGGGCTTGAGAGCGCCAGTCGAGATGGTGGTCGCCATCGCGTTGGCTGTGTCGTGGAAACCGTTCGTGAAGTCGAACACGAGAGCGGTAACGATCACGATCCCGAGGAGAAGCGTGATGTGTTCCATTTACCCAGGCTTCTGTTGGACGTCAGTGGCAAGTGGAACGTAGGCAATGTGGGTGAACGGAAAGTGAACTGGGTCGGGCCGTGCGGTGACCCAATGCGCGGCACTGTCACTCCGGTTGTGCCGGGGCCCTGACGAAGATCGCCCGGAGCGGCGGCCGGAAGCCTGGATTCCGGGCTTCTGGGGTGCCTGGCCCGTGCCCGGCCGCCCCCGGGCGAACCTCTTCAGCGGTCCGGCGATCCGTTGGAGAGATCCTGATCACCCCGTAGGGGTGGTGGCGCAGAGGGGCGCCTTCTCGGCCTGCCCGTGGCCGAAACCGGAATCCCGGCGAGGGCTGCTGGCAGGATCACCGCATGACGGAGCAGCGGGGCGAAGGCGACGAAGGCCGGCAGGGTGCGATGGAGCGGGCGTGGGAAGAGCTGGTGGCGGCGGCCCGCAGAACGGTGGCGGACGGTCTGGTGGTCGGCACCTCGGGCAATGTCTCGGTGCGCGTCGGCGGCACGATCCTCGTCACCCCCAGCGGGGTGCCGTACGACCGCCTGACGGCGCGGGACGCGGTCGGTGTCGACGCGGACGGCAACCAGCTCTTCGGCGACCTCGCCCCGACCAGCGAACTGCCCATGCACCTGGCGGTCTACCGCACCACGCACGCCGGAGCCGTGGTCCACACCCACGCGGTGCACGCCACCGCCGTCTCCACCCTGGTCCCGGAACTCCCGCCCATCCACTACATGACGGCCGCCCTCGGCGGCCCGGTCCGGGTCGCCCGGTATGCGCCGTACGGCTCGGACGAGCTGGCCGAGAACATGCTCCGGGCCCTCAGGGAGCGCACCGGCTGCCTGCTCCAGAACCACGGAACCATCACCTACGGGGACACCCTGGACCAGGCGTACGACCGCACGGCGCAGCTGGAGTGGATGTCCCGCCTCTGGCTGACGGCCAGCTCCGTGCCCGGCCACGCCCCGAGCCTCCTGTCCGCGGGGCAGCTCAGGGAAGCGGCGGACAGACTGCGGGGCTACGGAAAGCGGTGACACGGCAGCGGCTCCGCCTCCGGACGCCCGGGGGCGAGCCCGTGACGCCGCGGACGAACTGACATCACCCCGCGGGCCCCGCCCACTGGCCCAGGACCCGTCAGGGCCGGACACTGGGCAGGTGCGCCCAGCCAAAGCGACGGCAACGGCCGTCACCGCCGTCACGACCGCCCTCATGGGCGGCGCAGCCGCCGTCGCCGCGGGCCGGTTCGCCAGCAACGCGGCCCTGAAAGCGCCGGCGGGCCGCCCGCTGCCGACCGAGCCCCGCCTCACCGTCCACTCCACGGCCGCGGGCCAGATCACCCTGACCCGCGCCCTCGCGAGCCTGCGCCCCGGCACGTACGGCCTCAGCGGCAACGGCAGCCACGCCGTGATCGGGCCCGTCCTGGACTCCGCGCCGCACGAGGCGGACACCGTCGTACGCCGCCTGGAGCGCGTCACGCACGGCTCCCTGGAACCCGGCGCGAAGGTCTGGCTCACCCCGCAGGTCCACATCGGCGACCCGCACGCCGCCCTGGACATCGACCACGCGGACGTCGACATCCCCGGCGAACTCGGCGGCCTGCCCGCCTGGTTCGTGCCGGGCGTCCGCGACACCTGGGTGATCACCGTGCACGGCCTGGGCACCACCCGCGAGCACCCCATGGTCGTCATGGACTTCCTGCACCGCCAGCAATTCCCGGTGCTCGACCTCGCCTACCGAGGCGACCTCGGCGCGCCCCGCTCCCCGGACGGCCTCGGCCACCTCGGCGAGACCGAGTGGCGCGACCTGGACGCGGCCATCCGCTACGCCGTGCGCTACGGCGCCGAGAACGTGATCCTGCACGGCTGGTCCACCGGCGGCGCCATGGCCCTGCACGCCGCCGCGTACTCGGCTCTGCGTGACCGGATCAGCGGCATCGTCCTGGACTCCCCGGTCCTCAACTGGGAGACCACGCTGCGCGCGCTCGCCGCGGCCCGGCGCACACCGGGCGCCCTGCTGCCGCTCGCGGTGCGCGCCGCCCAGGGCCGCACGGGCCTGCGCGGCGACCGCATCCTGGAGGCGGCCGACCCCGGGGTGCTCAAGGTCCCCACGCTCCTCTTCCACGGCCCCGACGACGTGATCGCCCCCTGGGCGCTTTCCCGTCAACTGGCCGAGCGGCGCCCGGAACTGGTCACTCTGCACACCGTTCCGGATGCGCCCCACGGAGCCATGTGGAACGCCGACCCCGCGGCCTACGAAGAGGCGCTGCGACGCTTCCTCACGCCCCTCATGTAGCGCGTGAAAGCCCTCTGACACAGCGCCCCAAAGCCTTGCGCAAGCATTCCGTTTGGGTTTTCGGACGGTCACCAGGAAGACTGCTCCCGTGACGTCCCGTATCCCGCGCGACTCAAGGCTCCGACTCGTCCGCGCTCAGTCCCCCAGGGCCGACAGGCGAGCGGGGGCGGAGCGCGGCACAGCGCGGCCCCTGACCGCCCCCGGCGCAGTGACACAGCAGCGTGCGCGCCGTCCCGCGCCCCGCCCGCCCGAGGGCACACCCGCCCCCGGCGAGCTGGCCCGGATGGCCCGCAAAAGCCTCGCCGACGCCGTGCGGCTCGCCCGCTGGGCGGACGCCTCGCTGCACCCGGGACGCAGCCGCGCCGCGGCCCCGGACGCCAAAGGCGGGGAGGGCGCCCGCGGCACCCTCTCCACCGCCACCGCCGAACGGGCCGCCGCGGACCTCTCGCTGACCCCGGATCAGGTCCGCGCCGACTGGGACACCGCACGGCTCGCCGGCCTCATCGAGGTGCACGGCGACACCGCGCGCCCCGGCTGGCGGCTGCGCGCCTGGGACCGCGACGACGCCGCCGTGCTGCGCGGCTGGGTCGCCCTCTTCGACGCCTGGTCGCTCGCGCACGCGGCCTCGCGCGAACTGGCGCCCGCCCTCGTGGCCGAGACCGTCGAGGCCATGCCGCAGCTCCTCACCCTGCTGCAGCTCTCCGCGGGCCCCGTCCCCGTGCCACAGCTCCTGGACCTCCTCGACCAGCGCGTCACGGAACTGCGCACGGAACGCTGCGAGATCCCCTACGGCCCGCAGCCCGAGCCGGTGGACCCGGCCGACACCCCCTCCCTCGCCACCCTCCTGGACTGGGCGCTGCGTGGCCTGTCCGCCGTCGGCGCGCTGACGTACGCCGACGGGCAGGCCACCCTGACGCCACTCGGCTCCTGGGCGGTCTGGGTCAAGCTGGAACAGATCTGCGTGGCCGCGCAGAGCCCCGCGGGGAACATCGAGCAGTCCGCCGAGGACATGCTCCGCGGCTGCGCGCGGCTGCGCCCGAACGCGGCCCGCTCCGAGTACCGCGCCTGGCTCGCCGCCCGCCCCGTCGGCAGCGCCGTCGCCGAGCTGCTCACCGCGGCCCGCGGCGAGGACGCCCTGCTGCGCGGCCTCGCCTTCGAGGCCCTGCGGGTGGTCGGCGCCCCGGCCGAGGCGGAAGTGCGGGCCGTCGTGGACGAGACCTCGCTGCGGCCCTACGCCCTGATCTGGCTGGCCGAGCAGGAGGGCGCCGACCCCGAGGACGTCCATCTCGTCCTGACGCGGGACGAGTCGACGTGGCTGTGGGTCGACACCGCCGCGGCCGTCGCCGACCACGGGGAGATCCATCTCCTCGTACGGCACCTGGAGTCCGCGGTGCAGCCCACGGTGCCCGCGCTCCTCGACGAGGTCCGCCGCATCGGCCATCCCCGTACGGTCCAGGTCCTGGTCGCCCTCGCCGCGGCCCACCCCGACCCGGCGCTCGCCAAGGCGGTGCGCCGGGCGGCCTTCCAGGTGCACACCGGCGGCGTCTGAACCCAGAGGGTCACCGGAAGGTGTTGCACTGCGCCATGTCGCCGGTGCGGTAGCCCTGGTAGAACCACTGCTGCCGCTGCTCGGCCGAGCCGTGCGTCCAGGACTCGGGGGTGACCCGGCCCTGGAACTTCTCCTGGATGCGGTCGTCGCCCACGGCGGCCGCCGCGTCCAGGCCCTCGCGGATGTCCGCCTCGGTGAGGCTGGTGATCAGCGGCTTGCCCGTCTTGTCGTCGGGGGTACGGGTCGCGTGCCGCGCCCAGACGCCCGCGTAGCAGTCGGCCTGCAGCTCGACCTTCACCGCGTTGCTGTTCTGCCCCGTCCGCCCGTCCTGGGAGCGCTGCAGCGTCCCCATCAGGTTCTGCACGTGGTGCCCGTACTCGTGCGTCACGACGTACGCCTGGGCGAAGGGGCCGCCGCTGGAGCCGAACTTGGTCCGCAGCTCCTCGAAGAAGCCCAGGTCCAGATAGACCTTCCGGTCGCCGGGGCAGTAGAACGGGCCGACCGCCGACGTCGCCGCGCCGCACGCCGTGCCCACCCGGCTGGTGAACAGGACCGTCGACGCGGGGGTGTAGCTCGCGTTCCTGCGCCGGAACTCCGCACGCCAGAAGTCCTGCACGCTGTTGACCACCGCCACGATGCGGCAGTCCTCCTTGGTGTTCGCGTCCTGGCCCGTATGGCAGGTCTGCTGGACCTGCGCGAGGGACGAGGAGGTGGCGGCGGGCTCGTCGTTGCCCGACGAGAGGCCGAGCTGGTCAGGGCCGACCCCGAAGAGCAGCCCGAGGACCAGCGCGATCAGGCCCGCGATGCCGCCGCCGACCGTCGCCTTGCCGCCGGGGATCCGGCTGCCCCGCACGTCCTGCACCTCGGACGTGTCCAGATCGGCGTCGTCGTCGAACTGCATGGGCGCACCACCCTCTGCCTCGCATCCGGGGCGGCGTCGCGCCGCCCTGTGCCGAGATGTCGGCGCCTTCATCCTGGTATGCCCCACTCCGTGCGGCGCCGGACGGGGGTCCGAACGGGGGACCCCGGCGATCGGTGCGCCGTGTCGCGGCCGTCGCCCGGCGCCGTGCGGCGCCGCCGCCGCTACGCTCTGCGCCTGTTCCATGGGCAGAGGTACCGGCAGATGTGCCGCAGAGGGGTGGCGTCGTGTCCGTAGTGCCGTTCGAGGTGACCGGATCCGGGTCCGTGGGACCGGCGTCCGCCCGCCGCGGCTCGCGGCTCGCCCTCCCGGTGGCCCTCGGCCTGCTCGCCCTGCCGCTCATCACCGCGGCCCACCACTCACGGCCCGCCCCCTACGGAGACCACGTCACCGTCCACGCGCGCGTGGCCGACGGCACCGCCGCCCCCGAGCTCCGCACGACGGGGCGATCGGTCCGGGCGTACGACCCGGCGACCGGGCGCCCCCGCTGGACGTACAGCCGCGAGGGAGCGCGCCCGCTCGCGCTGCTGCCCGTACCCGGGCACGCCGTCGCGCTCTGGAGCGACGGCCTGGTCACCGACACCGCACGCGCCGACGGCAGCAACGTCCGCTGGCACCGCGCCATCCCCGGCAGCGCCCCCTGGCTGCGCTCGCCCGCCGCCCGCGAAGCCGCCGGAGTCCTCCAGCCGCTCGACCCCCGCGGCCGCATGCTCGCCGTCGTCACCCCGCAGCGCATCGCCGCCTACCGCAGCGCCGACGGCGACCTGCGCTGGGTGCTGCCCGCCCGCGGCGGCTGCGCCTTCGAGCCCGCCCGTGCCGTGCGCCACCGGGGCGCCCTGATGGTGGCCCAGCCCTGCGACGACCCCGCGACACCGTGGACCTCGCAGCTGATCGCCGTGGACGGCCTCGGGCGGATCGTGCCCCGCCGCACGCCCCTGGGCAACGAGCTGCCGGGCGGCGCCCCCGGGGACGTGCCGACCCGGGCAGAAAAAGAGCTTGCAGCGCCCCGTTAGAATTGGCCGCATGGCCATTCTCCTCGTGCATTAGACGGCGTGATCGCCTTCAGCCCTTCCGCCGTCCATCCCACCCCCTGCCCAGGAGTCTGTCCGTGATCACCGCTTCCGGCATCGAGCTGCGCGCCGGCGCCCGCATCCTCATCGAGAACGCCACCTTCCGTATCGCCAAGGGCGACCGCATCGGTCTGGTGGGCCGCAACGGAGCGGGCAAGACCACGCTCACCAAGTGCCTCGCCGGTGAGGGCATCCCGGCCGGCGGCACCATCAGCCGCTCCGGAGAGGTCGGCTACCTCCCGCAGGACCCGCGCACCGGCGACCTGGACGTGCTCGCCCGCGACCGCATCCTCTCCGCCCGCGGCCTCGACACCCTGATCCGCAAGATGCGCGAGAACGAACAGCGCATCGCCAACGGCTCGGGCGGCACCCGCGACAAGGCGATGAAGCAGTACGAGCGCCAGGAGACGGAGTTCCTCACCAAGGGCGGTTACGCCGCCGAGGCCGAGGCCTCCACCATCGCCGCCGCGCTCAGCCTCCCCGACCGCGTGCTCGGCCAGCCCCTCCACACGCTCTCCGGTGGTCAGCGCCGCCGCGTCGAGCTGGCCCGCATCCTCTTCTCGGACGCCGACACCCTGCTCCTCGACGAACCGACGAACCACCTCGACGCCGACTCCATCGTCTGGCTCAGGGACTACCTCAAGTCCTACCGCGGCGGCTTCATCGTGATCTCCCACGACGTCGAACTGGTCGAGACGGTCGTGAACAAGGTCTTCTATCTGGACGCCAACCGCGCCCAGATCGACGTCTACAACATGGGCTGGAAGCTCTACCAGCAGCAGCGCGAGTCCGACGAGAAGCGCCGCAAGCGCGAGCGCCAGAACGCCGAGAAGAAGGCCAGCCAGCTCCACTCGCAGGCCGACAAGATGCGCGCCAAGGCCACCAAGACCGTCGCCGCGCAGAACATGGCCAAGCGCGCCGACAAGCTACTCGCCGGTCTGGACGAGGTGCGCCAGAGCGACAAGGTCGCCAAGCTGCGCTTCCCGGACCCCTCGCCCTGCGGCAAGACGCCGCTGATGGCGGAGGGCCTCTCGAAGTCGTACGGCTCCCTGGAGATCTTCACGGACGTCGACCTCGCCATCGACAAGGGCTCGCGCGTGGTCATCCTCGGCCTCAACGGCGCGGGCAAGACCACGCTCCTGCGGCTCCTCGGCGGCGCCGAGAAGCCCGACACCGGACAGGTCATCGAGGGCCACGGCCTCAAGCTCGGCTACTACGCGCAGGAGCACGAGACCCTCGACCCGGAGCGCACGGTCCTGGAGAACATGCGCTCGGCCGCCCCCGACCTCGACCTCGTCGCGGTGCGCAAGACGCTCGGTTCGTTCCTCTTCTCCGGCGACGACGTCGACAAGCCCGCGGGCGTCCTGTCCGGCGGCGAGAAGACCCGTCTGGCCCTCGCCACCCTGGTGGTCTCCTCCGCCAACGTGCTGCTCCTCGACGAGCCCACGAACAACCTCGACCCGGCGAGCCGCGAGGAGATCCTCGGCGCCCTGCGCACCTACAAGGGCGCGGTCGTCCTCGTCACGCACGATGAAGGCGCCGTGGAGGCGCTCCAGCCGGAGCGGATCATCCTGCTGCCCGACGGCGTCGAGGACCTCTGGGGCCAGGACTACGCGGATCTGGTCGCTCTCGCCTGATCCCCGGGCCCCCGTCGGGGCGTCCACATTGGTTGATCGAATAACTGATCCACTGCGTATGGATCATTCGGCCGATCCGTGATCCTTCATCTGTGTGAGGTCTCCTCGTACCGAAGTGCCGGATACACGGATTTCATCGGCGGCAGGGGCGTACGACCCGGTTCTCGCCCGGCACCCCGCTGACCTGGCCATTCCTCCCGCAACCCATTCGGCCGCACGGAATTCGACGAGCGGAATCGTTAATTCCGCTCGTGGTGTCGCCTTCCCTGACGGGAAAGCTCGTCGTACGGACCTTGCCGAATGGGTGGCCAGGAAGCCCGGGAGGGGTGATCATGAGAAGTCCAGAGCGCACTTCCTATGAGGAGGCACGGGTGGCCGAGACTCTGAAGAAGGGCAGCCGGGTAACCGGCGCCGCGCGTGACAAGCTCGCGGCAGACCTGAAGAAGAAGTACGACAGCGGTGCGAGCATCCGGGCGTTGGCCGAGGAGACGGGCCGTTCGTACGGTTTCGTGCACCGCATGCTCAGCGAGTCCGGAGTCACGCTGCGGGGACGCGGCGGGGCGACGCGAGGCAAGAAGGCCGCAGCCGGCTGACGGCTGCGGGCGGTACACCGGCTTCGACGGTGGCCACCCGGTCGATCGACTGATCGGCCGGGTGGTTACTGTGCAGTCACTTACGGGCGCGTACCTGCGTCCCGACCGACTGCACACCACCATCGGAGGCTCCTATGGTTTCGCCCGGCAGTGAACTCGGCGGATCCGCACCGGTACTCGACAAGGACGGCGTACGCCTGACTGTCGACGAGGCCGTCGCCACGGTGACGCTGGCCAACCCGGCCAAGCGCAACGCCCAATCTCCCGCGCTGTGGAGGGCGTTGGCCGAGGCAGGCCGGATGTTGCCGGGCAGTGTCCGTGTCGTCGTGCTCCGCGGCGAGGGCAAGTCCTTCTCCGCGGGCCTCGACCGACAGGCGTTCACGCCCGAGGGCTTCGACGGTGAGCCGTCATTCATCGATTTGGCGCGCGGCGACGACGACGTCCTCGACGCGACGATCGCCGAATACCAGGAGGCGTTCACCTGGTGGCGGCGCAGCGACATCGTGTCCATCGCTGCCGTCCAGGGGCATGCCATCGGTGCGGGCTTCCAACTCGCGCTCGCCTGTGACCTGCGGATCGCCGCCGACGACGTGCAGTTCGCCATGCGCGAGACCAGCCTGGGCCTGGTGCCCGACCTCACCGGCACGCACCCCCTCGTGGGTCTTGTCGGCTACGCCCGCGCGCTGGAGATCTGCGCCACCGGGCGGTTCGTCCACGCCGCCGAGGCCGAGCGCGTCGGCCTGGCCAACCTCGTCGTGCCCGCCGACCAGCTCGACGCGTCCGTGAGCGACCTCGCGGCGGCGCTGCTGACCGCCCCGCGCGACGCCGTCATCGAGACCAAGGCCCTGCTGCAGGGCGTCGCCGGTCGTACGTACGAGGAGCAGCGCACCGCCGAACGCGCCGCGCAGGGGCGCCGGCTGCGCGACCTGGCGGGGCTCGGCGACTGACCTCACTCCACCGCGGTGACCAGGACGGTCACCGAAGGGTGGTCCGGCAGCGCCGCACCGACGGCCGTACGGACCGCGAGCGCCACGTCCAGTGCGCGGTGTCCGTGGTCCGTGGCCAGCTCCACGCGCGCGTGCCGGCGCGGCAGCGAGGCGTCCGCCGTCCGGGCCTCCGCCAGGTGGACGGCGCGACCGAAACCGCCGAGGGCGCCGGTCAGCCGCCGCACGCCCGGCACATCGAGCGCGGCGCTCGCCACCCGGGCCTCGTCCCCGCTCCCGGGGGCCGCCCCCGCCCCGTCCTGCGGTGCCTTCTCCGGGGCCGCCGGTACGTCGGCCGGGGCCTGCCCCGCGTCCAGCAGCGTCGTCACGCTGAGGTCCACCTCGTCGACCACCAGGCCGAGCCGCTCCCCGGCGGCCGCGAACAGCGCCTCCCGGAGCCGGGCCGCCGCCGCGGGCAGCGGCTCGGCGGGCTCGGCCGCGAACTCCGCGGTGATCCGCAGCGGCCCCGGCGGCAGCGCGCTCGGCGGCGCCGGCACGGAGGGTGCGTACGCCTTCGAAGGATCGGCGAGCGCCACCCGCAGACCGCCGAGACGCACACCGCTCACCCGCTCCGCCGCATGGCGCAGCACCCCGTCCGCGCACGCCTCGGTCAGCCAGGAGCCGTCACCCGGTCCGCCCAGCGGGAGCACACGCCCCAGGCCGAGCTGCCGCCGTACCGCCTCGGTCCATCCGTCACCGGTCATTGCCCCAGCCTGCCGCATCCCTGGCGCGCGAGGACGTAACCGCACTTAGTGTGGGCGAAGGAGTAGATCCCCTTTCGAAAGGGACAGACGGCGATGACCGACACCGGACAGCGGAACGTGGCTCAGGAGCCCCTCGCCAAGGGAGCACCGGACGAGGCGGTGGGGAAGAGCGGCACGACCAGGAGGGGCGGCGGCGACCCCGCCACCCGGGGGCGCACCACCATCGCGGACGGCGTGGTCGAGAAGATCGCCGGGCTCGCGGCCCGCGACGTCGACGGCGTGCACGCGATGGGCGGCGGGCTCGCCAGGACCTTCGGGGCCGTGCGCGACCGGGTGCCCGGCGGCTCCGGCTCCAAGTCCGTCTCACGCGGCGTGAAGGCCGAGGTCGGCGAGGTACAGACGGCGCTCGACCTGGAGATCGTCGTCGAGTACGGGGTGTCGATCGCGGACGTCGCGCGCGACGTGCGGGAGAACGTCATCGGTGCCGTCGAGCGCATGACCGGGCTCGAGGTCGTCGAGGTCAACATCGCGGTGAGCGATGTGAAGCTCCCGGACGAGGAAGACGATGAGCCGCAAGGCCGCCTCCAGTGACAATCCCGTACGGGATCAGCCCCACCTCAGCCGCGTCTTGCTAAGGAGCGCACGATGAGCATGGCCGTGATCGGCATGGTGGCCGGAATGGCGCTCGGCTTCGCCGGGTACTTCGGCGGGTTCGGGGCCTTTTTGCTGGTGGCCGCCCTGGGCGCCATAGGGTTTGTCGCCGGCCGGTTCCTTGAGGGGGACCTTGAGGTCGGCGACTTCTTCCGTACGCGTGGCGACGACCGGCGGCGGTGAGCCGTGGCGGCTCAGGTCGGGCCCGGGGAGCGCGGCGCGACCGTGATCGCCGACCGGGTCGTCGCGAAGATCGCGGCGCAGGCGGCCCGTGAGGCGCTGACGGAGGTGCCCGCGGACTGCTCGCCGCCGCACGCGACCGTCACCGTCCGCCATGACGTCGCCCGCGTCCGGGTCAGCGTCGAGCTCGACTACCCCTCGGACATCGGCGGGCAGTGCGGTGCGGTGCGTCGCCAAGTCACCCAGCGGGTAAAGGCGTTGGCGGGGATGGAAGTGCCCGAGGTCGCGGTCCAGGTCGAGCGGCTGCACTCGGCACACGTGCGCGCCGCGAGGCAGGGGAGGACGCGATGAGCGAGGCTCAGGGGCCTCAGGGAGCGGGCGGCGGTGGTGGCACGCAGCCGCTGCCCGTCGTCGAACGCGCCGAGAGCGAACTCGACCAGTCGGCCTCCGCGGCGGCCTACGATCCGCCGCCCACGCTGGCCGACGAGACCAGGGCGACCCGCTTCTGGTCACCGCGGCGGGTTCCCGCCACCGTCCTCGCGCTGCTGGTCCTCGGCGGTGCGGGGCTGCTTCTGTACGACGTCGCGGCGGTGCGGGCCGGGCATCACGCCATGGGCTGGCGGCGCGACCTCGCCCGTGAACTCTCCGAACGGCCCCTGGACGACACGGCGGTGCTCGTCGGCGCCGGGGTGGCCGTGGCCGCCGGCCTCTGGCTGATCGTGCTCGCCGCGACACCCGGGCTCCGGGCGGTCCTCGCCATGCGGCGCGGGGACGCGGACGTACGGGCCGGGCTGCACCGGGGCGCCGCCGCGACCGTGCTGCGGGACCGGGCGATGGACGTGTCCGGGGTGCAGTCGGTGCGGGTGCGCATGACGCGCTCGAAGGTGGACGTCCGCGCGGTCTCGCACTTCCGCGAACTCGACGACGTACGAAGCGACTTGGACGCCACGCTGGCCGACGGCATCCGGGACCTGGGCCTGGCCCGCGGTCCCGCGCTCTCCGTCCGGGTGGCACGGCCGGGCAGGAAGGGCTGAGCGCGATGCTGAAGACGGTCAACCGTGTGGTGCTCGGCCTCCTCGGCCTGGTGCTCGTGATCGGGGGCGGCTCGGTCCTCGCCATCGGGCTCGGGGCATCGCCGCCTTCGTGGTGGATCCACGACGGGAAGCGTGACGTCCTGGTGAGCGACGCGGACCGGTCGCGGTGGCGGGACGAGGGCTGGTTCTGGCCCACGGTGATCGCCGTGCTCGCGGTGTGCCTGCTGCTCGCCCTGTGGTGGCTGGCGGCGCAGTTGCGGCGGCGCAGGCTGGCCGAGGTACTCGTGGAGACCGGCGACGGGGAGGGTGCGCTGCTGCGGGGGCGGGCCCTGGAGAGCGTGCTCGTGGGCGAGGCGGAGTCCCTGGACGGCGTGCAGCGGGCCGGGGTCTCCCTGACCGGGCGCCGCAACGCGCCGGAGGCCCGGGTGTCGCTGCTCATGGAACCCCACGCGACGCCCGATGAGGCACTGCACCGGCTCTCCACGGAGGCGCTGGCGCACGCGAGGGATTCGGCGGGCCTCGCCCGGCTGCCCGCGGTGGTGCAGCTGCGGGCCGTGAAGCATCGCGCCGAGCGGGTCAGTTGAGCTTTACGGTATGGGGCATGGCTCGGCCAATCGCCCCATACCGTGAGGAATCCGGCGGCTAGAATCCGTGCCGCGCCCCGCCGTCCACCGGCAGCATGACCCCCGTCAGATACGACGCCGCGGGCGACAGCAGAAACGCCGCGGTCCGCCCGAACTCCTCCGGAGTGCCGTACCGGCGCAGCGGGATGCGGGACTCGTGGCCCGCCCGCGTCGCCTCGGGGTCCGCGGAGAGTCCGTCCAGTTGCCGCACGCGGTCCGTGTCGATACGGGACGGCAGCAGTCCCACGACGCGGATGCCCCGGGGGCCGAGCTCGTCGGAGAGCGACTTCGCGAATCCCGCCAGCCCCGGCCGCAGACCGTTGGAGATGGTCAGCCCCGGGATCGGCTCGTGCACTGAGGCGGACAGCACGAAACCGATGACACCTCCCTCGCCGAGCTCCGCCGCCGCGGAGCGGGCCAGCCGCACCGCTCCGAGGAAGACCGACTCGAAGGCCGACTCCCACTGCTCGTCCGTGTTGTCGGCGACGAAGCCGGGCGCCGGCCCGCCGACGCTGATCAGTACGCCGTCGAAGCTCCCGAAGTGCTCACGCGCGGCGGCGATCAGCCGGCCCGCGACGGCCGGATCGGCGTTGTCGGCGGCGATGCCCCGGGCGTTGTCGCCGAGTTCGGCCGCCGCCTCGGCGACCGTCTTCTCGTCCCGGCCGGTGATCAGTACCTTCGCGCCGTCCGCGACCAGCGCACGCGCGGCGGCGTTGCCCAGGCCACGGGTGGCACCGGTGATGACGTAGACGCGGTCCTTCAGTCCAAGATCCATGGCTCTATCCTGCCGCCTCGCCACAGTGGAACGCGAGGCCCGCTAGACGGCGGCCGGCGTCGACTCCGTCGCGGGCGCCGCCTCCGCGGCAGCCGCGCGGCGGTCGCGGACCTCCCTGCGCACCAGGACCACCCAGCCGATGGGCACGCCCGTGCAGAACAGCCACCACTGCACCGCGTACGCCATGTGCGGGCCGATGTCGCCGTGCTCGGGCTCGCCGATCAGCTGGGGGGAGCCGCCCGGGGGCTCCGGCGAGGTCAGCTCGACGTACCCGCCGAGCACCTCCTTGCCGAGGCTGTGCGCCTGCTGCCCGCTGCTGATCAGCATGATCTGACGGTCCGGCAGTCCTTGGACGTCCTTGATGCCGCTCTGCGCGGACGTCTCGTCGGCCATCAGCCGGCCGGTGACGGTGATCTTGCCCTTGGGTGCGGCGGGGATCTTGGGGAAGGCGGTCTGCGGTCCGTTCGCCGGGATCCAGCCCCGGTTGACCAGCAGGACCTTGCCGTCGTCGAGGACGAACGGGGTCAGGACGTGGAAGCCGATCTCTTCGTCGGCGTTCGTGCGGCGCCGCACGACGACCTCGTCCTTCGTGTCGTACGTCCCGTGCGCGCTCACCCGGCGGTAGTGCTCGGAGCGGGTGACGGAGTGCCCGGGGGAGGTCAGCCGCTCGGCCGGCACCGGCTTCGCGTCGAGCGCCTTGGCGATCTCGGCGTTCTGCGCGACGCGGTGCTCGTGGCGGTGCAACTGCCAGAAGCCCAGCTCGATCATCGTGGGGATGAGAACGAGGGCGATGAGGGTGAGGATCACCCACTGCCGGGACAACAGGAAGCGGTACACCCCACGAAGGTACAACTCGGTCGTGGGGTGCACGGGGGTGGGGTACTCCGGAACGGGTCCGCGAGGGCCGTGAAGGGCCGCGCGGGGCCCTGGGGGCCCTCGGGATCCCGGGGAGGAGCGGGGTCACACCCTGTCGACGATGCCCACCTGCCCCTCCGCCCGCGAGCAGTGCGCACCGCAGTACCACTTCCCGTCGGCCTCCACGCCCTGGCCGATGATCCGGCAGCGGCAGTGCTCACAGATGGGCGCCATGCGGTGAATGGCGCAGGAGAAGCAGTCGAAGACGTGCACCGCCCCTTGGGCATGCACCTCGAACGACATGCCGTAGTCGTTTCCGCAGACCTCGCAACGTGCCATGCGCCACAGGGTGGGACGCGAGGCGCCCGCATGCGAGCAAGCAGGCGGGCGCCGGGCCGACAATTCACCCGTCTGACGCTGCGGGCGGCTCAGCCCTCCGCCGCCGGAGCGACGTCCTGGAGGAGCTGGCCGAACGCGGCCTCGTCGATGACGGGCGTCCCGAAGGAACGCGCCTTCACGGTCTTGGAGGTGCCCGAGTCCGGGTCGTTCGTGACGAGCAGGCTGGTCAGCCGCGACACGCTCGTCGCGATGTGCAGCCCGGCCTCGACCGCGCGGTCCTCCAGCAGCTCGCGCTCGGTGGAGGTGTCGCCGGAGAACGCGACCCGCATGCCCTGTTGGAGCGTTTTGCCCGGTTCGTACCGACCGGGGTTGGGGTAGGGGCAGGCGGGCCGCTTGCGCGAGGGGCGCCAACTCGACGGGCCGAACGAGGAGTACGACGAGGCCGCGGAGCCCGGGCCGGTGGGTTGACGGACGATCCGGGACGCGCCGTCGGACCACTCGGTGAGCGGACGGCACTCCAGGAGCGGCAGCCGCACCCCGCCGCCGGCCGCGGCCTGGAGGCTGGGGCGGAAGGCCTCGGCGAGCACGCGCGCGTCGTCGAGCGCGTTGTGCGCGTTGCGCTGTTCGACCCCGAAGTGCGCGGCGAGCGACTCCAGCTTGTGGTTGGGCAGCGGGAGCCGCAGCTCCTTGGAGAGGGCGATCGTGCACAGGCGATGGCGCACGGGGGCGGTCAGCTCGGCCCGAGCGTACTCCCTGGCGATCATCGACCAGTCGAAGACGGCGTTGTGCGCGACCAGGACGCGGTCGGCCAGGCGCGCGGCGAACTCCTCGGCGATGTCCTTGAAGAGCGGCGCGTCCGCGAGGAGCTCACTGGTGAGGCCGTGGATCCAGACGGGCCCGGGGTCGCGCTGGGGATTGACCAGCGTGTACCAGTGGTCCTCCACCTCCCCCTGGGCGTCCACGCGGTAGACGGCAGCCGACACTATGCGGTCGTCGCGGGCGAGACCTGTGGTCTCGACGTCGACGACCGCGTACCCCGATGGGTACGCGGCCGGCCAGGAGGCTGCGGACGCTGCGGTCGTCTGGTCTTCGAGCATGGTCCCTGAGGATACGGGCCACGACTGACAGTCAGGTCCCCGGTCCGCCACGCGGGTCGGCCGCGTGGCCGATTCGGTCGCCGTCGGGTGTGCTCCCGCCGGCCGCGGGACCCAGAAGTCCGGACACCAGTGCCTTCACCGAGAGGGTGAACAGCGCCTCGGGGTCGACGGGTCGGGCGAGCGCGCGGGCGAGTGCCGGGTCCTGTTCGGCCGTCCGCGCGCCCCACAGTTCTTCCTCGCCGGGGCTCTGCACGGGGGCGCGTTCGCGGTTGCGCTCGACCAGGACATGACCGACGACGTGCACCTGGACGGCGCGTACGGCGTCGGCGGCGCGGGTGCCGCGCAGGCCCGCCGCGTGCACCTCGTGGACCAGGACCTGCTGGGCGGGCAGGAACATCCGCTCGGTGAGGCCGCGTTCGTGCACCATCGCGACGAGGTGCGGATGGTCGCGCAGCCGCCGGCGCAGGGCGCGCGCGACGGAGACGATGCGCCCGTCCGGCGTGCGGCCGGCGGGACGGATGTCGCCCAGGTCGGCGAGGGTGCGGTCGACGAGGGCGTCCAGGAGCGACTCGCGATTGCCGACGTGCCAGTAGATCGAGGTGACGGCGGTGCCGAGCTCGGCGGCGAGCCTGCGCATCGTCAGGGCCTGCGGGCCGTGCTGCTTGACGAGCGCCGTGGCGGCGGCGAGCACCTGTTCCCGGTCGAGATGACCGCGTTCCCGGTCCGGATGCGTACGCGTCTCTTCACTCTTCACGAGTCCTGTTGTAACTGTGTTACAGAACCGCCCGCAAGACCTCATGCAGTCCTGACGAAGGGTGGTACGACATGGCACGCGTACGGTACGGAGCGCGCACCGAGGCGGAGATCGCCGCGGCGCGCACCGCGAGTTCGAAGCTTCCCGACATCTGGTCCACGGGTGTGGTGGCCGTCTGGGAGAGCGATCCGGATGCGGTGGCGGCCGTCCTGCCGCCTCCGCTGAAGCCCACGGCCCGGCCGCTGGTGCGGGCCAACATCAGCAAGGTCGACCTGCCCGGCTATCCGCTCGGCGCGGGCTCGGTGGCCGTGGCCGCCGAGCACGACGGGGTGGCGGGCTGGTATCCGCTCGTCATGCCGATGACCCACGAGCGGGCCCTGATCGGCGGGCGTGAGGTCTTCGGGGAGCCGAAGAAGCTGGGCGAGGTCGAGGTGGAGCGCGACGGCCTGGTCGTCCGCGCCTCGCTGGCCCGGCACGGCATCGCCTTCGTGGAGGTGCGCGGCGCGGTCAGCGGGGACCTGCCGATCCCGGAGCCGGTCCAGAAGACGGACTTCTACTTCAAGTTCCTTCCCGCGGTGGACGGTTCGGGCTTCGACGCCGATCCGGTGCTCGTGCACTGCGTGCGCAACGAGAAGGTCCGCAAGCTGGAGGGCATCACCGGGGACGTCGTCCTGCGCGAGTCGATGTACGACCCGGTCGCGGATCTCCCGGTGCGCGCGGTCGTCGAGATCACGATCGGCGAGAAGACCACCGACCAGAAGGGCCGGGTGGCCGAGCGGGTCAGCGCGCAGGCGCTGCTGCCCTACATCCACCAGCGCTACGACGACCCGCAGCAGATCCTCGACGGCCCGCCCGAGGGGAGCCTCTGAGATGGAGCTGCGGGAAGGGCAGGTCGCCGTCGTCACGGGTGCGGCGAGCGGCATCGGCCTCGCCATGGCGCGCCGGTTCGCGGCGAGCGGCCTCAAGGTGGTCCTCGCGGACGTCGAGGAGGGCGCCCTGGAGAAGGCGGCGGCCGGGCTGCGCGAGGACGGGGCGAGCGTGCACGCGCGCGTGGTCGACGTCGGCTCGCGCGAGCAGGTCTTCGCGCTCGCCGACGCGGCGTACGAGACGTTCGGCGCCGTCCATGTGCTCTGCAACAACGCGGGCGTCGGCTCGGGGGCCGAGGGCCGCATGTGGGAACACGAGCCGAACGACTGGAAGTGGGCCTTCGAGGTCAACGTGTGGGGCGTCTTCCACGGCATCCAGGCCTTCGTGCCCCGGATGATCGCGGGCGGCGAACCCGGCCATGTCGTCAACACCTCGTCCGGCGACGGCGGCATCGCGCCACTGCCGACCGCGTCGGTGTACGCGGTCACCAAGGCGGCCGTGGTGACGATGACGGAGTCGCTGTACGCGCATCTGAAGGCGGAGCACGCGCGCGTGGGCGCCTCCGTGCTCTTCCCGGGGCCGCACATGCTGCGCACCGGACTGTGGGAGTCGCACCGCAACCGCCCTGAGCGGTACGCCAAGTCCCGCCCGCGCAAAACCCCTTACCGCAGCCTCGACCAGTGGGAGTCCGCGATGAAGGAGGCCGGCCAGGAGGTGGAGTTCACGCCCGTCGAGCAGGTCGCGGACTTCGTGGCGGAGGGGATCGCGGCCGACCGCTTCTGGCTGCTCCCTCAGAGCGAGCACAGCGACCGGCAGATCAAGGCCAGGTCGCGGTCGATGCTGGACCGCGCGAACCCGGCGTATCTGGAGAGCTTCATTCTGGACTGAAGGGCACGTGATGACCGACCAGGATCCTTACCTGATCATCTCCTCCGACTGCCACGCCGGGCTCCCCACCGAGGAGTACCGGCCCTATCTCGACAGCCGCTTCCACCGTGACTTCGATCAGTTCCTGGGGGAGCGCGACGCCCGCCGCGCGGAGGCGACCCGGCTCGGCATCCGCAACGACGCGTTCGCCGCCAAGTGGTTCCAGGACAACGAGGAGGGCCTGCGCGGCGGCTGGGAGACCGCGCAGCGCCTCAAGGAGCTCGACGGCGACGGGGTGGCCGCCGAGGTCGTCTTCCCCGACGCGGACGCCGTGGACAGCCAGACGGCGGCGCCCTTCGGGGTGGGCCTCGGCCTCTCCGGGGACCAGGACCCGGAGCTCGGCATGGCGGGTGCGCAGGCGCACAACCGCTGGCTCGCCGACTTCGTGTCCGAGCACCCCGAACGGCACTGCGGTGTCGCCCTGTTGCCCATCACCGGAGAGGTGGACCGGGTCGTCGCGGAGGTCCACCGGGCCAAGGAGTCCGGGCTCGGCGCGCTGATGATCCCCTCCATGTGGGTCGACAAGGCGCCCTACCACGACCGGCGTTACGACCCCGTGTGGGCGGCGGTGGCCGAGTGCGCGATGCCCGTGGTGACCCACTCAGGGGCGGCGCCCCGGCACGAGTACGGCGACCACCTGGGGATCTACGTCTCCGAAGTGACCTGGTGGCCGGCGCGGCCCCTGTGGTTCATGCTCTGGTCGGGCGTCTTCGAACGTCACCCGGGGCTGAAGTTCGGCGTCGCGGAGTCCGGCTGCTGGTGGCTGCCGAACCTCCTGTGGTTCATGGACCGCCTCTACCTGGGCGCGCACGGCGGCAAGAAGCTCTCCCCGTTCGCCGAGCTCAAGCGGCCCCCGCACGAGTACCTGGACCGGCAGCTCTTCATCTGCGCCACCAACACCAAGCGCCGCGAACTCGCCCAGCGCTACGAGATCGGCGTCGACAACATCCTCTGGGGCAGCGACTTCCCGCACCCCGAAGGGACCTGGCCCGACACGCGCGCGTGGCTGAGGAAAACCTTCCACGACATTCCGGTGGGGGAGACCCGCCGGATGCTGGGTCTCGCCGCGGCCGAGGTCTTCGGCTTCGACATCCAGAAGCTGGCGCCGCTGGCCCGCAGGATCGGCCCGACGCCCGCCGAACTAGGCCAGGCCACCGACGACGCGGGCCGGGCGGCCGTCGAGGCGTCCTGGGCGCGCTCGCGCGACGTGGGCCGCCACTGGCTGACCGACCACGACTTCCCGGTACTGGGGGCGGACACATGAGTCCAGAGCGCATGACCGAAGACCACATGACCGAAGAGCGCTACACCGTCATCTCGGCGGACTGCCACGCGGGCGCCGATCTCCTCGACTACCGGCCCTACCTGGAGTCCCGCCACCACGACGCGTTCGACGCGTGGGCGGCCACCTACGTCAATCCGTACGAGGACCTGCTCGCCGACACCGCGGACCGCAACTGGAACTCGGACCGCCGCGTCACCGAGCTGGAGCAGGACGGCATCGTCGCCGAGGTCGTCTTCCCGAACACCATCCCGCCCTTCTTCCCGAGCGCTTCCCTGATGGCGCCGGCGCCCACCCGGGAGGAGTTCGAGCAGCGCTGGGCCGGCCTGCGCGCCCACAACCGCTGGCTCGCCGACTTCTGCGCGGCGGCGCCGGGGCGCAGGGCGGGCGTCTTCCAGATCCTCCTGAACGACGTGGACGCGGCCGTCAAGGAGATCCACTGGGCTGCCGACGCGGGCCTGCACGGGGGTCTTCTGCTGCCAGGGACACCGCCGGGCAGCGGGCTCCCGGAGCTCTACTCGGCGGCGTACGACCCGATCTGGGCGGCCTGCGCCGAGCGCGGTGTGCCGGTCAACCACCATGCGGGGTCGGCCTCTCCGCCGCTGGGCGACGAGCCGGCCGCGCGGGCCGTCTTCATGGTGGAGACGACGTGGTTCTCGCACCGGGCGCTGTGGCACATGGTGTTCGGCGGTGCGTTCCGCCGCCATCCGGAGCTGCGGCTCGTGCTCACCGAGCAGGGCTCGGGGTGGATCCCGGGCGTCCTCGACATGCTGGACTACTACCACGGTCGCCTGGTCGCGGCGGCTTCGAGGACGGGCACCGCCGAGTCGAAGTTCGGTGCGGGCCTCGCCGATTCGATGGGCAAGGGACCGTCCGAGATCTGGCGCGAGAACTGCTTCGTCGGGGCGAGCTTCATGCGCCCGCACGAGGCGCGGATGAGGGACCGGATCGGCCTCGACAAGATCATGTGGGGCAGCGACTACCCGCACGACGAAGGCACGCACCCGTTCTCGCGCGAAGGCCTCCGCATCGCCTACGCGGGCCTGCCGAAGGACGAGATAGCCGCCATGGTCGGCGGCAACGCGGCCCGGGTCTACGGCTTCGACCTGGAGCGGCTCGGGGTGGTCGCCGCGCGCGTGGGACCGACGGTCCGGGAACTGGACGAACCCCTCAAGGAGACACCGGCGGGCGCGACGAGCCCGGTGTTCGCCTCCGGAGGGTCGGTACGCGTCTGGTGACGGCGTGCCCCTGCCGGATTCGCCCACCCGGGGGTGAGACCCTCCCCGGGTGAGCGATCAGGTGGCTGGACACGACGAAGCACATGGCGGCGCGCTCGCCTCCCGCCTCAACTGGCTGCGGGCGGCCGTGCTCGGGGCCAACGACGGCATCGTCTCGACGGCGGGCCTGGTCGTCGGCGTGGCGGGCGCCACGGGCGACCGCAGTACGCTGCTCACGGCCGGACTCGCCGGGCTGCTCGCCGGGTCGATGTCCATGGCCGCGGGCGAGTACGTCTCCGTGTCCACCCAGCGCGACTCCGAGAAGGCCGCGCTCGCCATGGAGAAGCGCGAGCTGCGGGAGCAGCCCGAGGCGGAACTGGCCGAGCTGACCGGCCTGTTGGAGCAGCGCGGCCTGAGCCGTGAGGTGGCGCGCGAGGCGGCGGAGCAGCTCACCGAGCGGGACGCGCTGCGGGCGCACGCGCGCGTGGAGCTCGGCATCGACCCCGACCAGCTCACCAACCCCTGGCACGCCGCCTGGGCCAGTTTCGTGGCCTTCACGGTGGGTGCGCTCCTCCCGCTGCTCGCGATCATCCTGCCGCCCGCCGACTGGCGCCTCGGGGTCACCGTCGTCTCGGTGCTCGGCGCGCTGGCGCTCACCGGCTGGAGCAGCGCGCGGCTCGGCTCGGCGCTGGTGCGGCCCGCCGTCCTGCGCAACATGGCGGGAGGAGCGCTCGCCATGGCGGTGACATATGGGGCGGGTGCGCTGCTCGGGGCGGTCGGTGTCTAGCCGGCGCTCAAGCGTCCGCTTTTGGCGGAGATCGCCAACAACTCCTTCCTTACCCCAGGTAATACTTGTCGGTAACTACGTCTAGCGGCGGTCGGCCGGGGGCCTTTACGGTGCACGCATGCCGCCGAACCTGCCCGATGTCGTGCTGTGGTCCATACCTGCATTCGTGCTGCTCACCGTCGTGGAGATCGTGAGCCACCGGATCCATCCTGCCGCCGACGGGGCCGAAGCCGGGTACGAGACGAAGGACGCCGCCACCTCCGTCACCATGGGGCTGGGCAGCCTTGTCTTCGATCTCCTGTGGAAGATCCCCATCGTCGCGATCTACACGGCGGTGTACGCGCTGACGCCGCTGCGCATCCCCGTCCTGTGGTGGACGATCCCGCTGATGCTGCTCGCGCAGGACTTCTTCTACTACTGGTCGCACCGCGGGCACCACGTCATCCGCATCCTGTGGGCCTGCCACGTCGTGCACCACTCCAGCCGCAAGTTCAACCTCACGACGGCGCTGCGCCAGCCCTGGACGAGCCTGACGGTCTGGCCGTTCTACGTCCCGCTGATCGCGCTCGGCGTGCATCCGGCGGCGCTCGCGTTCTGCTCGTCGGCGAACCTCGTCTACCAGTTCTGGATCCACACCGAGCGCATCGGGAAGCTCCCGCGCCCCTTCGAGTTCGTCTTCAACACCCCCTCGCACCACCGCGTCCACCACGCGTCGCAGGGCGGCTACCTGGACCGCAACTTCGGCGGCATCCTGATCATCTGGGACCGCGTGTTCGGCTCCTGGGTCGCCGAGACGGACCGCCCCGTCTACGGCCTCACGAAGAACATCGCCACGTACAACCCGCTGCGGGTCGCCACGCACGAGTACGCGGCGATAGCCAAGGACCTCAGGAAGGCGACCAGTTGGCGCGAGCGGGGCGGCAGACTGTTCCGGGGTCCCGGCTGGCAGCCGCAGCCGCCGGTGGCACCACAGGGGGCACCCGAGCCGGTGACGGAGCCGGTGACGGAGCCGGTCCCGGAGAGCGCGGTATGACCGCTGCGGGCAGGGCGAGGCTGCTTCTCGTGGCCTTCGGCCTGGTGGCACTGGGCGACCTGACGGCGCTTCTCGCGGACTCCGGGGCCGTTCACGCCGTCTTCAAGCCCCTCCTCATGCCGCTCCTGGCGGCGTACGTGCTCACCGTCAAAGGCCCGCGCCTCCTGACCGCAGCGCTCCTCTGCGGCTGGGGAGGCGACGTCCTGCTGCTCTTCGAC
The DNA here is from genome assembly GCF_041435335.1 of Streptomyces sp. NBC_01283. Lineage (NCBI taxonomy): Bacteria > Bacillati > Actinomycetota > Actinomycetes > Kitasatosporales > Streptomycetaceae > Streptomyces > Streptomyces sp. NBC_01283. The sequence continues at coordinate 7,056,317 of NZ_CP108430.1, forward strand.
GCAGACCTCGCGTTCCTCGCCGGAATGGGCTCCTTCGCGGCGGGCCACGTCTGCTACCTCGTCCTCTTCAGGCGCCACGGCACGTCACGCGCGCGTGGCGCCTGGCTGGTGGCCGCGTACGCCACGGCCCTCGTCGGCACGGTCGCCGTGCTCTGGCCGGACCTCCCGCCGGACATGCGCGGCCCCGTGGCGGGCTACAGCCTGCTGCTCACCGCGATGGCGTTCGGCGCGACGAGGCTGGGCCTCACGGCGGCGGCCGGCGGTGCGCTGTTCCTGCTCTCGGACACCCTCATCGCGACCGGCGTCGCCGAGTGGCCACAGGCTCCGCGCCCCGACTTCTGGATCATGCTCACCTATATCGCCGCACAGTTCCTGCTGGTCAACGGCGTGCTGGCCGCGCAGTCCGAACAGACACAACCGCCCCGGCAGCCCACGCGGCTCACCAGCGAATCGGCACCGGCAACGCGGTCAGCAGAGCCGACACCGCCACCACGACCCCGAGCACGATGACCTCACCGCGCGCGGGGGAGTACGCCGACACCGGGTCGGCTGACCGGCGCAGCCGCCGCCGCGCGAGCAGCGCGAGGACGGCCACGGCCACCACGAGGAGCACCTTGGCGAGCAGCGTGCGCCCGTAGGCCGTCTCCGTCAGCTGGTCGAGGACCGTGCCCGGCGGCATCCGGCGCAGGGTGCTGCACACCCCCGTCACGGTGATCGCGGCCAACAGGACGGCCGCCACGCGCGCGTAGAGCCCCAGTACGGCCGCGCCCGCCCCCGGGGCCGACGTCCGCCACAGGCGCAGCATGCGAAGCACCTGCAGCAGGCCACCCGCCCACAGCACTCCGCAGGTCAGATGCACCAGCGTCAGGCCCGAGCCGACGAGCGGGGTGTCCTCCACCGGGGGATGGGCCCGCAGCGCCTCTGCCGCGATCACCGCGGCCAGCGGAAGGGCCGCGGTGGACGGGCGGCGCGAACGCGAGCAGAGCAGCGCCACGATGAAGGCGTTGACCTCAAGGAGCGCCAGCCTCCCGTCCCGTGACGCGTAGAGACCGCCGATGTCCATGTCGGACAGCTGATGCGGCACCAGATTGCCGGTGGCCACCACCGAGGCCAGGCCGAGCGCGGCGACGATCCCCGCCACCGCCGCGTACGTGGACCAGCTCCGCGGCGCACGGTCCAGCGGCGCCCCCGGCACCCGGCGGGCCAGCCGCGTCGCGTACACCTCGCCCAACTGCACGCAGAGGGCGGCGAACATGACCGCCCGCAGGAACGTGATCCCGGCCGTGCCGGGCGCCTCGGCCTCCCCGGTACCGCTCAGCGCCGCCGACGGGCCGAGCAGCGGAACGGCGGCGGCGACGGCCACCAGGACGAGCACGGCGACGGCACGGGCCGTCGAGGGGCGGCGGCGCGGGGCGCGATGCGAGGTGCCCGGCGTGCCGAGGGGCGTCCCGGCGGCAGCGCCGGCCGTGGCCTCGCCGCCGGGCTCGGCGGACGGTTGTATGGAGCTCACCACACGATCTTCACCAGGTGCGCCCTTATCGGGCAAGTCCTGGCAAACAACTGGCGGAAGCACATTCCGCCCGGCCTGGGTCCCGCGCCCGGCGCCCCGGTTCGCGTTACTCCGTGGCGGCGGCGGCCCACCCGAGCTTGATCTCCTTCTCGGGCTCGGACGGCAGGAGGTCCCAGCCCAGCGGGGTCGCCGTCCGCACCACGTACGCACCGCCCACGCCGCGGTAGAACCGCAGCGGGACCACGCACTCGGTGGGCAGTTCGGGGGTCTTGGGGTCCTTCGGGGCGGACAGCTTCCTCGTCCACTTGTCGAGGTGCCGGTCGACCCGCGCGCGGTAGAAGTCCGCGTCCCCCTCGTGCCGCAGCTCGGGCCAGGTCACGGCCCACAGCGGCCACAGCTCCATGCGGCCGAGGGTCGCGTCCATGACCTTCTCGAAGCCGCGCTCGTAGCCGGGAACGAGGTACGTGAAGATCTCCGTGATCATGGCGAACGCGATGAGGACGATCGCGAACGCGAGCCACAGCACCCACCACACGGGCAGCACGATCACCGTGGCGACGAACTGCGTCACCAGCTGCCAGGTGGGCCGGGCGGGCCGGGGCACCCAGCTCTCCGTGTCGACGGATCCGAACGCGGGGTTCCGATACTCATACATGGGACGAGATCCTCTCGCGAAGGGCCGGGCGGCACGCAACCGCCCGGCCCGGCTCGCCTCGCGAACCCGTTACTTCCGTACGACTTACTTCCGTACGGCCTACTTCCGTACCGCTTACCTCCGGACGGCGTCGAGCGCGTCGATCATGCCCACGCCGTAGAAGCCGTTCTTGTTCTTGCCGCCCTGGCAGACAGCGTCGACCTTGCCGTCACCGTCGATGTCGTACGGATCGGTGCACTTCATGGCGTCGGCCTCGCCGTAGAGCAGAGCCTTCACCATCGCCGACGACGCGTGCGGATGGGCCGACTTGACGAGCGCGGCGACCCCCGCGGCGTGCGGTGACGCCATCGACGTCCCCGCCTTGTAGCCGAACTTGCCGCCCGGGAGCGTCGACAGGATGCGGCCGTCCGTGGCCGGCGCGTCCGGCGTCTGGTACTTCGTCGAGTCGCCGCCCGGCGCCGCGATGTCGATGACGCCGTTGCCGTAGTTCGAGTACGAGGACTTGATGCCCTTCGCGCCCGTGGCCGAGACGGTCACGACACCCGGAAGCTGCGACGGGAGGTCGAAGCAGTCCTTCGTCTTGATCGTCCGGGGCACCGGAGTCGTGTCGTCCGGGCTGGAGTCGTCGAGGATCTCGTCCTGCGCGAGGTCCGTCTTGGCGTTGCCGGCCGCCGCGACGTTCACCGCACCCTTGCGCTCCGCGTACCGGGTGGCCCGCCCGACGGCGTCGACCAGAGCCTTCTGGTCGTCGTCCGTCTTGCAGTTGAACAGCCACGGGTCGGTGTAGTAGCTGGAGTTGGTGACATCCACGCCGTGATCGGCCGCCCACATGAAGCCGCAGACCACGGCCTCCGTGTAGTACATGCCGGTCGCCGGCTCGGCCACCTTCAGGCTCGCCACCTTCACGCCCGGAGCGACACCGGTGACGCCGGTGCCGTTCTTCGCGGCGGCGATCGTGCCCGCCACGTGCATGCCGTGGTCGCTCTCCCCGCTCACCGGACGCCACGCGTTGTCCTTCTGCACGGGCACACCGCCCAGGCAGCTCGCGGACGCCTTCGCGTCGAAGTTCGGCGTGATGTCCGGGTGCGTGTCGTCCACGCCGGAGTCCAGGACGCCGACGGTGACCCTGGAGCTGCCGAGCGACACCTCGTGGGCCTTGTCCGCCTTGATGGCGGGCAGGTCCCACTGGAGCGGCTCCAGCTCGTCCTGGCCCGCGCCCGCCTTCCCGGCCGCCTGCTTCGCCTCGGCGGCGGTCAGCGGCCGCTCGGACTCGAGCGCGTCGTCGGACTGCGCGGACAGCGGCGCGGTGCGGGTCGCCCCGGCCGACGCGACGCCCTTCACCCCGCGGATCTTCTTGGCGAAGTCCGCGTCCGACGAGTGGACGACGATCACGCCGATCCTGTCGTACGCGATGACGACGGTGCCGCCCGCCTCGGCGATGGCCTTCTTGACGTACGCCGACGTCTTGCCCGACGGCGAACCGCCGTGACCGGCGCGGACGTTGACCACGTAGCTCATCGACGTGCCGTCCGCGAGGGCGGACGCGACGGACGACACCGGGGAGTTCTGCTGAGCCGCGGCATCGGGCTGAGCCGACGCCGTGCCCGGCAGGAAGGCGACGGCCGAGGCCACCGCCATGCCGAGCGGAAGTGCGAGCACGCGACGGGAGCGCGTGAACGGTGCGGTCATGGTGTGGGTGCCCTTCACTTCTTCACGGCGTCGAGCGCGTCGACGATCCCGTTGCCGTAGAAGCCGTTCTTGTTCTTGCCGCCCTCGCAGACCGCGTCGACCTTGCCGTCACCGTCCGGGTCGTACGGCACCGTCGGGCAGCCCGGGTTGTCGGCCTGCTTCTTGAGGAGCCGCTGCAGCTCGGCGGGGCTCGCCTTGGGGTGCGTCGACTTCAGGAGCGCGGCAACGCCCGCGGCGTGCGGCGAGGCCATCGAGGTGCCCTGCAGCCAGCCGTACTCGTTGCCGGGCATCGTGGAGAGGATGCGGCCGTTCTTCGACGGGGTGTCGGCCGGGATCTGGTACTTGTCGCCGCCGGGGGCCGCGATGTCGATGACGCCCTTGCCGTACGTCGAGTAGTACGACTTGAGGTTCTGCACGCCCGTCGCGCTGACCGTGACGACGCCCGGCAGCTGCGTCGGGATGTCGAAGCACTCGGAGGGGTCGATGGTGCGCGGCACCGGAGTCGAGTCGTCCGGGCTCGAGTCGTCCAGGATCTCGTCGGAGGCGAGGTCGTGGTTGGAGTTGCCCGCCGACGCGAGGTTCAGGGTGCCCTTCTTCTGGGCGTACAGCTGGGCGCGGTTGACCGCGTCGACGATGGCCCGCTGGTCCGGGTCGTCCATGCAGTTGTAGAGCCACGGGTCCACGTAGTAGCTGTTGTTCGTGACCTCGATGCCCTTGTCGGCGGCGAACACGAAGGCGCAGACGACGCTCTCCGGGTAGAACAGCTCACTGACGGGGTCGGCCACCTTGATGCCCGCGACCTGCACGCCGGGCGCGACGCCCGCGACGCCCACGCCGTTACGGGCGGCGGCTATCTCGCCGGCCACGTGCGTGCCGTGGTAGTGGTCCGGCTTCTCCGGGCGCCAGGCGCCGGGCGAGGTGTCCGCCTTGCCGCCGACGCAGCTCGCCGACTGCGAGGCCGAGAAGTTGGGCGCGAGGTCCGGGTGGGTGTCGTCGACTCCGGTGTCGATGACGCCGACGGTGACCTTCTTGCTGCCCGGGTTGATCTTGGCCGCCTTGTCGGCGCCTATCGCACGCAGATCCCACTGGTCGGCCTCGAGCGGCTCGGCGGCCGGACCGGCCTGCGCCTTGAGCGCCTTCGCCTCGGACTTCGACAGGAGGGTCGGTGCGCCCTCCTCCGTGGTGCCCGCCGCCGCCAGGGGCGAGGTGCGGGTCGCGCCCGCGGACTGGACGCCCTTGACCTTGCGCAGCTGCTTGCCGAAGTCGGGGTTGGCCGAGTGCGCGACGATGACGCCGATCTTCGGGTAGGCGACGACGACGGTGCCGTCCGCCCTGGCGATCGCCTTCTTGACGTACGCGATCGTCTTGGAGTCCGTGCGGGTGTTGACGACGTACGCGAGCTTCGGGGACTCGGCCTTCGCCGACGCGGTGGCGGGTGCGTCGGGGGCCGCAGTCGCGATGCCCGGAGCGAAGCCGACCGATGCCGCCAGCGCGATGCCGAGGGGCACGGTGAGCGCGATTCGGCGTCTGGAACGCAGATGAGCCATGGGGTCTCCACATCATCCGGATACGTGAACTGCCCGAACACAACTAGTGATCGGGCAGGTACATGACGGGGCGTGCAGAGTGAAGCTATCCCCAGAACTCCCAGGCCAGCAACGGATTCCGGAAGAAAGCAGTGCGTAGTGCCGCGCCGGACGTGCCGCCGAGACGTTGAACAGGTAACGGAAGCAACATCGACCCCTGTCGGATCACGTCCCGTGGCCTTAGCATCGCCATCCGTGGCTTGAGTGATCCGCGTCACTGCCGGATCGAAGAGAGTCAATGGATCAGCTGTCCGTCCCCACCGCACCCGCACCACGAGGAGAAGACTCCGTGGCCCCCGAAGCATCCCCACCGTCCAAGGACGGAGAAGCCCCCGCTCGCCATGCACCGTCCACGGAAGAATTCCTCCAGGAGCAAGCGAGTCCCGAGTTCGGTGAACTCCGCAAGGCGCACCGCTCGTTCGCCTTCCCGCTGACCGTCGCCTTCATCGTCTGGTACCTCGCGTACGTGCTGCTCTCGAACTACGCGGGCGACTTCATGGGCACCCAGCTGTTCGGCAACATCAACGTCGCCCTGGTCCTCGGCCTCGCGCAGTTCCTGACCACGTTCCTCATCGCCTGGTGGTACTCCCGCCACGCGGCCACCAAGCTCGACCCCAAGGCCGAGGCGATCAAGTCCCGTATGGAGGGCGGCGCATGAGCCCCGCGCTGAACACCACAGTCCTGGCCGCGGGTGAGGCGAGCGAGCACCGGCCGCTGATCATCTCCCTGTTCGCCGTCTTCGTCGTGGCCACCCTGGTCATCACCGTCTGGGCCGGCCGCCAGACCAAGAGCGCCGCCGACTTCTACGCGGGCGGCCGCCAGTTCACCGCCTTCCAGAACGGCCTCGCGGTCTCCGGCGACTACATGTCGGCCGCGTCGTTCCTCGGCATCGCGGGCGCCATCGCGCTCTTCGGATACGACGGCTTCCTCTACTCCATCGGCTTCCTGGTCGCCTGGCTCGTGGCGCTCCTCCTGGTCGCCGAACCGCTGCGCAACTCCGGCCGCTACACGATGGGCGACGTCCTCGCCTACCGGATGCGCCAGCGCCCCGTGCGCACCGCCGCGGGCACCTCCACGATCATCGTGTCGATCTTCTACCTGCTCGCCCAGATGGCGGGCGCGGGCGTCCTCGTCTCGCTCCTGCTCGGCATCACGTCCGACGCGGGCAAGGTCGGCATCGTCGCCCTCGTCGGCGTCCTGATGATCGTGTACGTCACCATCGGCGGCATGAAGGGCACCACCTGGGTCCAGATGGTGAAGGCCGTCCTGCTCATCGCGGGCACGCTGCTCCTCACCTTCCTGGTCCTGTTGAAGTTCGACTTCAACGTCTCGGACCTGCTCGGCACGGCCGCCTCCAACAGCGGCCAGGGCACGAAGTTCCTTGAGCCGGGGCTGAAGTACGGCGCCACATCGACCTCGAAGCTGGACTTCATCTCGCTCGGCATCGCCCTGGTGCTCGGCACCGCGGGCCTGCCGCACATCCTGATCCGCTTCTACACGGTGCCGACCGCCAAGGCCGCGCGTAAGTCCGTGAACTGGGCGATCGGCATCATCGGCGCCTTCTATCTGATGACGATCGCACTCGGCTTCGGCGCCGCGGCGCTCATCAAGCCGGCCGAGATCATCGCGTCCAACCCCGCGGGCAACACGGCGGCGCCACTCCTCGCGCTGCATCTGGGCGGCGTCGACTCCTCGTGGGGCGCGATCCTGCTCGCCACGATCTCGGCGGTCGCCTTCGCCACGATCCTCGCGGTCGTCGCCGGTCTGACGCTGGCCTCGTCCTCGTCGTTCGCGCACGACATCTACGCCAACGTCATCAAGAAGGGCAAGGCCACCGAGAAGCAGGAGATGAAGGCGGCCCGCTGGGCGACGGTCTTCATCGGCATCGTCTCCATCGCGCTCGGCGCGCTCGCCCGCGACCTGAACGTGGCCGGTCTGGTCGCGCTCGCCTTCGCCGTCGCGGCGTCCGCCAACCTGCCGACGATCCTCTACAGCCTCTTCTGGAAGCGCTTCACCACCCAGGGCGCGCTGTGGTCGATCTACGGCGGACTCTTCACCGCCGTCTTCCTGGTGCTGTTCTCGCCGGTCGTCTCGGGCAACCCGAAGACGTCGATGTTCAAGGGCGTCGACTTCCACTGGTTCCCGCTGGAGAACCCGGGCCTCATCTCGATCCCGGTCGGCTTCCTGCTCGGCTGGCTCGGCACGATGCTGTCCAAGGAGGAGCCGGACAAGGGCAAGTACGCGGAACTCGAGGTGCGCTCCCTCACCGGTACCGGAGCCCACTGACCCTCTCTGAACGCGCAGGTCAGCGGCCGCGTCGTAGATCGTTGGTAGATCTCTACGACGCGGCCGCACCGCTCCTCGTGGGATCGGGCCCCCGCCGTTGTCGGTCCCGTCACGTAGGCTCGTGGTATCTGAACCGAACCGGCTGAACCAGGATCAGGGAGGGGGCCCACGTGCTCATCGACACCTACGGCCGAGTGGCCACCGATCTGCGGGTTTCGCTGACCGACAAATGCAATCTGCGGTGCACGTACTGCATGCCCGAGGAGGGCCTGCAGTGGCTGTCCAAGTCGGAGCTCCTCAGCGATGACGAGATCGTCCGCCTCATCCGCATCGCCGTGACCCGGCTCGGCATCACCGAGGTCCGCTTCACCGGCGGCGAGCCGCTCCTGCGCCCCGGCCTCGTCGGCATCATCGAGCGCTGCGCCCAGCTGGAGCCGCGCCCCAGGATGTCCCTGACGACGAACGGCATCGGCCTCAAGCGCACCGCCGCCGCCCTCAAGGCCGCGGGCCTGGACCGGGTGAACGTCTCCCTGGACACGCTGCGCCCCGACGTCTTCAAGACCCTCACCCGCCGCGACCGCCACAAGGACGTCCTGGAAGGCCTCGAAGCCGCCCGTGACGCCGGCCTGACCCCGGTCAAGGTCAACACGGTCCTGATGCCGGGCCTGAACGAGGACGAGGCCCCCGACCTGCTCGCCTGGGCCGTGGAGAACGACTACGAACTCCGGTTCATCGAGCAGATGCCGCTGGACGCCCAGCATGGCTGGAAGCGCGACGGAATGATCACCGCCGGTGACATCCTCACCTCGCTGCGTACGCGCTTCGAGCTCACCGAGGAGGGCTCCGGCGAGCGCGGCTCCGCGCCGGCCGAGCGCTGGGTCGTGGACGGCGGCCCGCACCGCGTAGGCGTCATCGCCTCCGTGACCCGCCCCTTCTGCTCGGCCTGCGACCGCACCCGCCTCACTGCCGACGGCCAGGTCCGCACCTGCCTGTTCGCCAGGGAGGAGACCGACCTCCGAGCGGCCCTGCGGGCGAACGACGAGGCCGGCACCGAGGGCTCGGACGAGGAGATCGCCCGCATCTGGAAGCTGGCGATGTGGGGCAAGAAGGCAGGCTCGGGCCTGGACGACCCGAAGTTCCTGCAGCCGGACCGCCCGATGTCAGCGATCGGCGGCTGAGCGTTCGCTTGGGCTGTACGATTCCTCCGTCGTGAACCGGTGGTTGCCGGTCACGAGGAAGGGCCCGGCTCCTGCCAGAGCCAGGCCCTCCGCACAGTGATTCACGAGCCCGGTCGCCCAACACTCGACCGGGCTCGCTGCGTACAGCAGCGCCGGTCGCGACCGTCTCATGGGTGGGCGCCGAGCTTTTCCTTGAACTTCGCGGCATGCGTGAAGCCACCGACAGCCGCTGTCAGGCGGCGAGTTGGGCGGGGGTGGGCGATTGTGCGGGGGCTGTGGGGCTAGGCCTCGGGGGATTTCCATTCGGCGAGCGGCACGACATCCTTCAACATGCCGCGTACGCCGAGGAATTGAGAGAGGTGCTCGCGGTGTTCACCACATGCGAGCCACGTCTTGCGGCGCTCAGGAGTATGGATCTTCGGGTTGTTCCAGGCGAGCACCCAGACCGCGGCGGCGCGGCAGCCCTTGGCGGAACAGATCGGTGTTTCGTCGCTCACGAGTTACGTCCAAGTGCGTTCAAAACAAGGCGACGCCGAGCAGCCACGGGGGGAGCTGCCCGGCGTCGGTCTGTCGCTCCGACGGGGGATGCGGAGCGCGTACGAAGTATGTCATGGGGGACCCTGTACCCGGGACCTGAACTACATGATTCATCTGAGGATTTCTTGAGCTTGGCGCAACGTCGACGGTCAGTTCTGGTGGCCTGACGGAGCGTTGGGCTCGCCCGGCGAGGAGCCCGCGCCGGCTTCCGGGACGGGTTCCGCGGCCTCGGTGCGCAGGGGTGGCGGCGCGAGTACCGGCCGGGACGGCGCCGGTACGAAGGTCGACGGCAGTGAAGGAGCGTTCTCCCGGCCCGCGTTGGCGATCACCACGGAGATGTACGGGAGGAGGATGCCGAGCACCAGTGCGACGAGGGCGACATGCCGCTCGACGTTCCACAGCACCGCCGCGGCAATGACCGAAAGAGTACGGATCGACATCGAGATCACGTACCGCCGCTGCCGGCCGCGCACGTCGTCCGCGAGTCCCTGCCGGGCCCCTGTGATCCGGAAGACCTGGGCGCCGCTCTGCTTCCGCATCACATTCCACCGCCTGCTCACAAGAAGCCGGGCACTCCCCGGCCCGGACCAGGTCCACGTTACGCCGGGGCTGCGCAGCCTTCGAGACCGGGGCGGGCCTCTTCTCGGTGTCCTGTCTGCGTCATGCCACGTATGGGGGTGCCCGACATGCGCCGTATGGAGGATCGGCCGAGACTTGCCGTAATGCTCATGTTGAGCCGAATGAGGAGGCAGCTATGAGCTGGTTGTGGGCCATCGTCGTGGGATTCGTGCTGGGGCTGATCGCCAAGGCGATCCTGCCCGGGAAGCAGCACAGTCCGCTCTGGCTGACCACGATCTTCGGCATCATCGGCGCGATCATCGGCAACTCGCTTGCCTCCGCGTTCGGCATCGATGACACCCGGGGCATCGACTGGGGCCGACACGCCCTGCAGCTCGTGGCGGCCCTCGTCGTCGTGGGCGTCGGAGACATGGCGTACAAGATGATCAAGGGCAACAGGCAACGCGCCTGACCTGCGAGTACGTGACATGCGAGGGGGGCCGGTCCCTGAGGACCGGCCCCCCTCGCACGCGTACGGGAACGCGGGTCAGCCCGCGGTGACCTCAGTGACCTCGACCGCGGCCAGGTTCTTCTTGCCCCGGCGCAGCACGAGCCAGCGTCCGTGCAGCAGCTCGTCGCGGGACGGGACGGCGTCCTCGGCGGTGATCTTCGCGTTGTTCACGTACGCCCCGCCTTCCTTGACCGTGCGCCGGGCCGCGGACTTGCTCGCCACCAGGCCGACCTCCGCGAGGAGGTCCACCACCGGGCCGAGCTCCGAGACCTGGACGCGCGGCAGCTCGGAGAGGGCCGCGCTCAGCGTCGCCTCGTCGAGGTCGCCCAGCTCGCCCTGGCCGAAGAGCGCCTTGGACGCGGCGATCACCGCGGCGCACTGGTCGGCGCCGTGCACCAGCGTCGTCAGCTCCTCGGCGAGCGCACGCTGGGCCGCACGGGCCTGCGGACGCTCCTCGGTGAGCTTCTCGATCTCCTCGAGCTCCTCGCGGGACTTGAAGCTGAGGATGCGCATGTACGTCGAGACGTCCCGGTCGTCCACGTTCAGCCAGAACTGGTAGAACGCGTACGGCGTGGTCATCTCCGGGTCGAGCCAGACGGCGCCGCTCTCGGACTTGCCGAACTTGGTGCCGTCCGCCTTGACCATCAGTGGCGTGCCGACGGCGTGCACCGCGGCGTCCGGCTCCAGGCGGTGGATCAGGTCGATGCCCGCAGTGAGGTTGCCCCACTGGTCGCTGCCGCCGGTCTGCAGCGTGCAGCCGTAGCGGCGGTACAGCTCCAGGAAGTCCATGCCCTGGAGGAGCTGGTAGCTGAACTCCGTGTACGAGATGCCCTCCTGGGACTCCAGGCGGCGGGCCACGGAGTCCTTGGTCAGCATCTTGTTCACGCGGAAGTGCTTGCCGATGTCCCGCAGGAACTCGATCGCGGACATGCCCGCGGTCCAGTCCAGGTTGTTGACCATGACCGCGGCGTTCTCGCCCTCGAAGGACAGGAACGGCTCGATCTGCCCGCGCAGCCGGGACACCCAGTTCGCGACCGTCTCCGGGTCGTTCAGGGTGCGCTCGGCGGTCGGCCGCGGGTCACCGATCTGGCCCGTGGCGCCACCGACCAGCGCGAGCGGGCGGTGCCCGGCCTTCTGGAGCCGGCTGACGGTGAGGACCTGCACCAGGTGCCCGACGTGCAGGCTGGCCGCGGTCGGGTCGAAGCCGCAATAGAACGTGACGGGACCGTCCGCGAGCGCCTTGCGCAGTGCATCTTCGTCAGTGGACAGGGCGAAGAGACCCCGCCACTTCAGCTCGTCGACGATGTCCGTCACGGTCTTGTGTCTCCTTGAAAGGTTCTGCGAAGGGTTTCTGGCCGGTACCGCTTGGTACCGGCCAGTCTATGGGCGTCACATCCATGGGCGTCACACGCCTTGGCTGACCGAGCTCATGTTGAAGTCGGGGATCCGGAGGGCGGGCATCGCGGCCCGGGTGAACCAGTCGCCCCACTCCCTGGGCAGCGTCTTCTCCGTGCGCCCGGCCTCCGATGCCCGCGACAGCAGGTCCACCGGCGACTCGTTGAAGCGGAAGTTGTTGACCTCGCCCACGACCTCGCCGTTCTCGACGAGATAGACGCCGTCCCGGGTCAGCCCGGTGAGCAGCAGGGTCGCCGGATCGACCTCACGGATGTACCAGAGGCAGGTCAGGAGCAGCCCCCGCTCCGTGCTCGCCACCATCTCCTCCAGGGAGCGGTCGGTGCCGCCGTCCAGGATGAGGTTGTCGATGGCGGGGGCCACCGGCAGGCCGGTCAGGCCCGCGCTGTGCCGGGTGCTGGTCAGATGCGCGAGCTCGCCCGCGCGCACCCAGTCGGTGGCGGCCAGCGGAAGCCCGTTGTCGAAGACGGACGAGTCGCCGCCCGAGGCGTGCGCGAGTACGAAGGGCGCGGACTCCAGACCCGGCTCGTTCGGGTCGCTGCGCAGCGTCAGGGGCAGCTCGGCGAGCCGGTCGCCGACGCGGGTGCCGCCGCCCGGCCTGGAGAACACCGTCCGGCCCTCGGCCGCATCCCTGGCCGACGCCGACCACAGCTGGTAGATCAGCAGGTCGGCCACGGCGGTCGGCGGAAGCAGCGTCTCGTACCGTCCCGCGGGCAGATCGACGCGACGCTGGGCCCAGCCCAGCCGCTTGGCGAGCTCCGCGTCGAGCTCCCCCGGGTCGACGTCCTGGAAGTCCCGGGTCGCACGGCCCGCCCACGCGGACTTCGTGCGGTCGGGGGACTTGGCGTTGAGCTCCAGGGTCCCGTTGGGCTGGTCGTGCCGCAGGCGCAGGCCAGTCGACGTACCGAGGTAGCTCGACACGAGCTCGTGGTTCGCGAAGCCGTACAGCTCACGGCCGCCCGCGCGGGCCCTGGCGAAGGCCTCCCCGAGTGCGGGAGCGAAGTCGTCGAAGACCGCGGAGGACGTCTCGGCGGGCGCGTCCCTGAAGTCCGCGGACTCCTTGCCCCCGGTGACCAGCGGCTGCGCGTCCTCGGCGGGACCCGCCCCGCGCGCGGCGTGCTCGGCGGCGCGGACCAGGGGCTCCAGCTCGGCGGCGGTCACGGCCGAGCGCGAGACGACGCCCGAGGCGGTGCCCTCCTTGCCGTCGACGGTCGCGATGACGGTGAGGGTGCGGCCGCGGGTGACGCCGTTGGTGGTCAGGGCGTTGCCCGCCCAGCGCAGGTTCGCGGTCGAGTGCTCGTCGGCGATGACGACACAGCCGTCGGCGGTGGACAGTCCGAGGGCGCGCTCGACGATCTCGTACGGCTTGCTGTTACGGCTCATCGGCCCGCCTCCTGCGTCGTATTGAGACTGTGCTCTCCCGGGGGGCAACCCCCGGACCCCCGGCCGGTTCCGGGGTTGCCGCCGCTCATCGACCCGCCTCCTGCGTCGTATTGAGGATGTTCACGCCCCGGAACAGGGCCGAGGGGCAGCCGTGCGAGACGGCCGCGACCTGGCCCGGCTGGGCCTTGCCGCAGTTGAAGGCGCCACCGAGCACATACGTCTGCGGGCCGCCGACCGCCGTCATCGAACCCCAGAAGTCGGTGGTCGTCGCCTGGTATGCGACATCGCGCAGCTGACCGGTGATGCGGCCGTTCTCGATGCGGTAGAAGCGCTGCCCGGTGAACTGGAAGTTGTACCGCTGCATGTCGATCGACCACGACCGGTCGCCCACCACGTAGATACCGCGGTCCACGCCCGCGATCAGGTCCTCGGTCGAGAGCCCGCCCGGATCCGGCTGGAGCGACACGTTCGCCATGCGCTGCACCGGCACATGGCCGGGGGAGTCCGCGTAGGCGCAGCCGTTGGAGCGTTCGAAGCCCGTGAGCCTCGCGATGCGCCGGTCCAGCTGGTAGCCCACCAGGGTGCCGTCCTTCACCAGGTCCCAGGACTGCCCGGCCACGCCCTCGTCGTCGTACCCGATGGTCGCCAGGCCGTGCTCGGCCGTCCTGTCGCCCGTCACATTCATGATCGACGAGCCGTACGCGAGCTTGCCGAGCTGGTCGAAGGTGGCGAACGACGTCCCCGCGTACGCCGCTTCGTAACCGAGCGCGCGGTCCAGCTCGGTGGCGTGGCCGATGGACTCGTGGATGGTCAGCCAGAGGTTGGAGGGATCGACGACCAGGTCGTACGAGCCGGCCTCCACGCTCGGCGCCCGCATCTTCTCGGCGAGGTGCTCCGGGATGCGCGCGAGCTCCGCGTCCCAGTCCCAGCCGGTCCCTGTGAGGTACTCCCAGCCGCGCCCGACCGGCGGCGCGACGGTCCGCATCGAGTCGAACTCGCCGCTCGACTCGTCGACCGCGACCGCGGTGAGCTGCGGGTGGAGACGGACCCGCTGCTGCGTGGTCACCGTCCCCGCCGTGTCCGCGTAGAACTTGTTCTCGTGCACGGTGAGCAGCGAGGCGTCGACGTGCGAGACGCCCTCGGCGGCGAGGAGGCGCGCGCTCCACTCGGCGAGGAGACCGCTCTTCTCCTCGTCCGGCACGGAGAAGGGGTCGATCTCGTACGCCGAGACCCATGTCTTGTCGGCGTGCACGGGCTCACCCGCGAGCTCCACCTGCTCGTCCGACCCGGCGGCCTTGATGACTTTGGCCGAAAGCTTGGCCATCGCCACCGCCTGGGAGGCGACCTTGGCCGCCGCGTCCATCGTCAGATCGACGCCCGAGGCGAACCCCCAGGTGCCGCCGTGCACGACACGGACCGCGTAGCCGAGGTCCGTGGTGTCCGAGGTGCCGGCCGGCTTGGCGTCCCGCAGCCGCCAGGACGCGCTGCGCACCCGCTCGAAGCGGAAGTCCGCGTGGTCGGCGCCCAGGGCACGCGCGCGGGCCAGGGCCGCGTCGGCGAGGGCCCTGAGCGGCAGTGCCGTGAAGGCTTCATCGATGGAATGAGGCACGGGTGTCTCCCTGCTGTCGGCACCGGTCGCTCAGATCATGTCGCGCGTGAGGGCCCGGCGGCCAGAGTTTTCTGTAGGGACCCGACAGCGAGTCCGGTACGCCACTGTCGGTCGTCGATTCTCCGTATGGAGCACCGTACCGATAGGTTTTCGAGGTACCAGACCGCTATCGAAAGGGTGATCCGTTGAGCCGCTCGGTTCTCGTCACCGGAGGAAACCGGGGCATCGGCCTCGCCATCGCCCGCGTCTTCGCCGACACCGGCGACAAGGTCGCGATCACCTACCGCTCGGGTGAGCCGCCTCAGGCCCTCACTGAGCTCGGAGTCCTCGCCGTCAAGTGCGACATCACTGACGCCGAGCAGGTGGAGCAGGCCTACAAGGAGATCGAGGAGAAGCACGGTCCGGTCGAGATCCTGGTCGCCAACGCCGGGATCACCAAGGACCAGCTCCTCATGCGGATGTCCGAGGAGGACTTCACGTCCGTCCTCGACACCAACCTCACCGGCACCTTCCGTGTCGTGAAGCGCGCCAACCGCGGCATGCTGCGTGCCAAGAAGGGCCGCGTCGTGCTGATCTCCTCCGTCGTCGGCCTGATGGGCGGCCCGGGGCAGGCGAACTACGCCGCCTCCAAGGCGGGCCTGGTCGGCTTCGCGCGCTCGCTCGCCCGTGAGCTCGGGTCGCGCAACCTCACTTTCAACGTCGTCGCGCCCGGTTTTGTCGACACCGACATGACCAAGGCGCTGACGGACGAGCAGCGGTCGAACATCATGGCCCAGGTCCCGCTCGGCCGTTACGCGCAGCCCGAGGAGATCGCCGCCGCGGTGAAGTTCCTCGCCTCGGACGACGCCTCGTACATCACTGGAGCCGTCATCCCGGTTGACGGCGGATTGGGCATGGGTCACTGATCACCATGAGCGGAATTCTCGACGGCAAGAAGATCCTGATCACGGGCGTTCTGATGGAGTCCTCCATCGCGTTCCACGCGGCCAAGGTCGCGCAGGAGCAGGGCGCCGAGGTCATCCTCACCGCCTTCCCGCGGCCCACGCTCACCGAGCGCATCGCCAAGAAGCTGCCCAAGCCCGCCAAGGTCATCGAGCTCGACGTGACCAATCAGGAGCACCTGGACCGGCTCGCGGGCCTGGTCAAGGACGAGCTCGGCGGCCTCGACGGCGTCGTGCACTCCATCGGCTTCGCGCCGCAGGGCGCCTTCAACTTCCTCGAGGCGAGCTTCGAGGACGTCGCGACGGCGATGCACGTCTCGGCGTTCTCCCTGAAGTCGCTCACCATGGCCTGCCGCCCCCTGATGCCGAACGGCGGCTCCGTCGTGGGGCTGACCTTCGACGCGCAGTTCGCCTGGCCGAAGTACGACTGGATGGGCCCGGCCAAGGCCGCCCTCGAGGCGACCTCGCGCTACCTCGCCCGCGACCTGGGCAAGGAGAACATCCGCTGCAACATGATCTCGGCGGGTCCGATCGGCTCCATGGCAGCCAAGTCCATCCCCGGCTTCGCCGACCTCGCGGACGTCTGGAACACCCGCTCCCCGCTGGACTGGGACATGGCCGACCCGGAGCCCGCGGGCCGCGGCATCGTCGCGCTGCTCTCGGACTTCTTCCCGAAGACGACGGGCGAGATCATCCACGTCGACGGCGGCGTGCACATGATGGGTGCCTGAGCAGGCATTCCGTACGTTTTTGACGCCCCGTCCCCGCGATGCGCGGGAGGCGGGGCGTCACCCGTCCGGCCCACCGGCCGGGCGGGTGAGGGGCAGTGGCGCGCACCCTGAGGTGTGCGCCCGTCATCCCCTGCGGTGCTCGCCGCTCTCACCCTGCTGATCGCCCTGCCGTACGGCGCCGCGTCGCATGCCGCCGGAGAGGCGAAGCCGCCCCACGCGCGCGTGGAGGCCGCCGAACCCCGGCCGTTCGGCTCGGAGTGCCGTACCAGCGTCGAGGGCTCGGACGCGGTCGCGTACTGCCACAACCCCTTCCCCGAGACGGACCGGGTCCGGCTGCACGTGGAGTGCGACCAGTGGTGGGACATCGACAGCGACGGCGTCTCCGTGGAGGCCGGTCCCGCCCAGACGGTGCGGCTGACCGGCCGCTGCTGGAAGGGCGTCCGCTCGGCCTGGGTCAGCCACCAGAAGTGAGGGTCACGGCCGTGCGGGGTCCTCGAAGAGTTCACGGCGGCACATGAAGGGGTAGCCGGCGGCCTCCTTGGCCGCCGCCTCCGCGTCGTGCTCCCGGATCGCGTCGACGAGCCGGGCGTGGTCCATGTGGCTCTCGGGGGTCAGTTCCTCGCCGATGTCCTCGCGCAGCCAGTCGATCATGACCTCGCCGAGGTCCGCGTACATCGCCGTCATCGCGTCGTTGTGGGACGCGGCCACGACGGCCAGGTGGAAGGTCGCGTCGGCCGCGACGAAAGCCTCCGCGTCACCCGATGCCCAGGCCTCCTCGCGGCGCTCCAGAAGGGCGTCCAGCTGTTTGAGGTCGCGCTCCGTGCGCCGCTGCGCCGCCAGTTTCGCCGCGCTCGACTCCAGCGTGGAGCGCAGCTCCGCGATGTGCCGCGGATCCGTCTCGGCGAACCTGCGCTGCATCACGCCTGCCAGCTCGCTCGTCGCGACCACATAGGTGCCCGATCCCTGGCGGATGTCGAGGAGGCCGTTGTGCGCGAGGGCGCGGACCGCCTCCCGGACGGTGTTGCGCGCCACCCCCAGCTGCTCGACCAGCTCGGGCTCGGTGGGGATGCGGGAGCCGACCGGCCACTCTCCCGAAGAGATCTGGTTACGCAGCTCGGCGATGACCTGTTCGGAGAGCGCTGAGCGGTGAGGGGTGGTCAGCGGCATGACGTTCCTTCGTGCGCGAGGTGACGGGCGGGGCGGGTGCGGTGCGGTGCGGGACGAGGTTACGGAAGATGTGACGCGTTCGGATTGGACAGCCAATCATCCCATGATTCTATGATGGCCCCATGGCTAGTGAGGAAACCAGGACGATGACACCGACACCGACTCCGACGACACCGGTACGCACCGAAGCGGCGCACGAGGCAGCGGAGAAACAGCCCCCCACGCGCGCGTGGGCGACGCGTCTCGTCATGGTCGGCATCGTCCTCGCCGCCCTCAACCTCCGTCCGGGCATCACCAGCCTCGGCTCCCTCCTCGAAGAGGTGCGTGACGGCCTCGGCATGAGCGGCACGCTCGCCGGGCTCCTCACCTCCGTCCCGCCGCTCTGCTTCGCGGTCTTCGGAGTGATGGCACCGCGGCTCGCCCGCCGGTTCGGCCCCAGCGCGGTGGTCTGCGCGGGCATGGTCGCCATCGCCACGGGCCTGGCGATCCGCCCGTTCCTGGGCGGCACCGTCGGCTTCCTCGCCGCGAGCGCGCTCGCCCTGATGGGCATCGCGGTCAGCAACGTCCTGATGCCGGTGATCGTCAAGCGCTGGTTCCCCGACCGGGTCGGCTCGATGACCGGGCTCTACTCGATGGCGCTCGCGCTCGGCACCTCGCTGGCCGCGGCCGTCACGGTGCCCATGACCGACGCGCTGGGCGGCAGTTGGCAGTCCGGGCTCGCGGTGTGGGCGGCGCTCGCCGTCGCCGCCGTCGTGCCGTGGGTGCCGCTCGTGCGGGACCGCGGCGTGGCCTCGGCCGCCCCGGAGCACGTCAGCTCCGAGGTGCGCCAGGAGGACGCGGGGCTGCGCATCACGCGCAGCCGTACGGCGTGGGCGCTCGCCGTATTCTTCGGTCTCCAGGCCACCGCCGCGTACATCACGATGGGCTGGATGCCGCAGATCTTCCGCGACGCCGGGGTCCCCGCGGGGGAGGCAGGCGTGCTCCTCGCCGTCATCATGGCGATGGGCGTGCCGCTGGCCTTCGTCATCCCCCGGGTCGCCACCCGGCTGCCGAACCAGGGCCCCGTGGTGGTCGTGCTCGGCGCCTGCGGTCTCGCCGGATACGCGGGCCTCTACCTCGCCCCCGCGGGCGGCGCCTGGGTGTGGGCCGTGCTGCTCGGCGTCTCCAACTGTGCCTTCCCGCTGGCCCTCACGATGGTCGGCATGCGGGCCAAGAGCAGCGTGGGCGTCGCCAAGCTGTCGGCCTTCGCGCAGAGCACGGGCTACCTGATCTCGATCCCGGGCCCGCTCCTGGTGGGCGTGCTCTACCAGCACAGCGGCGGCTGGGGGCTGCCGATCGCGCTCATGGCGGGCCTGATGGTGCCGCAGATCGTGGTGGGCATCCTGGCGGGCCGCAACCGCACGGTGGAGGACGAGGTCGCGGCGGCTGCCTGACCCCGGCGGAGAGCCCTCGGACAAAGGGTGCGAGACTCTCCCCATGCCAGTGCTCGACCCGAACCCCCAGAACGGCCAGAAGAAGCTGCTCATCGTGCTCGGCGCGATGCTGGCCATCACCGTGATCATCGGCATCATCGCTGCCATCGCCTCGCCGTGAACTGACCCCGGCGGGGCCGATGGTGGGCCCAAGGTGGGGTTAGCACCACCATCCCTTAGGGGGCCAGTGTCAGGGTCAAGTGGGTGGATCACCGGATGTGCTGAGGGTCGCCGGATCCGTACCTTCGAGATGTGGCCGCGAGGACGCGGCACAGAGGACTCGAAGACCACGGAGGCGGCATGTCGGCCCGTTCGCACACCCGGCGCGACCTGGGAGCCACCAAGGACTCCGCGAGCGTCGAGATCCAGCTTCCGTGGTGGGCGATCGCCCTCCCCGCCATCGCCTTCGCGGCCCTGCTCCTGCTGATACTGAACCCGGCCGACGCCCACGCGACGACCGGCGAGCCGGCGGTCACGCACATGCTCGAACGCATCCAGGAGACCGTGTTCCGTACGGCCCCGTGACCTGCCCCGGATGGACGCCGTCACCCGTGGCGGGGGAGCAGGCCAACTCCCTGCGCCCACTGGCGGGTTTCATGCGAAGCTGGGACGCATGAGCGTCGCAGAACCCCGCAGGATTGTCCTTTTCCGGCATGCGAAGGCCGACTGGCCGCAGGTGACCGACCATGAGCGGCCCCTCGCGGAGCGCGGCCGCAAGGATGCCCCCGTCGCCGGGCGCAAGCTGGCCGACAGTGGCATCCCCTTCGATCTGGCCCTCTGCTCGACCGCCGCCAGGACCCGCGAGACATGGAAGCTCGCCGTCCATGAGCTGCCGCAGAGGCCCAAGACCATCTACGAGGAGCGGCTGTACGAAGCCTCTCCGGGCGAGCTGATCGCCGTGCTGAACGAAACTCCGGACGACGTGCGGGACATCGTGCTGATCGGCCACAACCCCGGAGTGCAGGGGCTCGCCGACGTCCTCGCGGGTGACGCCGAGGGCGACGCGCGTACGCGGATGAACCGCCGCGGCTTCCCGACCTCGGCCTTCGCCGTCCTGACGTACTCCGGCTCGTGGAAGGCCCTGGAGCCGGGGGTCGCCACCCTCGTCGACTACTGGGCACCTTCCGAGTAAACCCTGACGCGGATGCACCGATGGCCCCCGTACCGCTGCGGTGCGGGGGCCATCGGTGTATGACGTGCCGTGTGTGACGCGGCGAAGAAGCCGTCGGGCCGGCCTCAGTCGGTGTGCGTGTCCGCGGCCTCGACCTCTTCGCGGGTGACACCGAGGAGATAGAGGACGGTGTCGAGGAAGGGGACGTTCACCGCGGTGTGCGCGGCCTCGCGGACGACGGGCTTGGCGTTGAAGGCGACACCGAGACCGGCCGCGTTCAGCATGTCGAGGTCATTGGCGCCGTCGCCGATCGCGACGGTCTGCTCCAGCGGGACCCCGGCCTCCTCGGCGAAGCGGCGCAGCAGCCGGGCCTTGCCCGCGCGGTCCACGATCTCGCCGGTCACCTTGCCGGTGAGCCTGCCGTCGACGATCTCCAGGGTGTTGGCCTGGGCGAAGTCGAGGCCGAGACGTTCCTTCAGATCATCGGTCACCTGGGTGAACCCACCCGACACGACGCCCACTTGGTAGCCGAGGCGCTTGAGCGTACGGATGAGGGTGCGGGCGCCCGGGGTGAGGCGGACCTCGGTGCGGACCTTCTCGACGACCGAGGCGTCGAGCCCCGCGAGGAGTTCCACGCGGGCGTGCAGCGACTGCTCGAAGTCCAGTTCGCCGCGCATCGCGGCCTCGGTCACCTCGGCGACCTTGTCCTCGCAGCCGGCGTGCGCCGCGAAGAGTTCGATCACCTCGTCCTGGATGAGGGTCGAGTCGACGTCCATCACGATGAGCCGCTGGGCGCGGCGGTGCAGACCCGCCGCGACGACGGCCACGTCCACGCCGAGCTTCGCCGCCTCCAGGGCGAGGGCGGTGCGCAGCGGCTCGGTCTCCGTGCCGGACACGGCGAACTCCACCGCGGTGACCGGGTACTTGGCGAGCCGGAAGATGCGGTCGATGTTGCCGCCGGTCGCGGTGATGCTGGCGGCGATGGCGGCGGTCGACTCGGCGGTCAGGGGGTGGCCGAGCACGGTGACGTGCGAACGGCCGAGGCCACGCGGGCGGTTGTCACCGATGCCCGAGATGATCTCGGCCTGCATCTTCAGGGACTCGGCCCAGCTGTGCACGGTGGACCGCAGGTCGCCCTCCAGGCCGGCGGGCGGCTCGGTCACGAGCGCGCACAGCACTATGCGGCCACGGGTGACGACCTGCTCGATGTCGACGACGTCGACGGAGTAGGCGGCAAGGGTGTCGAAGAGGCCTGCGGTGATTCCGGGACGGTCCTTGCCGAAGATCTTGACGAGGAGCGTGGGGACATCGGCGGGCTGCGGGGGCTGCGAAGCGCTCATGGTGTGCCCACGGTATCCGGCGGCCCGCGGGGGCGTGCCGCCGGTCCGCTTGGCGGACACGGGTTCGGATGTGCCGGCCCTCCTTTACCGCCCGTTCCCGCCCCGAGGCCCCCGCCCCGGCGGCGGCGGTGGTGGCGGAGGAGGCGGCGGCCAGTCGCCTCCGTTGCCCGAGGAGCGGGGGCGCGGCTTCGGGTGCGGGGGAGGAGTGACCGGCCCGACCACAGTCGGCGCACCGGACACATCACGCGGCGGCCGGAGGTAGGGGTTGGTGTCAGGGTTCGCGGGCCGGAAGGGCGCGCTGGGACTGTACGGCCCCGCAGCACCGGGCTGTCCCGCAGTATCGGGCCTCCCCGCCCCGCCAGGCTGCCCCGGAGCCGGAGCACCCGGAGCACCCGGAGCACCCGGAGCACCCGGAGCACCCGGAGCACCCGGAGCACCCGCAGTCCCAGGCACTCCCGCGCCCCCCTCAGGCGATGCCGTCCCCCCAGCCGCCCCCGCGACGCGAGCCAGCGGTGACACCCGGCCCCCCGCGGCACCGCTCGCCACCGCGAGCAACGCCCCCACCGCTCCGGCCCCGGCACCCCAGGCCGCACCGAGGAGCACGGCCATCCCCAGCTGTCCGTGCAGCTCGATCCCCGCGCCGAACGCGTCGAAGCCGAGCACCGACAGCGAGGCGTCCGCGGAGACCCCCGTCAGCCACACCATCAACGGCAGCGCGAGCGCCGTCACCACGCCGAGCCGCACCGCGCACCGCCCCGCGAACTTCAGGGCGCCCGTCCCACCACGTAAATAGGGAGTGCGGACAGCCGTGAGCACCCCCGCGAAAAGGATCATCAGCGCCGCCGCGACGCCGAGGAGCCACACCCTGCTGTCGAGTTCCGCGAGCCGTCCCAGCGTCACCGCCTCGTTCTCCGAGCCGCCCGACCCCATCAGAAGGTCGTCCAGCGGATCCGGCAGGAGCTTCGCCAGCTCGCCCGTCGCCTCGCCGTCCCACGGCACGAAGAGCCCGATCGGCACCCCGAGCCACACCCCGTTCGGCGCCCCGAGCAGCGCGGCGCCCGCGATCCGCTTGGGATGGGCGTCGCCGATCATCGCGTACAGCGCCGCCGCGAGCCCGGCGAGCACCGCCACGAGCGCCACCGCGACCATCGCGGACGCGGCAGGACGCACCACGCGGTGCACGGCGTCCCACCCGCGCGGCAGCGGCGTACGACGGGATGCGAGCAGCGCGATCAGCAGCACGCCGATCACCCACACCGCGCCCCCGAGCAGCGTCGAACCCGTGTCCACGGTGAAGCCGACCGCCGCCTTCGCCTTGGCGAGATCGCCGAGCCGGTCGGGCAGCAGCCCGCCGAGGTCACCGAGCCCGCCGGGAAGTTTGTCCGTGATGCCGTCCGGGAGCTGGCCGAGCCCCTTGTCGATGCCCTTGTCGATCCCCAGCTGGTCACCGTCGATCGTGATGATGTCGTGACCCGCCCACGCGAGGCCGCCGAGCATCGCGAGAAAGAGGACGATCACCGCACCCGCGCGCGCCGCCAGTTCGGCGGGCGAGATCACAACTCCCGCCGCGCGCAAGGAGCGTAGGAAAAAATACGCAAGGAGGATCGCCCCCGCGAGCCCGACGCCCAGCGGCGCGATGTCGATCGCGGTGGTCGCCTCGGCGCCGTCGAGCCCGAACGCCGACACGTCACCGGACGGAGTGACCGAGCCGCCCGCGCCGAGCGCCACCACGGCGGCCGTCATCGGCCCCAGCGACGCCGCCGCGTCCGCGCCGAGGAGGTGCAGGCCGAGCGCCGCCGTGCCGGCCATGCCGACCAGAGCCCAGCTCACGGCGGCGATGGCGGAGAGCAGCACATCGCCCCACCGCACGCCGCCCCGGCCTTCGACACTGTTCCCGCCGGTCTCCATCAGGACCCCCCGACTCGCACCGCGTAGCCCGTTTCATACGGGATGTGCGCAATGCGCATGATCCGTATGCACTCATGGGCGGTTACTACTCTCCGGGGCGGTTTCTGCCCCGTCAACGGGGCGGTCATGGAGGCCCGTACGCAGTCTTCACAAGGCCCGACTTTCGGTCAGAGGCCTCCGCCTGAAATAGTTCCTCCCGATGTTCGACATCCCTAGACTCCCCATATGGGGGCTAGCTCGGGGGACAACTCAGTGGGGCTGGAGTGCCGGAACTCGTACTGGAATTGAATGGAAGGACCTGGACGCTCGATCCGTCCAGGTCATACACCCTCGGACGTGATCCGCAGGGAGATCTCGCGCTTGACGACGCCAGGGTGTCCTGGCGTCACGCCACGATCAGCTGGAGCGGCCGCAGTTGGGTCATCGAGGACCACGGCAGCACCAATGGCACCTTTGTGCAGGGCCAGCGGATCCACCAGATGGAAATCGGCCCCGGCTCGGCGGTGAACCTCGGCAACGCGACCGACGGCCCGCGGCTGAACGTGTCCGGCAGCGCGTCCGGCGCCGCCGTCTCCGCGCCGCAGCAGGCCGCCCATCAGGCACCGGCCCATCAGGCGCCGCAACACCAGGCACCGCAGCACCACGCGCAGCAGCAGGGTGGTCCCGGCTGGGCCGCCGAGCCTCCTCAGCAGCAGGCGCCGCAGTACCAGGCGCAGCAGCAGATGCCCCAGCAGCAGGGCTGGCCGCAGCCGCAGCAGGCCGCTCAGCACCAGCACCCGCAGCAGCCGCAGGTCCCGCAGCAGCAGGGTCCCGGTGCGGGTTCCGGCGGTGTCGCGGGGGCCCCGCCGGTCTACGGTGACCGCAGCCCGACGACGTTCCACCAGCTCTCGCTCGGCCGCAAGATGCGCATCGGCCGCGCGCTGGAGAACGAACTGGTCGTCTCCGACCTCCAGGTCTCGCGGCACCACGCCGAGTTCACGGCCACCCCGGACGGCCGCTTCGAGATCCACGACCTGGGCTCGCACAACGGCACGTACATCAACGGTCAGCCGGTCGCGAAGTCGGGCACGGCCCTCATCGGCCCGAACGACATCGTCAGCGTCGGCCACTCGACGTTCCGGCTCGTCGGTGACCGGCTCGAGGAGTTCGTCGACACCGGTGAGATCTCCTTCTCCGCCCGCCACCTCACGGTGACGGTCGACGGCGGCAAGGACATCCTCAAGGACGTCTCCTTCGGCGTCCCGGAGAAGTCGCTCATCGCGGTCATCGGCCCCTCGGGCTCCGGAAAGTCCACCCTGCTCAAGGCGCTCACCGGCTACCGGCCCGCCAACAAGGGTGACGTCCTCTACGACAACCGGAACCTCTACAAGCAGTTCGCCGAGCTGCGCCAGCGCATCGGTCTGGTCCCGCAGGACGACATCCTGCACAAGGAACTGACCGTCAAGAAGGCCCTCAAGTACGCGGCCAAGCTCCGCTTCCCCTCGGACACCAGCGAGCAGGAGCGCGAGCAGCGCATAGACGAGGTCCTGCGCGAGCTGAAGCTGGACATCCACAAGGAGAAGAAGGTCACCTCCCTCTCCGGTGGCCAGCGCAAGCGCGTCTCGGTGGCCCTCGAGCTGCTCACCAAGCCGTCGCTGATCTTCCTGGACGAGCCCACATCCGGCCTCGACCCGGGCATGGACCGCGACGTCATGCAGCTGCTGCGCGGCCTCGCCGACGACGGCCGCACGGTCCTGGTCGTCACGCACTCGGTCGCCGAGCTGGCGATCTGCGACAAGCTCCTGGTGATGGCGCCGGGCGGTTCGGTCGCGTACTTCGGTCCGCCGGAGGAAGCGCTCAACTTCTTCGGCTACCAGACGTGGGCGGACGTCTTCTCGGCCTTCGAGAACTACCGAGACTACGACTGGGCGGGCCGCTGGAAGGGCTCGCAGCACTACCAGATGTACGCCGCCGACATCGACGCCGTGGCCGCGCAGTCGGTCCACATGCCGCCGCCGCAGGCGATCAGGCCGCCCAAGCCGCAGGGCTGGGGCTCGCAGCTGTGGACCCTGATCCGCCGCTACACCTCGGTGATCGCCTCCGACAAGGGCTTCCTCGGCCTGATGGTGATCCTGCCCGCGGTCCTCGGCATCGTCAGCGTCGTCATCCCGGCCGAATTCGGGCTCGGCCCGCCCAAGCCGCCGGTCAAGTTCAACGGCGACGCGGGAACGATCATGCTGATCCTCGCGGTCGGCATGTGCTTCTCGGGCGCGGCCAACTCCGTACGTGAGCTGATCAAGGAACGGGTCATCTACGAACGGGAGCGGGCCACCGGCCTCTCCCGCTCGGCGTACCTGATGTCCAAGGTCATCGTCCTCGGCCTGATCACGGCCTTCCAGGGCGTCATCATCTGCGGCATCGGCTTCGCCACGCGTGATCTCCCGGCAGAGGGCCTGATCATGCCTCCGGCCGTCGAGATCTGCCTGGTCATCATCGCCCTGGGCTTCACCTCGATGATGTTCGGCCTGGTCATCTCCTCGCTGGTGAAGACCGCCGAGAAGACCATGCCGCTCCTGGTGATGTTCGCGATCGTCCAGGTCGTCTTCACCGGCGTGCTCTTCCAGGTCTACGGCTCGCCGGGCCTGGAGCAGTTCGCCTGGCTGATGCCCTCGCGCTGGGCCATCGCCGGTGCGGGCTCCACGCTGGACCTCGCGCACCTCATGCCGCCGTGGGACCCGAAGAAGCCGGGCGACCTCGACCCGCTGTGGGAGCACTCGGCCGGGCAGTGGGGCATGAACATCACGATCCTGCTCCTGATCGGCGTCGCCTGCGGCTTCGCGGTCGCACGGCTGCTTCGCCGTCACGAGCCCGAGGTCATGCGCAAGTAAGCAGGCCGGCACCACCGGCCGAGCACGACGAGAAGGGCGGCACCCCGTGCGGGGTGCCGCCCTTCGGCGTCTGCAGAGCCTCGGTGAAGAGGTCCGTTGATCAGGAGATCAGGCTCAGTAGGCGCTGTTCACGTTGTCCATCGAGCCGTAGCGGTCGGCCGCGTAGTTGGCCGCGGCCGTGATGTTGGCGACCGGGTCGTAGATGTTCGTGGACGTGCCCTCGACGTGGTACGCGTTGAACGTCGGCTGGATGACCTGGAGCAGGCCCACGGACGGGGTGCCGTTGATGGCGTTGATGTCCCAGCCGTTCTTGGCGTTCGGGTCGCCCGCGGACTCACGGATGATGTTGCGGTGCAGGCCCTCGTAGGAACCGGGGATGCCCTTGGCCTTCATGATGTCCAGGGACTGGCGGATCCAGCCGTCGAGGTTGTTGGCGTAGACCGGCTTGCGCGCGGCGGCACGGCTCGCGGCTTCCTTGGCCTTGCGCTCGTCCTCGGCCTTCTTCTTGGCCGCGGCCTCCTCGTCGGCCCGCTTCTTCGCGGCGGCGTCGGCCTCGGCCTTCGCCTTCGCGGCGGCTGCGTCCTTGGCCTGCTTGTCGGCGGTGTTCCGCTGCTTGATGACACCGGCGTGGACGGCCTGCTGGGCGTCCACGTTCTGCTTGAAGGCCACCGGGGCGGCCTCCAGGCTCTGGGTCTCGGTTCCTGCATCGGCGCTGCCCGGCACGAGGGAGAACGCGAGGGCGGCGGCACCGAGCGTGGCGACACCGGCGATCGAGAACTTCTGGGTCTTGGTCGGCGCGGGGCGACTATGACCAGGGGTGCTGTGCTTGGACATGCGGATGGACCTCTTCGAAATCGCGGAGGTCGCTCTGGCCGGCGGGGACATTTGCTTATCCGGCACAAACGCCGCGGTGCGAGACCGCGGCGCCGAGCGACGGGTGCAATTCTTAGCGGCCGCAAAATTCTGAGGCAAAGGTGTGACATACGATGCCGGATAGTGGATCAGGGGGCGTGCCGCATGCTCCGACGGCAGCGCATCCCATGCCCATAAAGGACTTTCTTATCCACTAGGGGACTTCGTACGTGATGCACGTCCTATGCGCGGGCTCACATCGACCACGTAACAACCTCACCGGCAGTTGCCGTCGCAATTCCCTGCGTGAGCAAACTCCTCCGGAAGTAGGAGATGCGTGTCGCCGAACTCGTGCCAGAGGTAGAGACGGCGTACCGCCTCCGTATAACCCCGGTCCACGGCGGCCCGGCCCGCGACCGCCTCCAGCATCAGCAGATGCGAGGCCTGCGGCTCGTGCAGCCCCGTGAGCAGCCCGTCGAGCGCGAGCTCATCGAGCCGTACGAGAGGCTCCGCGCCCAGCGCGCTCGCGTTGTTCACCAGCAGATCGAGACCGCCAAGCCCACGCGCCGTGGCCACCAGAGCCGCCCGGTGCCCGGCCTCCGTCACATCCCCGGCGACGGCCTCCACGCGCGCGCCGCGCCCTGCCGGCTCCCGTGCGGACTCCTTCAGCGCGTCGGCCGTTCTCGCGTCGAGCAACAGGTCCCAGCCCCGCTCGGCGAGCGCCGCCCCCAGCGCGCGCCCCAGTCCCTTCGAAGCCCCGTGGTGATCGCTACCGCACCAGCCCCCGGCGCCTCATGCGCGGGCCGCAACGGCTCAGGGCCCTTCGGCCTACGCCCACGGCCCTAGGCGGTGGCCGCCACAGGTCCGATACGCACTGTCACACCCCGCCGGTACGGTGAGGCCATGAGTCAAGGTCCCCGGTCCGGCCTGAACGCGGTGAGCTCCGCGCTTCTCGCCATGAGCAGGCAGCTGGAGGTGCGCGACGTCCTCAAGACGATCGTCGCCTCGGCCCGCGAGCTGCTCGACGCGGAGTATGCGGCGCTCGGCGTTCCGGACGACCACGGCGGGTTCGCCCAGTTCGTCGTCGACGGCGTGAGCGAGGAGCAGTGGCGTGCCATCGGCCCGCTGCCCCGCCAGCACGGCATCCTCGCCGCGATGCTGCACAAGGCCGAGCCCGAGCGCCTCGCCGACGTGCGCAAGGACCCGCGCTTCGAGGGCTGGCCGTCCGCCCACCCGGACATGTCCGACTTCCTCGGCCTGCCGATCCGGTACGGGGACGAGACGCTCGGCGCGCTCTTCCTCGCCAACAAGAACTGCCCCAAGCCCGAAGGCGGTTGCGGCTTCACCGCCGACGACGAAGAGCTGCTGTCGATCCTCGCCCAGCACGCCGCGATCGCCCTCACGAACGCCCGCCTCTACGAACGCAGCCGCGAGCTGACCATCGCCGAGGAGCGCTCGCGCCTCGCCCACGAACTGCACGACGCCGTGAGCCAGAAGCTGTTCTCGCTGCGCCTGACGGCGCAGGCCGCGGCCGCCCTGGTGGACCGCGATCCCACGCGCGCCAAGGGCGAACTCCAGCAGGTCGCCGTGCTCGCGGCCGAGGCGGCGGACGAACTGCGCGCCGCCGTCGTGGAGTTGCGCCCCGCGGCCCTGGACGAGGACGGCCTGGTGGCCACCTTGCGCACGCACACGCAGGTCCTGGACCGCGCGCACTCCGCCGAGGTCACCTTCGAGAGCCATGCGGTCCGCGCCCTGCCCGCGGCCCAGGAGGAAGCGATGCTGCGTGTCGCCCAGGAAGCGCTGCACAATGCCTTGCGCCACTCCGGCGCCGAGCGCGTCTGCGTGACCCTTGCGCGGCGTGGAGCCGGGGCGGTGCTGCGCGTCTCGGACGACGGGAGCGGCTTCGACCCGCGCGCGATCCGGCGCGCGGGGCGGCACTTGGGCCTGGTCTCCATACGGGACAGGGCCGGCGGGGTCGGCGGACGGCTGACCGTGGAATCGGAGCCCGGAAAGGGCACGACGATCGAGATGGAGGTTCCCGGTGGCTGACGCTGTGTTCCATCCGAAGACGGGGATCCGGGTGCTGTTGGTCGACGACCACCAGGTGGTCCGCCGCGGTCTGCGCACGTTCCTTGAGGTGCAGGACGACATCGAGGTCGTGGGCGAGGCGTCGGATGGCGCCGAAGGGGTCGAGCAGGCCGAGAAGCTGAAGCCGGACGTCGTCCTCATGGACGTCAAGATGCCGGGCATGGACGGCGTCGAGGCGCTGCGCAAGCTCCGCGAACTGGCCAACCCCGCGCGCGTGCTCATCGTCACCAGCTTCACCGAGCAGCGCACGGTCGTCCCTGCCCTGCGCGCGGGCGCCGCCGGGTACGTCTACAAGGACGTGGACCCGGACGCCCTGGCGGGCGCCATCCGCTCCGTGCACGCGGGCCATGTGCTGCTCCAGCCCGAGGTGGCGGGTGCGCTGCTCTCCCAGGAGGTCAACACCGGGCAGGGGAGGGGCGGTTCGCTCACCGAGCGGGAGCGTGAGGTCCTGGGGCTCATCGCCGACGGCCGCTCGAACCGCGAGATCGCGCGCGCCCTCGTGCTCTCCGAGAAGACCGTCAAGACCCACGTCTCGAACATCCTGATGAAGCTGGACCTCGCCGACCGCACCCAGGCCGCCCTGTGGGCCGTACGACATGGTGTGACCGGCTGATTAGCGTTTCTGCACACTCCGTCAACCGGCGGACCGGAACGTCGTGTTCCGGGCTGAGATTCATACCGTCGTGTCAATGTCCCCCGTTTG
Organism: Streptomyces sp. NBC_01283; assembly: GCF_041435335.1. NCBI lineage: Bacteria > Bacillati > Actinomycetota > Actinomycetes > Kitasatosporales > Streptomycetaceae > Streptomyces > Streptomyces sp. NBC_01283. The sequence goes on from NZ_CP108430.1 coordinate 7,086,412, forward strand.
GCGCAACCTGTGCGCCGCCGGGCCGTTCTCCAGTGCATGCTGCGGCGGCTGGCCGCAGCGATCGCTAGGAGGATCCAGAAGTGAAGAACCTGAAGAAGGCCGCTGCTGTCACGATGGTGGCGGGTGGCCTCGTCGTCGCCGGTGCCGGTCTCGCCTCCGCCACGGACGGTGCGCACGCGAACGGCAAGGCCGTGAAGTCGCCGGGCGTCGGCTCGGGCAACCTCGTCCAGGCGCCGGTGCACATCCCCGTGAACGCCGTGGGCAACACCGTCTCCGTCATCGGCGCCCTCAACCCGGCCTTCGCGAACAACGGCCTCAACGCCTGACGCACGCCCCAGGCGCAGCAGTGACCACCGGCCCCCCGGGAATTCCCGGGGGGCCGGTCCAGTGCTTACCCCTCCCGCTCCCGGTCCTCCACGTAAGCGTTGTACGCGGCCACCTGCGCCCGCCGGGCCGTCCGTTCCACCGGCCGCAGCGCCGCACCCCGCGCCGCCATCTCCGAGGCGCTCACGGCCCCGCCGTGGCCGTTCTCGTACGCCACCGAGATCAGCAGGCCGACCCGCTGGGCCAGCTCCAACACCCGTACGGCGCGCGGCGGGTATCCGGGCGCCAGCGCCTCGCGCCCCCGCTCGGCCCGCGCCCGGTACGCGTCCACCGCGGCCTCGGCGACCGGACCCGAGCCCGCGACGTCGAGCCGCGACAGCACCTCCGTCGCATCTCGCAGCGCCTCGGCCAGCTCGCGCTCCGCCTCGCCCAGCGAGGGCACATCGGCCGGCGGTGCCTCCCGTACGGGCAGGCAGTGCCAGAGGACCTCCACGTGCACATCACCGGCGGGCCCGGCCTCGGACACCTCGGGCACCAGGCCGTACGGCGCGCCGTGGGCGACGACCGCCTCCTCCGCGTCCAGGGCACGCGCGTTGAAGGCGGGCGGCCCGCTCAGGCCGAGCGGATGCCCCGGCGCGGGCAGCGCGACCCGCAGCCCGGTCACCCCGAGCGTGCGCAACCGTCCGAGGGCGAGCGTGAGACCGACGGGCCCCGACTCGCCGGGGAGACCTTCGACGCGGTGCACGGCGTCGTCGCCGACCATCGCGAGCACCGCGTCATCCGGCGAGACAAGTCCGGCAAGAAGGGCATTTCCCCATGCTGCCAAGCGTCCTGAGCGTGGTTCCGAGAGCATGCGTACAGCCTAAGGACCGGGCTAAGGACTGGAGCGCTCGGCCGGTGGCGTAGGTTTTCTCCCAGGGGACTGCGTCCACAGGCGCAAGCGACAGCCGAGACTGCAATGGGAGACAACGCGCTCATGAGCGATGTACTGGAGCTGGAGGACGTATCCGTGGTCCGCGAGGGCCGGGCTCTGGTGGACCAGGTCTCCTGGTCGGTCAAGGAGGGTGAGCGCTGGGTCATCCTCGGACCGAACGGCGCGGGCAAGACCACCCTCCTGAACGTCGCGTCCAGCTACCTCTACCCGAGCACCGGAACCGCCACCATCCTCGGCGAGACCCTCGGCAGGCCAGGCACCGACGTCTTCGAACTGCGCCCGCGCATCGGCGTCGCCGGCATCGCCATGGCCGAGAAGCTGCCCAAGGGCCAGACGGTCCTCCAGACGGTGCTCACGGCCGCGTACGGCATGACCGCCGGCTGGCACGAGGACTACGAGGACGTCGACGAGCAGCGCGCCCGCGCCTTCCTCGACCGCCTCGGCATGACCGACTACCTGGACCGCAAGTTCGGCACCCTCTCCGAGGGAGAGCGCAAGCGCACCCTGATCGCGCGCGCCCTGATGACCGACCCCGAACTGCTCCTCCTGGACGAGCCCGCCGCGGGCCTCGACCTCGGCGGCCGCGAAGACCTCGTACGCCGCCTCGGCCGCCTCGCCCGCGATCCGATCGCCCCCTCGATGATCATGGTCACGCACCACGTCGAGGAGATCGCCCCCGGCTTCACCCACGTCCTCATGATCCGCCAGGGCAAGATCATGGCCGCGGGCCCGCTGGAGCTCGAACTGACCTCCCGCAACCTCTCCCTCTGCTTCGGACTGCCCCTGGTGGTCGAGGAGCGCGGCGAGCGCTGGAGCGCGCAGGGCCTCCCGCTCGGCTGACACCGGCGCGAACGGCCCGTCCCGCGCCCGCCGGTAGATCACGTGCCCTGTGCGGGACGGTCCCGCGGTCCTACCATGACCATGTGGACATCGACGCATGGGTGTGGTGGCTGATCGGCGCCGCCGCGCTCGGAATCCCGCTCGTACTGACCGCCATGCCGGAGCTCGGCATGCTCTCCGTGGGCGCCGTCGCGGGCGCCGTGACCGCGGGCCTCGGCGGCGACTCGGTGCTCCAAGTCGTCGTCTTCGCCGCGGTGTCGGTCGCGCTCATCGCGGTCGTCCGGCCGGTGGCGGCGAGACAGCGCGCCCAACGCCCCGAACTGGTCTCGGGGGTGGAGGCGCTCAAGGGCAGGACGGCCGTCGTCCTGGAACGGGTCGACGCCTCCGGCGGCCGGATCAAGCTCGCCGGGGAGATCTGGTCGGCCCGCGCGCTCGACACCGCCCAGAGCTACGAGGCGGGACGCGAGGTGGATGTCGTCGAGATCGACGGAGCGACGGCCATCGTCATGTGAACGGCCATCGTCATGTGAATGCACCACGGGCCGTGCGGCGGTCTGTCAGACTCGACGAGCAAGATCTTCGCCGACCCGCGTCCGGGCTCTGCGGATCTTCAGGGAACACCGAGGCAAGAGGGGTACGGGGAACAACGATGCAGCCAATCATCATCGTCCTGATCATTCTGGTGGTGCTGGTCTTCATCGCCCTGATCAAGACGATCCAGGTGATCCCACAGGCCAGCGCGGCGATCGTCGAACGCTTCGGCCGCTACACCCGCACACTGAACGCGGGCCTGAACATCGTCGTCCCGTTCATCGACTCGATCCGCAACCGCATCGACCTCCGTGAACAGGTCGTCCCGTTCCCACCCCAGCCGGTGATCACCCAGGACAACCTCGTGGTGAACATCGACACCGTCATCTACTACCAGGTGACCGACGCCCGCGCCGCGACGTACGAAGTCGCCAGCTACATCCAGGCGATCGAGCAGCTCACCGTCACCACCCTGCGCAACATCATCGGTGGCATGGACCTGGAGCGGACCCTGACCTCCCGCGAGGAGATCAACGCCGCGCTGCGTGGCGTCCTCGACGAGGCCACCGGCAAGTGGGGCATCCGCGTCAACCGCGTCGAGCTCAAGGCGATCGAGCCGCCGACCTCCATCCAGGACTCGATGGAGAAGCAGATGCGCGCCGACCGCGACAAGCGCGCCGCGATCCTCCAGGCCGAAGGTGTACGGCAGTCGGAGATCCTGCGCGCCGAGGGCGAGAAGCAGTCCGCGATCCTGCGCGCCGAAGGTGAGGCCAAGGCCGCCGCCCTGCGCGCCGAGGGCGAGGCCCAGGCGATCCGCACGGTCTTCGAGTCCATCCACGCCGGAGACCCGGACCAGAAGCTCCTCTCGTACCAGTACCTCCAGATGCTCCCGAAGATCGCCGAGGGCGACGCGAACAAGCTCTGGATCGTGCCCAGCGAGATCGGCGACGCCCTCAAGGGCCTCGGCGGTGCGCTCGGCAACTTCAACCCCATGGGCGGTGGTTCGGGCAGCGCCCCCAAGGAGCGCCGCGAGCAGCCCCCGATCGACTGACGGCTGACGCGAGAAACCCGCGCCCCTCAGGGGCGCGGGCAACCGCGCGCTCAGCGGCTAAGCGGCGGGCGTCGCCAGCCACTCCGGCAGGGCCGCCCATTCGTCCCGGCCGAGCGCCAGCAACATCGCATCCGCGGGCGTCGGCTCGAACGGCTGCCGCAGCAACGGCATCCCGGCCTCCTCCGGCGTACGGTCCGCCTTGCGGTGATTGTCCATCGCACACGAAGCGACCGTGTTCAGCCACGAGTCCCTGCCGCCCTGCGCCCGCGGCACCACGTGGTCCACGGTCGTCGCCCGCCTTCCGCAGTACGCGCACCTGTGCTGGTCCCGCACGAGAACACCCCTCCGCGACCACGGAGCCTGTCTTCGGAAGGGCACCCGTACATACCTGCAGAGCCTGATCACCCGAGGCACCGGTATCTCGACCGCCGCCGCGCGCACACGGAGTCCGGGGTGGGCCTGCTCGACGACGGCCTTGTCGTTGAGGACCAGCACGACGGCACGGTTGAGCGTCACCGTCGACAGGGGCTCGAAGCTCGCGTTCAGCACCAGCGTGTCCCGCATTTCGCCCACCTCCCGTATGCACACCGACCCACCCCCTGGCGGGCTGGGATCAACTCTGGCCGGGCACGCCGAGATGGACAACGCAATAAAAAATGCCCGCCCCTGATCACTTCCATGACCAGGGGCGGGCAAACGTTCAGTGAACGCTCAGCTACCCGCGGGAGCCGCGTACTCGGCGAGCACCTGCGCGCGCCCGAGCGTGTGGAACCGGAGATTGAATCCGATGACGGCGGGCGAAGCATCGGAGTCCGGGCCGAGCTTCTCCGTGTCCACCGCGTACACGGTGAACACATAACGGTGTGCCGGGTCACCGGGCGGCGGCGCGGCGCCGCCGAACTCCTTCGTCCCGTAGTCGTTGCGCACCTGCACCGCGCCCTCGGGGAGCCCCTCGAACTTGCCGCTGCCCGCACCGGTGGGCAGTTCGGTCACCGACACCGGGATGTCGATGACGGACCAGTGCCAGAACCCGCTGCCCGTGGGCGCGTCCGGGTCGAAGCACGTCACGGCGAAGCTCTTGGTCTCCGGCGGAAAGCCTTCCCACCGCAGATGCGGTGAGGTGTTCCCGGCCGCATGGACCTGAGCGTCCTTAAGGACCGCACCCGGTTCGAAGTCCTCGCTCACGACCGTGAACGACGGCACGGGCGGGTGGAAGTCATGGGGAAGCGGCGGCCTCTTGAGCTCGGTCACGTCGGCACCTCCTGGTTGGTTCCTGCTCGGCGGCAGCTCTACGGCTCTGCTCTCCCGAGCCTAGAACCAGTTGCGCTTGCTGCCGACCTGGGACAGCCACTCATTGAGGTACGCCGCCCAGTCCGTGCCCTGGAAGTCGTTCAGCCCCACCTTGAACGACCGGAACGAGTCGCTGCCCTCACTGAAGAGGCCCGGCTTCTTGTCCATCTCCAGGATGACGTCCATCTCACGGTCGTCGGCCACGAAGCTCAGCTCGACCTGGTTGAGCCCGCGATACTGCTGCGGCGGGAAGAACTCGATCTCCTGGTAGAACGGCAGCTTCTGCCGCGTGCCGCGGATGTGACCGCGTTCCATGTCCGCACTCTTGAAGCGGAAGCCCAGCTGGATGAAGGCGTCCAGGATGGCCTGCTGCGCCGGCAGCGGGTGCACGTTGATCGGGTCCAGGTCACCGGAGTCCACGGCCCGCGCGATCTCGAGCTCCGTGGTCACACCGATGTTCATCCCGCGCAGCTGCTGCCCGTCGATGGAGGTGACCGGCGTCTCCCAGGGGATCTCAAGCCCGAACGGCACCGCGTGCACCTGGCCCGCCTGCAGCGTGAAGGCCCCACCGAGCCGCAGCTTGGTGAACTCGATGTCCTGCTTCGTCTCCTGGTCGTTGCCCTCGACCTCGACCCGCGCCTGCAGACCGACGGACAGGCCCTCGATCTCCTGGTCCACGGACCCGCCCTGGATCCGCACCTCACCCTGCACGACACCACCCGGTACGACGTTGACCTCGGTCAGCACCGTCTCCACCGACGCACCGCCGGCACCCAGGCTCGCAAGCAGCTTCTTGAACCCCATGACTCTCCTCCCCAGGCCCCGCCTGTGGTTCGACTCGACTTGAATCCTTGATCCATACAAACGCGGTGAACCCACGTCCGGTTCCGCGTCCTCACCCTGGCAATCCGGCCGGCAGGTGACCACCCACCGGTCCGGACCGTCTCCAGTACGCTCGGACGGCATGATCGAGGCCCCTGACCGTACGCCCCTCAGCCATGACTTCTTCGAGCGCCCTGTCCTCGAAGTCGCCCCTGATCTGCTGGGCCGTGTGCTCGTACGCACCTCACCCGATGGTCCGATCGAGCTCCGCCTGACAGAGGTCGAGGCCTACGCGGG